>JBMFPH010000064.1:0-15510 GCA_049969215.1 Anaerolineae bacterium | reverse complement strand
GAGTTATACATCCCACCACCATCCTGAGTGGCAGCGTTGCCGCTGAAGGTCACGTTCACCAGCGTCGGGTGGCTGTCGGAGTTATACATCCCACCGCCCTGGATGGCAGCGTTGCCGCTGAAAATGACGTTTCGTACCGTCGGGTCACTGTTGTCGTTGAACATCCCACCGCCGTAATCCTGAAACATTGCACCGTTCGCCTGGCCGGCGGTGACGACAAAGCCATCCAGGATGGCGGTGCTGGTGTCACCAGTGCTATAGATGACGTGATAGCTGTTGCTACCCCGGATGTTGGCCGTGGTGGTCACCACGCCGCTGGTGTCAACGATATCGTCGCCGCCAATGTCGCCGCTCAGCACAGTGACGTTGGTCTGCCAGTTGCGCTGGTCTCGCTCATCCTCCGTCCCGAGAAAGCCGCCGTAGAGCGCCACGCCGTCCTTCAGGGTGAAGCTGGCGGTGCGGTCGGAAGAAACAGTGGTGGGTTTATGAACACCTCGCTTCACCCAGATTTCGTCGCCGCTGGTGGCCTGGGCGAGCGCGGTCTGCAGCGTGCAGGCGTCTGCCCAACTCGAACAGTTGCCGCTGCCCTGTGCGCTCGGTGCGGCGTAGAGGATGCCGGGGTTGGCATAGGCAGGCACGCTCAGCGCCCAACCGACCCAGAGGGATAGCCCGATCAGCAGAAGGACCATCCCCGCCAGAGAAATGCGCGAACCGGAGTCCATGGTCGTCCTCCTGTGACTGGAACTATTCAATTGTGAGCGGTGAAAAACACTCGCCTAGCGGCCCATGCGCTGCTCGTGCAAAATCACCGCTACCAGGATGACAAACCCCGTCAACACATACTGCCAGCTGGCTTCCACATGGAGCAGGTTCAACCCGTTGGCGATGATGCCCAACAGCAACACGCCGGTGAAGGTGCCCCATACGCTGCCACGCCCACCCGTCAGCGGCACACCCCCGATCACCACCGCGCCGATCGCCTGCAGCGTGTAGTCCGCCCCCATGGTGGGGATCGCCGAGCTGATGCGCGACGCCAACACGACGCTCGCCAGGCCGGCGAAGAACCCGCCGATGACGTAGAACAAAATCTTATAGCGCCGCACCGGAATGCCGGCCAGAAAGGTGGTGTACTCATTGCCACCAATGGCATAGGCGATGCGCCCCACGCGCGTGTAGCGCAGCAGGAAATAGCAGACCACCATCACCAACAGCAGGATGATGACGCTCACCGGCACTTCCCAGATGCGCGCGCTGCCGATCCACTCAAAACGGCGGCCCAGGTCGGTGATGGGAAAGCCTTCGGTGATGATGATCGCCACCCCCTGGAACATGGTCATCGTGCCCAGCGTCAGGATGAAGGGATGCGCGCGCGTATAGGCGGCCAGCAGCCCGTTGATGAACCCGATGCCGCAGCCGATCAACAAGCCCACCAGGATGGCCAGCTCCGCCGGCGTGCCCGCCTTGATCAGCGTGCCCATCACCACCGCCGCCACCGAGATGATCGAGCCGATCGACAGGTCAATCCCGCCGGCGATCATCAACACGGTGGCGCCCGTCGCCAGGATGCCGATAGTGGACACCTGCTGCAGGATGTTGCGCAAGTTGCCCGCCGACAGGAAGACCGGCGAGACCACGCCCAGGATCGCCACTAACACGATCAACACCGAGACGATCCCCCAGCGTTGCACGTCGAACACGCGCAGCCAGCTATGCGTCACAGGGCTGCGGGCTTCTCTGGCCAAGCGCATATGCCATCACCTCCGCACGATTGGTCTTCTGAGCGTCCAGCTGCGCCACAATGCGCCCCTGGCTCATCACGACAATGATCTGGCTCATATTCATCAGCTCGTCCAGGTCGGATGTGACCATGAGGATGGCTTTGCCCTCCTCCACCAGCTTTTTCATGATGCGGTGGATCTCCTCGCGGGCACCCACATCCACTCCTTGCGTGGGTTCGTCCAGCAGGAGCACCTCCGGGTTGAGCGCCAACCACTTGGCAAGCATCACCTTCTGGCGGTTGCCGCCGCTGAGGTATTGCACTTCCTGCTCGACACCCTTTGCCTGGATGTCCAGCTGGCGCACGTAGCGCACCGCCAACGCGCGCTCGCGCGCCAGATCCATCAGCGGCCCGCGGCACACGGCGCGCAGGTTGGCGAGCGAGGTGTTGCCCGCCACACTCATCCCCAGGATCAAGCCGGCCTGGTCGCGCTCAGCGGGCACAAAGCAAATGCCCCGCTGGATGAACTCCGCGAGCGGTTTGCCCTGCAGCTCCTCACCCTTGAAGCGGATGCTGCCGCGCGTGATGGGCTCCAGGCCGGCCAGTGCCTGCAACACATGCGTGCGCCCACAGCCCGCCGTGCCCGCCAGCCCGATGATTGTGCCGCGCTTCAGGCGCAGCGAAATGTCCTCGAACTTGCCGGGTGAGCCGATGCCGTCCGCCTCCAGCAGGCATTCCCCTTCACTCCCGCCCAGGATATGCGTGAAGCGCAGCTCCTCGCCCACCATCGCCTTGACCAGCTGCTCCTTGTTCAGCTCGCCGATGGGCCGGCACAGCACCCGATGACCATCGCGCAACACGGTGACCTCATCGGCGATCTCGAACACTTCATCAAGGCGATGCGAGATGTACACCACCGCCACCCCTTCACGGCGCAGCTGGCAAATCAGGCGGAAGAGATTGTCGATCTCGGCGCCCGACAAGCTGGCGGTCGGCTCATCCATGATGACGACCCGCGCGCGTTGGGCGCCGGCGCCGGCAACCGCGTGCGGCGAAAGCGCCTTGGCGATCTCCACCGCCTGTTGCTGCGCCGCGCTCAGATCGGCCACCAGCGCACGCGGATCCAGGTCAAGGTTCAAGTTCTGCAACACCTGCTGCGCCTGATCATACAGCTGCTTCCACCGCACGATGCCCAGCCGATTGCTCGGCACAGCGCCCAGCAGGATGTTTTCCCCCACACTCAGGTAGGGGATCAGGTTGCGCTCCTGGTAGATGGTCACGATGCCCATAGCATGGGCACGCTGCGGCGTCAGGTTCTCCACCGGCTGGCCGTCCACCCAGATGCTGCCCCCGTCGGCGCGATAGACGCCCGAGATGATCTTGATGAGGGTGGACTTGCCGGCGCCGTTTTCACCCACCAAAGCGTGCACATGGCCGGCGGCCAGGTCGAAGTCCACCCCATGCAGCACCTCGACCCCCGAGAAGCTCTTGCGAATGCCCCGCACCTGCAATACGTATGTGGCGTCGCCCATAGCCATCCCGTCAATAGGTCAAACTCACGCGCCGCCCATCTTGCGAGGAACGCGCCAGCGCATCCATGATGACCTGGACGCGATAGCCATCCTCGAAGGTGGCGCCATAGGGTGCCACCGGTTTATCATGGGCGACGCAATCCAGGAAGTGGTGCAGCGCATGCAAATGGCCGTATTCCCAGCCGACATTGTGGCCCGGCGGCAGGTAGAGCACCTGCAAGGGATGCGCCCCCGTGGTGACCGACACCGCGGCAAAGCCGCGCAGCTCCGCCGCCAGGTCGTCGCTGTACACGTACAGGTGGTTGGGATCTTCCAGATCCCAGTACATGCTACCCTTGGAGCCGTTGATCTCCCAGGTGTGTTGGTTCTTGTGCCCCGTCGCCACGCCGGACGATTCGAGCGTGCCGATGGCGCCGTTGGCGAATTCCACCACGGCGACGTTCGCCTCGTCGGCGGTGACCGTCTCCGTTGCGCCCGCCCGGCTGCGCCGCGTGGTATTCCACGTGCGCAACAGGCCGCTCACCGCGACGATCTCGCCCACCAGGAAGCGCGCCATGTCGATGATGTGCGACCCGATGCCCAACAGGATGCCGGAACGCGTGCCGCTGGCATACCACACATCCTCCAGCGGCGCCGCCGGATCGTGGCCCGGCTCCTGCAGATAGCGCCCGCGGAACTGATACACCTGGCCAAGCACGCCACGCTCCAGCAGCTGACGCGCCAGGCGCACCGCCGGGATGAAGCGGTAGTTGAAGCACGTCATGTGCTTGACGCCCGCCTTGCTGGCTGCTTCGAGCATCTCCGCCGCCTCACCCACCGTCATCGCCAGCGGCTTCTCACAGATGACGTGCTTGCCCGCCTGCGCCGCGGCAATCGAGGGCGCGTGGTGCAGGTGGTCCGGTGTGCAGTTGTCCAGGATGTGGATGTCCGGGTCGCGGATCATCTGCTGCCAATCGGTATAATAACCGCGGAAGCGCATGCGCGCCGCCAGGTCGGCCACCCGGGCTGCGTCGCGCCCACACAGAGCGATCAAGTCCGGGTATGCTGCCGGCTGGCTGAAGCTGTAGGGGATCTTGAGATAGGCATTCGAATGCACCTTACCCATGAAGCCATACCCGAGCACCCCGATGCCCAGGTGAGCCCCAGGAAGGGCCTGGTACTGAACCGGCGTAAAGGATCCAGCTGCCACCTCACCCTCCTGTTATTCCGACCGCGCGGCGTTGCCGCAGGTTACGCAGGTACTTGACGCTCTCCTCCACCGCCCAGTCCTCATCGCGGTACCTGGGATCCATATAGTCCAGCTCGATGGCAAACAGGCCTTGATAGCCGCCCACCAGGAGCGCATCCACCAGCGCCGGGATGTTGATGATGCCCTGGCCGATCGGCACGCAGGCGAAGAAATGCCACTCCTTCGGGCTGACGCCGTAGAGCGGCGCCACGTCCTTCGTGTGCGTGGCGAAGACATACGGCGCCAGCATGCGCGCCGCCTCCACCGGGTCATCGCCGATGCGCAGCGCATTGCCCGTGTCGAAGGTCATCCCGAAATAGGGCGAGTTCACCCGCTGGATCAGATCGAGGTACTCCTCGGCGGTGAAGTCGAAGTGATTCTCGACTGCCAGCCGCACCCCTTCGCCCTCAGCCATGCGGGCGCCTTCCTTGAACAGCTGCGTCAGGGCATCGATCTGCGGCCCATGGGGGTCGTTGCGATAGTCCAGGCTGGAGCCGACCACGCGCATCACCTTGGCGCCGAGGGCATGGCACACCCGGAACATCGCCTTCATCTCTTCCATCGCTTCCGGCTTCTTGCCCCCCTCGAAGCCCTTGGGATGCCCCCATGCAACAACGACCTCCAGGCGGCCCTCGTCGATGATCTCTTTCAAGCTGGCCAGATAGCTGTCCGAGAAGTTCTCGAAGAAGCAGGTCTCCAGCGAGACGCCATCCACACCCAGCTCCACGGCGCGGCGCAGGAAATCCCGGTAGCTCATGCGCCGCCCCGGGTCGGTCTGGTTGGGATAGATTTCGCCAAAGTAACGATGGTAGCAGTAGCTGTCAATTCCGATCTTCATCCTACGCGCTCCTCGCAAAATGGTCCGTGGAAAGTTGTGTGCTGTGGAGCTTCCCCCACTTCGGCTCTGCCCGTGGATGGTGGGGTAGGGGCACGCCATGCCGTGCCCCTACCCCGGTCGGGCGACAGCCTGACAGCCCGTCAGGGCTTAAGATAACTCAAGTTGCCACCTTTGACTGAGTGCATTTCATCCTGAGACAAGGTTTGTCTCAATCCGAGCCACGCGCGTCAGCAAGCGGCAGAGATTTTATCGCCGAGAGCGCCGAGCACGCAGAGAATTAACAGAGAAAAAAACCTCGGCGGTCTCGGCGGTGGGTTTTGTGCCGCTCCCGCACGGTCGCGGCTCGGATGATGCTGTTGCCATTTCGCGTCACTCGCCCTCCGCGGTGACCATCCACAGGTTGGAGCGAAAAGTCACACTTCTTATGCCGGCCTGTAGTCCCAACTTCCCTGGGTAGCAACTCGGCTTAAGATACCCGCCCAGGGCGTAGGGGCGAAGCATCATTCGCCTCTACAACCCTGGGCGTTGTGCACCGTCGCGTGCCCAAAACCTGCTCCCGAAAGGCATGGCTTGCCCCGGGCAGGCTGCGTCACATCGGGCACATCAATAACCGGCTGTCGTGGCAAACTGATGCTTCAGGGACTTCAGATCCAGCTTGAGCGTCTCCTGGATGGATTGCTCGGTCGGCTCCCAGGGCGTTGCCTCGTTCACATTGTCCTTGGTGATGACCTTCATCGGGGTGATGGTCAGCTTGAAGTCCTGGGGTTGACCGCGCAGGTGCTCAACCAGCATGCGCACTGCCAAAGCCGCTTCCTGCGAGGGCGACCACGCCACCGTCGCCTTGATCTCGCCCGCGGCGATCGCCTCCAGGCCATAGGGCGCGCCGTTCTGGGAGACGATGGCCACCTGGCCCTCCTTGCCCGCCTGCTTGAGCGCCTGGATCGCGCCCAATGCCATGTCCTCGTTCTGCACGAAGACCGCCTTCAGGTCGGGGTTCGAGGTGATGAGGTTTTGCATCTGGTCGAAGGCCTTCTGGCGGTTCCAGTCACCCGGCACCGAGGCGACCAGCTTGAGCTTGGGGTTCTTCTCCATCTCGCGCTTGAACGCATCGCGGTAGCACTCGGCATCGCCGCGGCCCGGCAGGCCCATGATCACGGCCACCTCACCCTCGGGGATGTTCTTGGCGACCCACTCGCCGATGATGCTGCCCGACAGGTTGCAGTCCGCCTGGACGGTGCCCACCATTTTGTCCAGGATTTCCTCGTTGTAGCCGAAAATGAGGAAGATGGGGATCTTCGCCTCGTATGCCTTATTGACGCTGGCGGTCATCGCCGTGGAGCTGACCGACATCAGGACGATGCCGTCCACCTTCTGGGTGATGGCGTCCTCGATGCTGGCCAGTTCGCGTTCCGCCTTCATATCGGAGATATAACCGAGTATCTCGACCCCCATGGCTTTGGCCATCATGGATGCGCCATCGAAACCATACTTGTAGTAGGGCTCATTGGTGGGTCGGATATAAGCGATCTTGAGGGGTGCAGCGGCTTTGGGTTCAGTGGCGGCGGGTGCCTCGGTCGCCTTGGGCGCTTCCGTGGCGGGCGCCTCGGTCGCCTTGGGCGCTTCCGTGGCGGGTGCCTCGGTCGCCTTGGGCGCTTCCGTGGCGGGCGCCTCGGTCGCCTTGGGCGCTTCCGTGGCGGGCGGTGCTGCGGTCGGCCCAGCGCAACCCGCGATGAGCAATGCCACAATCGTTACCAACGTGCCAAAAATGAGCAGAGCGTGCTTCATTGGTTAATCCTCCCTTGGAGATCTTTCCTTTGGAATGTCCATTTCAAGTCTTGCGAACAACCGGGCACTGGCAGAGGTGATGACGGAAAGTTTTCGGGATCAATGCACCTCCTTTCATGGCAGATTGGGTGGGGATGCCACCTGAGGGACAGGCGACAGGACACCACTTGAAATCCCATTATAGTGTGCCCCTGGGGGATTGTCAACCGACGGGAGAGTGGCCGCCTGCAGAGGCAGAAAATCGCCTTATCCGCGCCACGACCGTCAGGGAGCTGTAGGGGTGCAGCGTCGCTGCACCCCTACCATCTCGGCGGTAAAATCTCTGCCGCTTGCTGACACGCGCGGCTCGGATTGCCTGGAGCGCCGCGACCGTCAGGGAGCGGCACAAAACCCACCGCAGAGAACGCCGAGCACGCAGCAGCGGCATACCCTCCCGCAGGTTGGGAACCTGCGAGAGGATGCCTCTACCCGATCTCGGCGCGCCCGGTGCGACTCCTGCAAGCTGCGCGCCGGTGAGAAGCTGCATTCACGGCTGTGACGTCCCATCCATTTCTCGCTGGCAGGCGAAAGGTTTTATAATACGGGTGAAACCCCGCCACACGCCAGGCTGACTGCAGGAGCGGGTAAATGGGCTGGCAAGCACCATGGGTCACCTGGTGTGATACGGGTAACCGGGAGGAGAGCACCATCGTGTTGCACCGTCACCTCACCCATCAGCGGTTCACTCTGGCAGCCATTGACGATGTGATTGCCCGCGGCAAGCGACAGGACTGGGCCGAATTGCGCAAGGCCGCGCTGGCCGACCGCGCCCTGTTGCAAAAGATTTTGCGCGTGTGTCAGGCCCACATCGCCGATCCCTACGCCCAACGCTATCATTTCTGGAAACACTATGCCGAACGACACCTTACCTGAGTGGGAACGCGTGCTTTCTGCAGCTGCTCACCTGCAGCGCATTCTGCCAGGGGCGGTGCTGGTTGGGGGGAGTGCCGCGGCGGTGTATGCGGGGCATCGCCTGTCCACCGATGCCGATCACGTCCTGACGAACTTGCGGGAACGGTTCGATCAGGTGCTGGCCGATTTGGAGGCAGTTGCCGGCTGGAAAACAGCCCGCATCAAGCGTCCTGTTCAAATTCTCGGCAGCCTGGACGGCATCGAAACCGGCATCCGCCAGCTGATTCGCGAGGAACCGCTGGAGACCACCCAGATTGAATACCAGGGCGAAACGATCACCCTTCCGACCGAGGCGGAGATGCTGCGCATCAAAGCGGTGCTGATCCTGCGGCGGAATGCCACCCGCGACTATATTGATTTCGTTGCCCTGGCTGATCACATGGGAGACGAAAAGGTGATCGAAGCTCTGCAGCCCTTTGATCGTCTCTACCCGCAGCCCAACGAAGAATCGGCCTTGCAGCAGCTGCAGATTCAACTGGCCAACCCGTTGCCTTACGACCTGGAGGGGCTTGACCTGAGTGAATATAAGCATCTCGATCCGCGTTGGCACGACTGGCAGGCGGTCAAAGCGGCGTGTGTGCACTATGCCATCCTGATCTTTGATCACATTGTGGGCCTGTGATCGCCTATCCCGCCCGGAGACAAGGCGAAAGGTCGCACAGGAAGCGTTGACATAGCGGATACCATCCGCGCTGCGACCATTTATCCGCGCCGCGACCGTCAGGGAGCGGCACCACCGCCTTAGCGGTCTCAGCGCGCTCTGCGGTAAAAAATACCCTTTGTCCGCGCCGCGGTCAGGGGCGCTTTCAGCCGCTCGGCTCCAGGTCGATCAGCATAGCTTGAAGAGCTTGTTGGAGAGCTGGCAGCTGTTTTGTGGCAATCACCCACACAATCTCCAGGTCCACATCGAAGTACTCGTGAATCACAATGTTGCGAAAACCCACTACACGCTGCCAATTCACCTCGGCATATTGCTGGCGCAAGTGTTCGGGGATGTGACGTGCCGCCTCACCAATGATCTCCAGGTTGCGCACCACAGCGTCCACAACCATGTCGTTCGCTTCAAATGAGTCGAAGTCCAAACCAGAAGTGTAACGTTCGATCTTGGCGATGGCCGCCAACATATCCCGCAGGAAAAGGCGCGCATCTCGCTTAGACATAGACCAGCTCCTCTTGGATCGACTGCCAGAGCCATGGCTTGCGCCGGAGTGCACCCATAGTCGCCAGATCCACTTTCATCCCGAGCAGATCCTCCAGGTAGGTGTGCAAATCCACAATCTCCCAGCCTGTGGGGCGTTCCAGCTCGGCGAGGATATCGATGTCGCTCTCCGCCGTCTGTTCTCCCCGCACATAGGAACCGAAGATGGCGATGCGTCGCACCCCAAAGCGAGTGCGCAGTTCCTCGCGGTGTTGTGCCAACCGCCGTTGGACCTCGTGCAGTGTTTTCATGGGGTCACCGCTCAACCAGGCGTTCCATCAGCTCCCGTGGTGGCTTCGTGAAGCGCATGCGCGTGCTGTCTTCGCGCCTGCTCGACCTCAATCGAGATGGAACGCAACGATGCTCTCTTCGGCACACTCCATCATATTGTACAACCATATGGCTTCCGCCGCATGCTATGCGGATTGCCTGATTTCAAATTGCGCACCTGATCCACCGCCGGGCACACCGAAGTTTTTCCCCCTGTTAATTCTCGGCGCTCTCGGCGATAAAACCTTTCACCGCAGAGAACGCCGAGCACGCAAAGGTTTTTTTCCCCTTGATTCTCTGCGCCCTCCGCGTGCGCGGCGGTAGAAAAACCGTCCGCACCGCAACCGTCCGGGAGCGGTCATATCGTCGCTTGCTGACGCGCGCGGCTCGGATGCCTGCGTAGTAGGGGTGCAGCGTCGCTGCACCCCTACCATCTCGGCGGTAAAATCTCCGCATGCGGGGGTCGGCGCCCTAAAAGGCGAAAATAGGCCAAATGCACTACGAAATTGGTGCATTTGCTTTCCTTCCATTACAACATTGTTTTGTGGTATAATAGAGATAGAACAGATGTTCTATTCTCAGAAGGGAGGCGCATATGGACAAACTCACCTACCCACTTACCCTGCAGGCCAGCACCAGGCCGCGCACCTACCGCGCCACTTTCGTTCAGGCTGGACCGGTCAAGGCGCGCGACCAAACCGAAACCAACTGGACCATCCACCCCGCTGCCCTGGCCAAAGGCTTCCCCGCCTTCAATGGCCGCGCCGTCTTCATCGACCACGCCCAGCCCGGCGACCTGCCCTCGCTGCGCAACCTGGTCGGCGTGACGGCAGGCGCACGCTACAACCCCATCACCCAGGCGGTCGAAGGCTATATCCGCCTCTACGACCGCGACGACACCAAATGGGTGGCCCAACTCTTAGACCAGATCGTCGCCGACCAAGCTGCCGGCCTGGAAACACCCGACATCGGCCTATCCATCGTCTTCTTCAGCCAATCCCAGACGCGCAACGGCACGCGCGTCACCTACCAAATCAGCTACGTCGAATCCGTTGACCTGGTGTTCGGCCCGGCCGCCAACGGCCGGATCCAATCCGCTCTGAGTACCCATCAAGGAGAAAGGCATATGGAAACCCAAGACACACGTACCGACCCCACCGGCACCCCCGTGCCGGCACCCGACCCGACGGACGGCGCTCCGGCGCTCAGCGGCCTGCTGGAACGCCTGGACGCGCTCCAACAGCGCATCGATGCGCTCGTGTCCGTCACCGCGTCCCTCGTGGAACGCAACGCCATCAGCGGCCTGGGCAGCCCACCCACGCCCCAGCCGCAGCCCCAACCGCGCCGCCCCGTCACGGCACGCGATATGTGGACCGGCCTGGATCGTCTGCAAGCTGCCTACGAGCACCTCATGGGCCTGCCCGTCCGCGGCGAATTCGAGAAGCTCACCGGCATCAAGGAGCTCTATATGCTCCTCACCGGTGACCGCACCATGACCGGCCACTTCCATCCCGAGCTCGCCATGCTCGCCTACAACCCCGACGGCAACAACGCCGACACCACCAGCATGGCCGAACTGACGCGCAACGTCATGAACAAGGCGCTGGTGCAGCAGTTCGACCTGCTCGAGGAATACCGCTGGTGGGAGCGCGTCAGCTACGTCCAGGATTTCAACTCGTTGCAGCAGGTCTCCTGGGTGCGCATCGGCGGCATCGGCGATCTCCCCACCGTCGCGGAAAAGGCAGAATATACCCAGCTCGCCTGGGATGACGCCCGCACCACCGCCGACTGGGTGAAGAAAGGGGGCTACCTGCCCCTCTCCCTGGAGATGATCGACCGCGATGACGTCGAAGCATGGCGCTCCGTCCCGCGCCAACTCGCCACCGCTGCCGTGGTGACGCTCAGCTCGGTCATCTCCGCCCTCTTCACCGACAACAGTGGCGTGGGCCCCGAGATCACCACCGAAGGACAAACCGCTTACGCCTTCTCGGACACCTGGGGCAATCTCATCCACCAGCCGCTGACGTATGAGAACTGGCAGACCGCCATCGAGACGATGTACAAGCTCAGCCAACTCAATGTCTCCGGTCGCCGCATCGCGGCGCGCCCCAAATTCCTGCTCGTGCCCGTCGAACTGGAAGCGCAGGCCATCTCGGTGGTGACCAGCGACCGACGCCCAGGCACCAATTACAACGACCGCGTGCCCACCAAGCGCATGCTGCCCGAGGAGAACGTCATCACCGTGCCCCACTGGACCGACGCCGAATCGTGGGCAGCGCTCGCCGATCCCAACATCTGCCCCTTTATCGGCGTCGGCTTCCGCTATGGCCGCACGCCCGAACTCTTCACCGCCAGCGATCCCAACACGCACCTGCTCTTCACCAATGACGTGCTGCCCATCAAGGTGCGCTGGTACTTTGCCGTGTCGGTCATCGACCCGCGCGGCGCGATCAAATCCAACATCTAATCCCAAGGAGAAAATGACGATGGAAACCCGTAAAGACATCCAGCTAACCGTAACAATCGCCGCTGCCGTGTTCCTGCTGGCGCTGCTGGCACTCCCCGCGCTCGCGCCGTCCCAGCCCGCCAACGCCGGCGGCATCCCGACGCCGATCGCCAACCTGCCCGGCAACTCGCAGGACGCGGTTCTGGCCACCTTCCTGGACAACGACACCAGCACCGCTGACGCCGGCGGCCCCGCCGTCCAGGTCTTCACCGCCGAGTACTGCTATATGCAGTACATCATTGACCAGACCAACGGCAACACCACCACGCTCAAGAGCCAGTACAGCATGGACGCCACCAACTGGGTGGACGGCATCACGCTGGTGAGCGCCAACACGACCGACGACAGCGGCATCGTCCAAGTGCCCGTTTATGCGCGCTACATCCGCATCTACGAAGACCACACCGGCAGCAACACCGTCACCACCACGGTGAAGGCACTGTGCAAGTAGCGCGAACGCAAGGAGATGCACCATGACCGACATCTACATTGGCAGCATCGCCGTTGCGCCGCTGATTGTGGCGCTGGTGCAGGTGGCCAAGGGCCTCGGCTTCCCCAGCCAATACGCGCCGTGGCTGAACGCCACGCTCACCGTCATCTTCTACGCGCTCATGTTGGTGCTGGAAGCCAACCCACAGCTGGCCCAGCCCGTCACCATCGCGCTCAACCTGCTGGTGACCTTTCTCACCGCCGCCGGCATCTATGACATCGGCAAGAACATCACTGCGTAGGGGCATGCCTTGTGCCCGTCCCTACCCACGGGGATCGGGGGAACCAGCCCGCCCCCGATCCCCCATCATCCCCTCTCCCGCAGCGTGGGAGAGCGGGCCAGGCAGTGAGGGAAACCATGTGGCACACGACCTACAACCGACAATTCCTGGCTGACCCGGGCCAGAACGACGCCGCAGCCTACGGCGTCACGATCAAACGCGCGCCGGCTGCCGCCATGCGTTGCATCGGCGTCCATCACCTCACCAGCCCGGAGAACCGCGGCAATCACCACGTCTATCTCGACGTGCTCGACGAAGACGGCGAACGCCTCACCGGCGCGATCGTCCTCTACACCTGGCAAGGCCGCCAAGGCGACCCACTTCAGGTCATCTGCGATAAGCCCGCCAACGAACCCGCCGCCAATATCCCGCTCTATCCGGGCCAGGTCGTCACGCTGTGGGTTGATACCGGCCAGCTCAGCGGCGCATCCGACCAGGTCAGCGGCATTCACACCGCTCACCCCGATGAGGACACCGGCAACACGCGCTATCATCACAGCTTCTACGTCGTCTTCCAGCTGCGCACGGCACAAACGCCACCCATCCCGACCGCGTCCGAACAGGTCACGCCCCCGCCCGCTATACCGGAGCAGCCGATACCCCTGGGGAGTATCCTGCCCGACCTGTTCGAGCGCCTCAACCGCATCCATCAAGACGCCTTGTACATCATGGAGACATTACAGAAGCTATGACCACACGACCACCCACCCCCATCCTGACCAAGAATCGCGATCAGGCAAATATCTGCCTGAATTGCGCCCTGCCCAATTATGACGAGAACGACACCCATTGTCCCTTCCATCCCAAACCCAAAATCCGGAAACGAAAGGAGTCCGCCCATGGCCACGCCGATCACACGTGCACAGGTCGAAAAAGCGCTCAACCATCTGACACCCCATCCGCTGAAGCTCTGGCATCTCAATCCGAACGGCACCATCACCGCCATCAACACCATTGGTCAGAAATTCGTCCTGGCAGTCGAGACGATCCGCCTCAACCCGCCGCCCCGGGATGAAGTGCCGGCGGCCCGCCGGCCCAAAGCTCGCACCCGCAAAGCGCGCATCCGCGAGCCCCAGTCGGCCATCCCGGATGCGCATGCCCTGATCCGCGATTCGCACTAGGAGTCTGCCCATGGCCACGACGCTCACCACTCTGCGCACGCGCGTCGCGCGCACCCTCGCCGACGCCGGCAACATGGCATGGTCCACCGACGACCTGGACGAAGGCATCCGCAAGGCGCTTTTCGACTACACCCTCGCCATCCCGCTCCTGCAAACCGCCGACATCCCCATCACCCAGGACGGCCGGCAGGTGGACATCAGCAGCATCACCAACATTATGCAGGTCGTGGATGTCTGGCTGCCTTACCGCGGCGATGAGACCGCGCCGTGCCACCAGCCCTTCCGTCACTGGGTGCAGCTCAACACCCTCTTCGTCGCTGGCATCTATGTCCCCAGGGCGGGCGATACGGCGCGCGTCTTTTATCACGCCTATCACACGCTGGACGGCCTCGATGGCGCGTCGCAAACCACCTTTCCCGACCCCCATGCCGGCGCGATCACCCTGGGTGCTGCCGCGTATTGCGCCGCATCCCGCGCCGTCGACCTCACCGACCAGGTTACCGTGGACCGCGAAGCGGTGGAACGCCTGCAAACGTGGGCCCGCCGCGCTATGCTCGACTTCCAGGATCGCCTCAAGGTGCTTGCCGGCCATGCCAGCGGTGTCCCCCACGTGCCCCTGCCGCCGCTGGATCGCCATGATGGGGAGTGGGCGTAATGCGCCAACCGCGTGGCGATCCCCCATCCGCGCCACGACCCCTTGTCCGCGCCGCGACCGTCAGGGAGCGGAAAACTTTTCCACCGCAGAGCGCGCAGAGGACGCAGAGAACTCTCTGCGGTGTAAGATCTCCGCATGCGCGGCGCAATTGGCGCCCATCCACCCCCAAAAAGCCCGCCCAACCCCTTGACATCTACCCAAAAGCTGCTATAATACTGGTATCGGTACCATACAACCACGTTTGGGTTGTGTAGGGGGATTGGTACGCATACCATACCCCGCCCACAGAAGGAGCTGGACCTTGACGCACCTATCTGAACCGCCAGGGGAGCAACGCAGATGAGCCCGACCATCCGCGATGTGGCACGCCGAGCCGGCGTCGCTCCCATCACCGTCTCGCGCGTCATCAACAACTCGGGCTACGTCAGCCAGGAGACACGCGCCCGCGTGGAAGCAGCCATCGCCGAGCTGCGCTATGTGCCCAACACCCTGGCACGCAGCCTGCGCTTCAAGAAGACGCGCGTCCTGGCGCTCATCGTCACCGACATCACCAACCCCTTCTGGACCACCGTGGCGCGCGGCGTCGAAGACGTCGCCAACGCCCACGGCTTCAGCCTCATCCTCTGCAACACCGACGAGGACGAAGCCAAACAAGACGCCTACCTGCAAGTCCTGCTGCAAAAGCGCGTGGACGGCTTCATCCTGGTGCCGGCGCGCAGCACCGCCGAGCCGGTTTTGACCATCCAGACACAGAAGGTGCCGGTGGTGGTGCTGGACCGCCGGATTCCGGGTGTCGCCGTGGATGTGGTGCGCAGCGACTCGGAAGGGGGCGCCTATCGCCTGGTCACCTATCTCCTGGCGCTGGGCCACCGCCACATCGCCGCCCTCTCCGGCCCACCGACCATCTCCACCGCGGTCGACCGCGTCGCCGGCTACCGG
>JBMFPH010000063.1:0-15802 GCA_049969215.1 Anaerolineae bacterium | reverse complement strand
CTTGCCCACCCCAGGTCGCCCCAAAAGCAGGATGTTTTTTCCCGACTCGATGATGTCCTGAATGATGTCGATGGTGCCATAGACGGCGCGACCTACCCGACAGGTAAGACCCACAATGTTCCCCTGGCGGTTGCGGATCGCCGAGATGCGATGCAACGTGCGCTCAATGCCCGCCCGATTGTCCGACGTAAACTGGCCAATGCGTTGCACGACGTAAGCGATGTCCTCGTGCGTAACCTCCCGGTCGGACAAAGGCACTTCCTTATCGGTGAAACGCGCCTCAGGAAGGCGGCCTAAGTCCAACACAATTTCGATCAAATCATCGCCGCGATCCAGCTCCTTAAGAGCTTCCCTCACTTGGGGTGGAAGCACATTTAACAAAGCGATAAGATCATCCGTAATTCTCAACTGAGCACTGATTTTGTCCGTCATAACCTCACTACCGATTGTATCACTCACAGTTTGCTCACTCATAATGATATTTCACTGTTGGCGCCGCTTGCTCTGCCTTGCCATTCAATGCCGTTACGGGATGAAGCGCCGGTTCACGTGCCCAAACCGTACAATGCTTGACCACAAGTGTCTGGCTGGCTAGAGGGACAAAACCGTACCCGCCCAGCGCGGCTGCCAAGCCGGGTTCATATGCACGCACCGCCCACAAGATCTTTCTGTTTCCTATCCCCTTTAGAACTTTCATCAATGCGGCAACGATCAGGGCATCCATTTGATTAAGATCATCTGGGTGGCACAATAGACGAATCCAATGGGCCGTGGGGGTTGAGCGCACCTGGAGCGCGGCACGAATTTCTCCCGCACACTCCCATACATAACCGCGCCGCCATGGCTGGGTCAGCCAGTGTTGTCGCAACAGCTCCCATTCTCCCTGACCGGAACCTTCAGCCGTCTGGACAGCACGCGGGGTCGCTGCAGCGTACAGTTGTTGGAGCCCCCAGCTATCACGCTCACACTGTGGGCGCAATGTCAGCGGCGATGATTTGGGCAACTGTGGAAGGTTGGCACAACGGTAGACTATCTCCTGGGCATACGCCACAAACCCGGCGTGACGAAAGATTTGATACTCTTCCCCCTCGTCGGGGAGGCCGGCGTACAGACGCTGACCACCTTGTTCACCCGCTTGAAAAGCCAGGTGATTCAACAGCCGTTGCCATATCGCGTGGGCGCCACCACCACTGCTGAGCGAAGGCGCGATGAAAGTGATGATGTACTCATTGCGACCAGGACGTTGTCGCATCTGAGCCAGCCCATAGCCCCCGCCGTCCTCCTCCTTATGATCTACAATGCAGGTGTGTGTCCCGTCGCGTGCTGGCAGCAGATGTGACATAATTGCCATACCCAGCGGGGAGTGTGGCCACGTCAAATGGGTTTCCAAATCTAGCGGCACACCTTCACGCTGGAGACGTGCCACCAGAGCAACATCCCACAGGCGGAATGGTCGTATCACTTCACAAGCCTTACTCTACCTGTCAACTCCACCCCTTTCAACCTGATTCGCCAATTCTAATCCCGTGAGTTCGACAATCTTCACAAATATGATACTCACATTTTTCTCTTTGTGCAACCGAAACAAGCCTAAGGTACATTTCAATTTAGGGGCGAGTTGAAGCGGTAACCCAGAGTTGCGGGGGTTATCCGAGACACGACTGTCAGGGAGCAGTATAGCCTCCACCCCGATCCTCCCCGTGGACCGGGAGGGAGTCCGCTTGCTCACGTGCGCGGCTCGGTTTGCTGCATCCCTCTTGCCACCGCTCAAAGAACCTACCCACCAGGGACCATTGATGGGGAGGCTAAGGGCAGGCAGATCATGGTGCACGATCCAGCCCCATAGAAATAAGGTGAGAAGAGTATCATCGCGATCGGAAGGGATGACCTGCCTTACCCAGAGTTATGAAACCGCGCGGGACAACAGCGCCTATCAGCGATCAGTGGGCCAAGTCTGACTTACCCGCAACCTGAGGGAGAATTTCGGCGGCAAGTGGGCCGGTTTGCGCTGTTAGGCTATCCTGAAACCATATATCGTCTATATACCAATTGCTGATTCCCGAAGAGTCGGTTTCAACGCGGAACTGGAGCTCAACGGTTTTCCCCTTGTAGCGGCTGAGATCGATCACGCGTTGAACCCAGCCACCTGTGTTGCGCGTGGCACACAGATAATAGGATTCGACCACGACTCCATCCACGATCACGTTGCTGCGATCAGCTCCACACGCATCGGCAGAATGGACCCAATGCCAATAGGCCAAATAGGGACGGTCTGAAGGCACCGTCACCTGCTGCTGAACGTAAGAGACTTCCTCATCGTCGCCGCCCAGCCATGCTGCCCAGTCGCCACCATGCGGTGGCACGGCCAGGTGACCCCTATCTAGAATTACCTGCCATCCTTGCTGCGAAAACTCAGACCAGACGCTCAGGCCATCTTCAAATCCACCGTTGGTGGGAACAGTCAACATAGGGGGCTGTGGGGTTGGCGGCGGTGTCTGGGAAATCCCGTGACGTGCTACGACCGGCAGGAAGAGCTTCACGGGCTTCTGATCATTCTGCTGGGAATCACCCGAAGTGGTAGGTCGCTTGTATTCAATGTAGCTGGCATCCTCGCCAACGAATGAGATGCCATACTTGATGCGCATCATCCCATTCTCACCCCAAGAGGAGCCCCACGAATTGCGCAGGTACCAGATCCCCTGTGTGTCGTCCCATCCCACCAGTACGACCGCATGGTTGGTACCATAAGGGCATTGGCTACTCTCATCTGTCTGGAAGATACCACCCGTGTACCGGACAAAGGCGCTGCCGGCACACACCCCTGCCGTGACTGGCCCGTAGTTGTAGATCGCTTGCTTGAGCGCTGCCACGGAGGGCAAGCCATAGCCGGCCACCAAACCCCATGAGAGGAGCTTCTCATGGTGCTGGTGCGGCCCATTGCACGCGGTCTGCTTGCCAAGATAGGGGAAATCGCCTTCGTACACGGCGCCGGCATCCGGCTCGCCAGGCGGGATCTTGTTTTGATGGTATTCGTGTGCCCAAAAACCACCGTTGCATCCCCAGTTCTGCATATTACAGGATAGCAGGTACTGCTCGGATAGATCGCGCTCGACGCCGTCGTGTATCTTGATGGCCGATTCGAGCACGCCTGTAGTGGCAAATGCCCAGCAGCTGCCACAGGCTCCTTGGTTTTTGATAGGTGTGCATTTGCCCTGTTCGCACCAATTGAAGTGTGCCGGCAAGCCCAACGCGGCTGCGTCCGCAGCGGCCACTTCGACCACGGGCGTAGGGGAAGACGTTGGGGTGGGAATGGGCAGATTCACACCCGTGAAGGGGCCAACTGTCCGGATCATCACCGCGAATGTGGCCAGCGGTGGTTCTGTATGCTCCCATGGACGGCGCAATGCTAACAGCAGTTCGGTTTCGCCAGATGCAATCGCGGCAAAGCGCAACACCTGCAGGAGCGGACTGCCGGGCATCTCCGAGGATGCCTCAAATTCGGGTGCGTCACCCTGCCGTTGCACGATCAGAGAAAGATCGCCTTGCACGACCTCCCAGAGGTACCCTGCTGAGGGATTGGCCTCCAACTGAATGACCAGTAGGGTGTTCTCATCGAGAGCGACCTGACGGCCGTTATCGGTAGCGGTCAGCACAATCTCATGGTATGAAGCACCTTGCGCTTGAATTGGGAAAGCAGCAATGCTGCTTGTTGCCAGCAAGAGGATGGATAAGATCGAGACGAACCATATAGGATTCCAACACAATCTACGAATCCATCCGTGTTCCATACCTCAAGCCACCCCCGATAATGCCCTCAACTACATCCAGCATATCAGACGGGGAGGTGGCTCTCAATAGGAATCGTGTCATAGGAATCGGGTACTATACCCGCGGGAGTTGAAATGCCCTGACCTGCGCCGCGACGGGCGGGAGTGAATGCTCTTTCACCGTGGAGAACGCAGGGAGCGCAGAGAAGTGGAAAAAGTCTTCTCTGCGGACTCCGCGTCCTCTGCGGTGAATCCCCGCCGTTTGCTCACGCGCGCGGCGTGGTTGATACATCTATCTTAAGATTCATCCAGGGGGTTCAGCCACAGGGGAGTGAGCTTGAGGGAACCCTTCACTATGACGGCGCCGTGGTCTCCCAGCGCGCGATCAGCTGCGGCTTCAGCCGCTCAAAAATCTCCGCCTGAGTTTGTACAACCTCGTGTTCAAAGGTTGCCAGATCCATCGCCTGGCTTTCTACTACCATGCTGGCGGTGCGCCCGTAGTATAGCGGCACCATCGAATCCATCATCTGCCCGTGGTCCAACACACCACGATGATATGCTACCGCATAATCGAGCACCATATCGGCCCAGTGTGCCGCTTCGAAGCGAAAGGCGGAGACTCTCTGGCTCAGAATGGTGGTCAGTGCCTGCCGATTGTGCGGGGAGAGCACCTGTTCCCATACACTTTGCCACTCTTCACGCCCCTGGTGCAGCCGTCCGATCATTGCCTCAAGATTGACAGGCACCGGCTCCGGGGTGATGGCTTCCACCGTCCCATAGATCGGCGCCGGTTGCACACGGTGCACCGATTTCCAGCGTTCCGCGTAACGTGCCATCAGGTGGAACAGCGTGCCCACCACCTGGCGGAACATGGGCCCTAGCGCCGCCGCCGGATCCTTGGCATCGTGGATTTTGGCACCCAGATAGGCCTGACAAATGCGGGCTCCCGTATTGATCGCCGTGGTGGTCATCCAGATATCGATGCCGTAACGCGCTACGTCACTCTCCCACACTTCTTGCTGAAGATACGTGTCTAACAGGCGCGCTCCTACCGCGAAGTCGCCCCCAATCGGCTGACGTACTTCCACGCCGTAGAGCATGCGCGTCATAGGATAGACGATATTGTTGGTAATCGTGCCGTCATATTTGTCGCGTACATAGTAGGGCGTCACATAGTCGTATTCACCCGACATGATAGGCCGGCCCAGCCGTTCCATCCATTGCGGCGTGATACTGCGCAGATCACTGTCTAAAACGATGCATAGCTGCGCGCCCAAGCGTTGGGCTGCCTCGAAGATGGCACGCAACGCACTTCCCTTGCCAGGTAACCCCTGATACACGGTGACGATGCGCTCCACCCCTGGCGGCAGGGTCGCATGTAATGCCGATTCACGCGTGCCGTCCGTCGAGCCGCCATCTGAATTGACCACCGCCGTCCGCAAATGAGGAAAGTGACCCGCTGCACCCTGTGCTGCTGTCTCGATCACATAGCGGATCGTGGCGGCGTTGTTGTAGCTGGGGATGCCGATCACGATGTCGGCATGGCCGATTTGCTCCAGCTGATAGATAGCTTCTTCGGTGAGTGCACTTCCAGTGACCATCATTTTCTCCCTGAGCCCGATATCCGCTCGTCTCGTTCCCTCACCCTGTAATGTCTCTGTACGTTTCGGGCCATATTCTGTACGCGCAGCCGCTCCGAAACTAAAGCGGTCAACCGCTGTTCCAGCGTGCGATAGGAGTAATAGATGCGGCCCAGCTCATAGTTATGCTCCACCATTTCGGCTACCCGTTCGGGGTCAAGGAGCAAGCGACGCACCTGCTGCACCGTGTCGTCGGTGATGAAATCTTCGAAGCCAATTACGCGAAAGCCCTTCGGTTGGATGTCGGTGCGGAAAATCTCATAAATGCTCAACACGAGGGGACGTTTGTAATAGATCGCTTCCAAAAAGGCGTTGCCAAAGCCTTCCACCCGCGAAGGATAGGTCACCATATCCGCCTGTTGATAGGCATCCTGGACGCTGTACACCTTGCTGCCATCCGGGCGCCGACCGCGCTGGTGACTGACTCGCTCTGCTGCCAGGATAACTTGCACACCCATCAGCTGGGCATATTCCAACACATAGTCCTGGTACGCAGAGCCCTCATCCCCCGAGGCGTGAGAGATAAGCAACACACAGGGACACCCCAGCCGACGGAGCAGCTCGATGGCCTTTTCGATGCGCTTGCGCGGCACGATGCGGGTAGGCTGTAAAAAGAGATGCGCTTCGGGCTCTATGCCCAGTTCCATACGCAAGTCGTCCGCATATCCATCCGGCGCAGGGGGCGGTGAATCGAAGTCCATCACATTGGGTATCAATGTCGAGTTGGCACTTGTGCGCAAGGCCAGCTGGCGGCCCGCATACGAGTTGATCACCACGTGGCTGATAGAGCGCAAAGTAGGGGGAAACGCGGCGCGCAGATAATCCTCTGCGGCGTTCATGGCGAAGCGTTGCCGCTCCCACGCGAAATCGTGATGGTGAGCGATGGTGGGAAAGTACCATTCGGCGATGAACTCGGTGAGCGCCAGCCCCAACGGGACGTTCATCGGGATGGAGAGCGCATTTTCGACAATCAACAAATGGATGCCGAACTGTCGGACAAAATGGTAGAGATGCTTTTTGAGATGTTCTTTGATGCGTTGCACCCGTCGTGAGGTAGCCGGCGAGCGGGTTTGATTGTCGAATAAATCGGCGGTCAGCGCCAGGATATCGGGGTGTTGGAAGTGGGCTTCTGGCACTACATATGAACATTCCGCCGGCCAGTCCGACTCACCAGCAAAAAAATAGCATTCATATCCCAAGCCCCTGAGGACACTGACCCATTTCTCCACTTCGAGCGACACCCCGTCGGTGCCGGCCAGGCGGGTGGACACGAAGCCAATATGACCATGCAAACGTTTCATAGCTCTCCTATTTCTCCCCCGACGCTCCCTCATCCAGCTTGCGCTTAGCACGATATTCGGGCAATGTGATGATAGGCGGTCGTTCGTGTTCCACAATTTCGATCGGCTCTAGATAAAAGTAACCGGGGCGGTAGCGAATCTGATTGAGACTCTCGTTGATTTCCTCGACGATGCGGATTTTGTGGCGTTGCTCCAGCCGCCGCATCGCGACCTGAAGAATGGCAAATGACATCTTCGACAACGAGGGCAACGGTTGATTGCGATGAACGCGCTCCAACAGATCCACTTGCGCGATCGCTGAGAGGCCAAAGCGCTCCAAGATATCCACCAATAATCCGAATTCCACCCCGTAGCCGGTGAAAAAGGGCAGCTGCTCGAGGATTTGTCGTCGTCCCGCATACTCACCGGCCAGCGGCTGGATCAAGCCCGACAGCTCAGGGAAAAACAGGTTCAGCAATGGACGCGCGGTCAATTCCGTGACGCGTCCACCAGCCCTCGCTTCCAGCCGGTCACCCTGCTGGAGTGGACGCCGATAGAAGCCTTTCACGTATTGGATGCGCGGATCGCGCAAGAGGGGCCCCAAGATGCCATACACGAAACGGGGGTGAATGTTGCGGATGTCTGTGTCTATCCATGCAATGATGTCCCCATTCAACACATACAGGCTTTTCCACAGCGCTTCTCCCTTGCCACGATAGGTACCGTATTGCGGCAATATGTCGCACGCAACGTACACTGGAATGCCCAGCTGGGTGGCGATTTCACACGTGCGATCTTGCGAGCCCGAATCGATGAGCACGATCTCATCCAGCAGAGGCACTTCGTCCATCAAAGTTTCCTTGACGGTAGCAATGACATTGCCTACGGTTGCCTCTTCGTTCAGTGCCGGTAATCCCAAGCTAATGCGAACTCGCTCACGCTCCTTCAGCGCCACTAATCGCTGGAGATCGCTGAACTCATCGCTGCGAAATGTGTTCTCGGCAAACCAGCGATCCACCACCACCGCGATGGGATGGTCATGCACGACGCGCTCGTCCCATGTCAGCGTCGGAGCACGCCATGCCCTCTCTCCTGCCACCTTAGCGACCACCAGATTGCTTGTGAGGCGCTCAGTCACTGCCCGGAGCACGGTACCGCCCCAACTGACGCCATCGGTTTGCCTGGCTGCAGCACCCATCACAACCAGCTGATGTCGATTGCCATGCTCCACGATCGCATCGACCACATTGCCACGCGTGCTGAGGACCCGTACAAATCCCTTCAAGCTGCGCATGGCATGGGCGAAGCTCTCAAACGCAGACTGTTCCTCCCGTTGAGCAGAGCCCATCTCGTGCAGCAAGGTTACCGTGGCATCACTGGCACGTGCCAGTGCATGAGCGACGCGCAAGGCCATACCGGAATGGGGTCCACCGCGCACAGGCAGCAGAATCCTTCGCATTGCTGGCCACCCACCTTGGGCAATGAACGAGTCGTTGATTCGCACGACCACCACATCACACGGCGGGGCATCCAGACGCGGGTCGCCCAAGTTGTCCACGGCTGTGTCGGGAGTGGCGGAGCTCGGCCAGGCGAGCAGCAACAATTGCACCCGCTCCTGCACTACTGTTTCCCAAATTGCATCCCACACCCGCTGTGCCGGACGCACGATGGTGCGCGTGCGCGGTGACCCATATTGGTTTTCGCTCAGGAAGGTGTCCAGTGCCTCGCGATGACGGCTGACACGCGGCGCCGTGCGGCTAAGTGGTTGTTCATCGGGTGTCTTCACCACCTGGAGAATCATCACGCGACCATACCGCTCGCGTGCCATGAGGTTGGCGAGAGGTACCAATACTTGTGCCTCGGCCAAGCTGCTGAGCACGACCAGCACACGGTATCGGCTGGCAAGGCGCCTTTCGCCGGTTACACCCTGTGCTCTCCTCATGTCAGCCATTTTCGAGCACCTCTGACAACAGGGGTCTCAGGTGATGTTCCCATATACTGCGCCACGTATAATGTTGCAATACCCGTCGACGCAGCTGGTACGTACGATCTGTGGTGCAATAGTCTGCGATGGCACGCGCCACTTGCTCAGCATCGCCATGCGGGTCGAAGAGCCGAACCAATTCTCCCGCATTCTCACGCACCGAGGGGATGTCACTCGCAAAGATAGGCATACGCGCCAAACCCGCTTCCAAGATTGGAATGCCGAATCCTTCACGCTCACTGGGGAACAACAGAATGTCAGCCAGCTGATACAGATCGGCCATCACCCGGTCACTGACATGCCACGGTCGATCACTCGGGCCACACTGGTAGAGGAAATGGACGCGCTCCACCAGTCCCAACCCCATACGAAGCTGCTGTAATGACTCCAAGTAGGCAACATTAGCAGGATTGTGGGCACCTGGCGGCCCCGTGACCAGCAACGTAGCAGCAGGCATCTCACGGCAGAGTGCTGCCATCACGCGCAGCGCAAACTCAATGTTCTTACGACGCGTGATGCGCGCCGGAAGCAACAACAGAGGGTGGGCAGCGAGCAGGTCAAGCCGTTCGATCAGCGCGACGCTCTCGCCATCCAGCTTGAGCAGCTCAGCTGGATCAATACCGGGGGGAACTACCGCGATGGATTCGGCGGGAACATCCAGCAATGTTGCCAGATTGGCACGTTGATCGTAGGAGACCACAACATAGCGCACTTCCGGCCACGCCGTGCGCAGCAGGTCCCACGGATAGCCATCGTGCAAAGTGGGCAGATAGCGCGCGTCCTGCCAAGCGAAGTCGTGGCACCAGGCAACGAAATGGGTGATGCGCTCATCCGCCAAGATGCGCAACGCTGCCGTAAGGGGCAGGTTCTTGTGCAGCGTCATAGCATTGTGCACGATACACGCTGCAGCATCTGCCAGCAATTCGCGCAGCTGGACGACCAAACGGTCACGCAACGCCACGAAACCGGCGGGGCATTCGCCTTTCGCCAGCTGCCTGCCCACCACCAGCACACTGGGATGTTGCGATTCCGCTTCTGGAACAAGGTGAACACGCACCCGGGGATGAAAGGGCTCGCCACGCCCGGCAATAATCTCTACTGTATAGCCATTGACAGCCAGCAAACGGGCGTGATGATAGATAGTTGCTTCGACTCCACCTATCACCGGCGGCGCAGCGTAATGCAATATTGCCAGCCGTTCGCTCATTTGTTTCATTTCACGGAAAAGTGTACCAGGGATGGAAAGATAGCACAAGACATATTTGCGTCTGAGATGCTCAAATTTGTGAGCACTTCCCACCCAAATCCTGGCACCTAGAGTCCTCTCGCATCCCTGCTCACCCACCGCGCTCTAAGCATGATGGGCAAGAAAAGCGGAATGCCAAACTGCCAGGGCATCACCAACAGATGCATTTGTAGCCAGCTAGCTTGCGGCCACAGCCAGCGCCAGACAAAATAGAAAAACACGATGGAGAGCTCTGAGGTGAGGCACAACAGTAGCGTGTGCTGACGTATCATTTGTGAGATGCTCAGTGCCGCAAACGGTACGAGCCAAAGCGGGTACCAGATACGATAGCTGGCGCCACCCAAAAGATACGCGAAGTAGACCAAGAAGCTCGCCGATGCCAAATCGAGGCGCCGTTGCCACAGGCGTAAACTTGTCCAACCCAGAACACCCACAAACAACAGCTGACCGGCAGTGCGAGGAGCGTCCCAAGCTGCCTGAGCTGACAAGAATCCGCTCAGCCATAGCCGCAGTGTGGCCGCAATGGTGTACGTATACCGGTGACTCATCTCGTCAAGCACCCCGACGATGCTGTGCCAGGGCGGCCAAAAAGGTGTAAAGGCCAGCAATGCCAATGTTGCCACCACACCAGCCATTGTGGCCAGCAACGCCGTGCGACGCCGCGCCGGAATGTCCCGGAGGATGTTTAAGACAAGCAGAAAGCTCATCAGCCCAGCTGACATCTTGGTCAGCAGAGCCAGCGTTGCCGCTGCGACGCCGAGGAGCGATCTTCCGATGACTTGGAGATTGCAAGTGCTACGTTGCCATACCAAGAGAGCCAGCAACACCCAGGCAAGCATGAGCATATCGTTGTGACCGTTGCCTACCCCCTGGATCAACACCAGCGGGTTCCAGGCGAAGAACAACACACTGGCCGCACCATTCTTCTTGCCGTGACGTACCAGGCTATACAGCAGCAACATACAAGCCAGATATCCCCCAAACGCCACGCCTTTGTAAGCAAGTGCGCCGGACAGTGGTGTAACGAAGCCGAGGCGTGCGATACTCCCCGCCAGTAATTCCCAAATTGGGCCATAAGGCGACGGGATCACGCGCCATTCCCCGGCGAAGGGCAACAGCGGATCGTCTGGAAACGCTGCTGGCGGTGTGCTCAGAGGATTCGCATGGTGCACGATCCATATCCGGGCACGTAAGACATACTGAAACAAATCGGTTGCCGTGACGGGATAGAGCCAGATGAGGGTCAAGCTGAAGAGACAACCGAAAAAGACCACCAAACGCGCCGCAATAGGAGAGCGTATGCCCTGCACCATCGTGAGTGCCAAAATAAAAGCCAGGTATAGAGCTAGCAATCCCACCGACCACGCGATTCCCATCCAATGTCGCGGGCCAGCGATCTGCTCCATGTCATAAGGACGGGGGGCATTGCCGTAGAGAGGGAGCGGGAATAGTAACACGTAGCTGAGGTAGATCAGTTCGCTGAGCAAGCCGAGCAACCCTAGCATAAAGGTCGGGCGTCGGCGCAACTGGTTAAGGCTGTGAAGTAGAGCGCGTGTCATAGGGCAGCACAAAGTAGAAGAGAGCACCCTCGCCAGGCACGCCACTGCTCTCTACACCTACATAGCCACCTAGCTTTTCCACAATGCGACGCACTATCGACAATCCCAGGCCATGCCCAGAGACACGTATGTTGTCCATCTTGCTCCATGGTCGAAAGAGATGTTCTTGCTCCGATGGTGGAATACCATTGCCATTATCTCGCACCCAATAACGTACCATCCCGTCCACCTGTAACATGCCGCCTATCTCAATACGCGGTGGACGACCACCATACTTCAACGCATTGTCCAGGTAGTTTACCCACACCTCCTCAACCCATGGTTGATACCCCATCGCACGCGGCCAAGCACCCACCAAATCGATCTTGGCACGGCATTGCAGCACTTGGTTGCGCATCCGATGCAACACGCGACGCACGATTTCCCGCATGTCGAGTGGAGACGTAACAATGTCGCGCCGTCTCAATGAGGAGAGGAGCAGCAGCTCGTTGACAATGTTGATTGCCTCGTGTCCTTTTTCGACTATAACATGCGCCCACGTGCGCAGTTCTTCAGCGCTCATCGAGGCACCCTCTGTTTCGAGTAATTCGGCGTAACTGATCAGAACGCTCAAGGGATTCTTAAGGTCATGGGCGACCGTGTGGGCAAATGCGTCCAATTCCTCGTTGCGCTCACGCAAATCCATAATGTCCCTGAAGCGTGCCATCGCGATCGTGATGGCGCGTTCAAGTTCATCCATCTCGAGAGGTTTGACCAAATAAGCGCCGGCACCAGCTGCGCTGGCACGTTCAATTGTGGCACTGTCCCGGTGTCCTGTCATAATCACCACAGGGGTAGGACACTCGCGGTAGATGCACTCTGTAGCGGTGATACCATCCATGCCGGGCATTTCAACGTCCATCAGAATGACATTCGGTCGCTCCGTTTGCGCCAGGTGGAGCGCTTCGTGGCCGTCGGTGGCGCAACCTACAATGATATACGAGCGATGAAGCAAGTGGGATTTCACCATCTCGACGGTGATCGGATCGTCGTCCGCAATCAGCACCCGGATGGTTTGGGGTGTGGACATGGAGGAGACACTCTCTAACTAGCCATCATTGGCAGTGTAGCGGATCATAATTCTACCCCTAGACGCCAACCTTGGGCGACCAGGTGTGTCCTACATCATGCAAGCCACCCATCGGACTCGAACCGATAACCCGCCGCTTACGAAGCGGCTGCTCTGCCGATTGAGCTAGGGTGGCAAAATGCCACAACTGTATTTATCAAAAATTCTACAACACCTTGCGCTAGAAAGCAAGTGCAGGGAGTACTTGGGGTGCATTTCAATTTCGGGGTGAATTGGAGAAGGCAGCAGCGACTGAAGTCGCGCCTGGTGGGCCCGCCGCCGGGCATCTGCCCGCGCGGATGGGCGGCCATGGGTCTCATAGAGGCGATTTCAATCGCTGCGCTCCACCGCATCTCCCCGAAGATGAAATGCACCCGAGCACTTGTGCCAAGGCTCGCTCCATTGATCGATGGAACGCGACGGAAGGAGCACATCGAATTTTTCCCTATATTTATGGGAGCTTCGGGCGGACTCCTAGGCTGGTTCCTGTTCTTCCTCGCCTCACTCTACCACCTGGGCGTATGGTCGCCTCGGTGAGCACCCTGAAGATGCCCACCTCTGTCCTGGATTCGGACCACCCTTCGAAGGTGGCTTTCACGCTCGCGTACTCGGCCTTGCGCTCCGCCAGTGCTTGCTCCCATTCATCTTCCGTGTCCCAGAAGTCGATTGCCAGATAGCGGCGCGGGTTCTTCGTGTCGCGCAGCAAGGCAGTGCCACGAAATCCTGGGCAGTGGGCGAATATCTTGCTCCACGCACCACCGGGACCATATACCAGCTCAAACCGACATCGGGCCTCCTCTCTGACGACAAACTCGCGGATCATTTCGATCATAGCAACCCTCCTTCTCAATCGAATTATATGAGGGGACGTACTTCGTGGAAAGACAAAGGAGAAGATATCGAGCCTTTGGAACATCGACCCTCCCAAAGCACCACGGGTGGCTCAGCGTTGCGCAGCTTGACAAGTTTCACTAAACGTTGTATAATATGGCTAAACACACTGGCAAGGCTGAGCGTGGAATTCAAAGGACTGGGGCAGACCATCCGTAACCTGCGGTTGCAACGCCAAGTGACAGGCAGCGAGCTGGCACGGCGTTGTAACGTCACCCGGGGGCTTATCTCCCAAATCGAGCGAGGCAGCACGGTGCCCTCACTGGATGTGCTAGTGCGCATCGCCAACGCCCTGGAAGTTCCGGTCGGCCAACTGCTCGATTCATCTGCCGCCCAACCTGCGCAAGGGGTGTCCCACGTGGCTGAGCTGGACTACTACCCGGTGGTGCGGCGTAAAGAACGTCGGCGCATCACCTTTCCCCGGGAGAACCAGGTCTACGAGAGCTTAACCCCCACCTTGTCGGGCCAGCTGGAGTTCAGCATCCTGCGCATCGGGCCCCTGGCGCTGGAAAACAGCCCGGTCTATAGCCATCCCGGTGAGGAAGCGCTCCTGGTGCTGGAAGGGAGTCTCACCGTTTATCTCAACAATAAACCCTATCACCTGGAGAAGGGGGATAGTATGCGTTATCCGGCGACGATCCCCCACCGCTACGTCTGCCAAGGCAACAAGCCGGCCGTCGTGGTGATGGCCGAGACCCCCATCGCTTTCTTCAATGTGCTCACGCGTCACCTCAGCACAGGCAATCATTTATCCAATCATTCCCAAGAACGAAAGGAGACTAGAGAATGACTCAGAAACTAGCCATTGATGGAGGTCCACGCGCTGTTCCGGAGAATGCCATCAAGCCATGGCCGCCGATCGACGATACCGATCGTGAGGCATTGCTGCGTGTCTTCGACAACCAGATTTTGTGCGGAGCCGGCGGGCCTGAAACGGTGGCGCTCCAGAAAGAATGGGCGGAGTACATCGGCCGCAAGCACTGCCTGGCCACCAACAGCGGCACCGCGGCACTGCACATGTCGCTGGCAGCTGCCGGCATTGGGCCCGGCGATGAGGTGATTGTGCCCGCTTACACCTTTCTGGCTTCCGCTTCCTGCGTGCTCCACGCCAATGCCATCCCGGTTTTCGTCGACATCGACGAACGCACCTACACCATCGACCCCAAACTGATCGAGGAAAAGATCACCGAGCGCACCAAGGCGATCATCCCGGTGCATTTGCATGGCCTGCCCGCCGATATGGATGAGATCATGGCCATCGCGCGCAAGCACAACTTGATCGTCATCGAAGATGCCTGTCAGGCACACGGCGCCACATATAAGGGCAAGAAGGCTGGCTCCATCGGCGATTTCGCCGCCTTCAGCCTGAACAGCTCCAAGAATCTATGCGGCGCCGAAGGTGGCTTTTTCGTGACCGATGACGATTACTGGGCGATGCGTGGCGACATGTTGCGCATGTTCGGCGATGAAATCGACGACGAGACCAAGCTACGCGTCTACAATGCCTCGATTCTTGGTTTCATGTACCGCATGCAGGAATTCACCGCAGCTTTCACGCGCGCCCAGCTCAAGCGCCTGGATGCCAATAACGCTATTCGTCAGAGGAACTGTGAGTACCTGACCGAGATCCTGAAAGAGTATGAATGGGTAACAACACCTTATGTGCCCCCCGACCGCACCCATGTCTACTGGATGTACGTCGTGCGCTTCGATCCCAAGAAGGCTGGCGTCAATCTTTCGCCGCGCGAGTTTCGCATCGCGCTGGAGAAGGCATTGCACATGGAAGGTGTGGGCGTGGGACAGTGGCAGATCATGCCCGTGCCAGCGCAGGACCTCTTCCAGACCAAGATGGGCTACGGTTCGCGCGGTTGCCCGTGGACATGCCACTTCTACGGCAAAGAGATCACCTACCGCGGCGAGGATTATCCAGTGGCTTCACGGCTGTGCGATGACTACACGGTCATCGTCGGCACCAACCCACCCAATGACACCAAACTGCTCGACATGTATGCCGAAGCGTTCCGCAAGGTGTTCAACAACCTCGATGTGGTGGTGAAGCACAAGGATGATCCGATCGTCGCTCATTACAGGGGTTCCATTTTCATGGCTGCCTGAGAGGTTCCCGATTTATGGAGATGGGGAGCTTGCTCCTACTGCTCGCGCATATCACCGGCGAGCTCCCCCACGATGATCTTCTGAGAAAGGAGCACCGACGTGAAAGCAATTTTTGCCAAGAAGCTATTCAACTTTGACATCCGCGATCTTGAGATTCCCAAGCCCGGCGAGGGGGAGGTTCTCGTCAAGATCCATGCCTGCGGATTGTGCGG
>JBMFPH010000062.1:0-15965 GCA_049969215.1 Anaerolineae bacterium | reverse complement strand
TGGCCAAGCCGATGCCGTGCTCGCCGCTCAACGTGCCGCCCAGTTCGATCGCGGCCAAGAAGATCTCCTCCGCCGCCTGACGCACGCGCGCCATCATCTCTGCATCCCTCCGGTCACAGATCAGGTAGGGATGCAGGTTGCCGTCGCCGATGTGGCCGAAGATGGGCGTGCGCAGGCCATACGTGCGCCCAATGGCACGAATGCGTTCTACCATCTCCGGTATGCGGCTGCGCGGCACGGCGATGTCCTCGCCCAGCTTGTCGCCCAGCGCCGCCAGGGCGGGTGAGATAGCACGCCGCGCCGCCCACAGCTCCTCGGTCTCCGCCTCGTCGCGCGCACACTGCACTTCCCGTGCGCCAGCTGCCTCACACGCCGCACGCACGAGGGCAACCTCGCGCTCCAAAGCTTCCGGCCAGCCATCCACATCGATCAACAGCACGGCGTCCGCATCGGCGGGCAGGCCGTGATCGCGCTGGCTTTGCACCGCACGGATGCAGTCGCCGTCCATCAGCTCGGTCGTCAGCGGCAGCACGCCCGAGGTGATCACGTGGTTGACCGCCACACACGCGTCGCCAATGCGGTCGAAGACGGCCAGCACGGTGCGGCGCGTCACCGGCTTGGGCAAGAGCTTGAGCACGATCTCCGTCACCACGCCCAACGTCCCCTCCGAGCCGACGAACAGGGCGGTCAGGTCATAGCCGGTGACGTTCTTGATGGTGCGCCCGCCGGTGCGCATGACGCTCCCATCCGCCAGCACCACCTCAAGGCCGAGCACATAGTCCTTGGTGACACCATATTTGAGGCAACGCGGCCCGCCGGCGTTCTCCGCCACGTTGCCGCCCAGGGTGGACATGTCCCATGAGGCCGGGTCGGGTGGGAAGAAGAGGCCATAGCGCGCCGCCGCCCTCTGTAAGTCCATGTTGACCACGCCCGGCTGCACCACCGCGATCAGCTCATCCGGGTTGATCTCCAGGATGCTGTTCATGCGCGCCAGGCACAGGCAGATGCCACCGCTGATCGGGATGGCACCACCGGACAGGCCGCTGGCAGCGCCGCGCGGCACCACCGGGATGCGTTCGCGGTGGGCGATGCGCAGCGTGGCAGACACTTCCGCCGTGCTCAGCGGCAACACCACCACATCCGGCAGTGCCTCACCCCACGTGGCATCGTAGGCATACGCCACCCGATCCACCAACGTATCCAGCACGCGCTCGGCGCCGAGCGCCGCCTTGAGTTCTGCGATAATCTGCGCGTCGATCATGGTCTCACTCCTTCACTTCGGCCCGGCCGCACGCACCCGGAGAGGGGACGCCGTCGGCACGGGTGCGCTGACAGCGCGCCAGCAGTTGCGAAATATGCCACACCTGAAAGGGCAGCTGCCGTTCGCGCACCGCGGCACGCAATTGCAACAGGCAACCCGGCCCGTTGGTGACCACCACCGCAGCGTCGGTGGACAGGATGTCGTCCAGCTTGCGCGCCAATCGACGGTCTGCTATATCGGGATGGGTGATGTTATAAATGCCGGCACTGCCACAGCACGCCGACGGCGCTGCCATCTCCACCACCTCGATGCCGCGGATGCGCCCCAGCAGGCGCCGTTGCGGCACGCACACGCCCTGTGCATTAGCCAGATGACACGCGTCGTGGATGGTGACGCGCAAGGGGGATGTCGAGTCATAGTCCAGCGTCGGCGGCAGGATAGCATCATACCACTCGTAGACGTCGCGCACCAGGGCGCTGAAAGCAGCAGCACGCGCGGCAAAGGCAGGCTCGCCCGCCAGCAGGGTGGCGTATTCCTTAAGTGTATGACTGCAGGCGGCACAGTCGGTCACGATGGCGTCCAGCGTGCCGAGGCGCTCGAAGAGGGTGATGTTGGCACGCGCCAGGCGGCGCAGCTGGACGCGGTCGCCCTGGTCGTCCTGCGGGCTGCCACAACACACCTGGCCGGACGGCGTGATCACCTCACAGCCCGCCGCGCTCAGCACGTCCACCGTCGCGCGGCTCTCGGCGGCAAAGAGCTGGCTCATCATACAGCCCAGGAAGAAGCCCACCCGATAGCGGCGGATGCCTTGCGCCGGGGTGATGGTCGGCAACGTCGCGTGCAACGGGTGGGATGGCAGCGGGGGCAACAGCGCTTCCATCCTGCGCAGTCGGGCCAAAGTCCCCGGCAACGCCCGCAACACGGGGCGCACCAGGCGGGTGAGGCCGCTGCGCTGATACAGGCGCAAGGGCCAGAGGGCCAGGCCCAGCCGCTCTGCCGAGATGAGCACGTGGCGGAAGACCAGCCGCCGCCACCACGCCAGGCCATGCCGGTGGGCGAAGGCAGCCCGGCCGGCCAAGATGGACTCGCCGATGGGCACATGCGCCGGACACACCGTGTTGCACATGCGACAGTCCAGGCAGTGGTAGAGGTGCTCCTCGACCGCGGATGTAGGGGGCAGCACCCCTTCCGCCACCGCTTTGAGGAGCGCCAGCCGCCCACGCGGCGATTGCACTTCGCGCAGCGTCTCCTGATAGGTGGGGCAGACAGGCAGACAACGCGCGCAGCGCACACAATGGCGCAGCACGGAGTAATCCGGAAGGTGGGGAATGTGCAACCGTTGTCCGGTAAGCGGCTGTGTCAGGCATTCTAAGCTGTTGCCCATATGGCAGCGGATTATAGGCGCGTCGGTGGTCAGGGGACAAACCGGGGGATGTAAAGGTATTGTGCCTTGTACGTCTTAGGGCGTCTCGTGTTTCGAATTCCTTATAATTATACGGAAATTAATGTCGCACTATGTCACACAGAGACCGCCACTTCCGCTAGTGGTGACGCTAGCGGGATATCGTCCGCAGCATCTCCAGCTGATCGGGTCGCACGGAGCTTGCAACCGCGGAAGAGAAGACTTGGATGGCTCACGCCGCCCCCAAGCCGCGCAAGCTGTCTTCCACCGTCAACCAGCCACGCCCCGGGAAGAGGCGCGCCATCTGCGGGGCAAATAGCGGTGAAGCGCCCATCACCTCGGCAGGCGTGCCCTCGGCAATGAGCTCACCTTGGCTAATCAACGCCACCCGATCTGCCGTCCGCGCGGCAAATTCGACATCGTGCGTCACCACCAGGATGGCCATGCCGGCATCACGCCAGCTGCGCAACAAGGTGCTCAACGCCTCCTTGGCAGCGTAGTCCAGCCCGCGCGTTGGCTCATCCAGTAGCAAGGCGATCGGCTGCGTCACCGTGATGGCACCCAATGCCACCCGCTGGCGCTCGCCCACGCTCAGGTCACGCGGATAGCGTCCGGCGTGCGCGCTCAAACCCAGCCGGGCAAGCAGGGTGTCGATCGCCTCCTCGTGCTCCGGCAAACCGTGATTGCGCAGCGTGATCTCCAACTCCTGGCGCACCGTGTCGGCGAAGAGGAGCATGTCCGCCTCTTGGGGCAAGTAGCCCACCCGCCGGCAGATCGTGGCGACATCCTCACCAGTCACCTCGCGTCCGTCCACCCACACCTGTCCGGATTCGGGCTGCGCCAGGCCCACCAGCGTCTTGAGCAGGGTGGTCTTGCCCGACCCGTTGCGCCCCATCAAGACCATGATCTCGCCGCGCCGCACCTCCAGGTTGATGTCGCGCAGCACAGGTTGCCGATCGTAACGCACCCAGACGCGCTGCAATGCCAGCCCAGCCCTTCCGCGTCGTGACGGAGCGACAGCTGGTGGGCCAGGCGGAAGACGTTCCGCCAACGCACGGCTGAAGCGCAGCCCTTCCTTTGTCGTCAGGGGCAACGGTTGCCACTTCAGCTGCTTCGCCAACGCGACCAAGGGCGGGAGCAATTCCAGCTGAGGCAGCACCTCCTGCGTCGCGCCACACAGGACACCACGCGCACCGTTCGGGGCATCGGGCAGCGCGATCACCCGATCAGCATACTGCAACACGCGTTCCAGCCGGTGTTCCGCCAGGAGTATGGTTAGCCCCAGGTCGTGATTGAGGCGCACTAGCGCATTGAGCACATCCTCGGCGGATTGGGGGTCGAGCTGTGAGGTCGGCTCGTCAAGCACCAGCACGCGTGGTCGAAATGCCAATGCAGCGGCAATCGCTACACGCTGCCGCTCACCGCCCGAGAGCGTCTCCAGCTTGCGCTCGCGCAGGGCAGCCAAGTCGAGCAAATCCAACACCTCCTCGACGCGCACGCGCATCTCCTGGCGGGGCACAGCAGCATTTTCCAGCGCGAAGGCAATCTCATCCTCCACCCGATCCAGCACAAACTGCGCTTCCGGGTTCTGGAAGACAAAGCCGACGCAGCGGCTCATCACGCGCGGCGTGGCGTACAATGGGTCGAGACCGGCAACCGCCAGGCGGCCGGCGAACGTGCCACCACTGAAATGGGGCACCAGCCCGTTGACGCAGCGCAACAGGGTGGACTTGCCGGCGCCGGAGCGCCCCACCACCAGGGCAAAGGTCGCTTCGGACAGGTGGAAGTCCACATGGCGCAAGACGGGTCGCGTCGCGCCAGGGTAGGTGTAGCTGACATCGCGGAAGATGATCATCGTGGTTCTCCTGTGGGGGCAGGTGGGCGCGTTGCGTCCGCGCAGGACATGGCTGCGGGCGCAACGCCAGAAGGGGCACTCGCCACCATCCACTTTTCCGGCATGGGCGCATCTCGTTTGAGCATGTCAGGGCTGACGCGCGCGCGATGGAAGAGAGAGGTATGCCGTGTGGATGGGATGAGCAGAACCGGCGCCAGCAGCCCGCCCAGCGCCAGCACGATCCACCCGTTGAATCCGGGCGCCACCAATGCCGGGTAAGGGTAGAAGAAGATGGAACTTCTGTCCCATCCGGGCCACGCCACCAGGAAGGCAGCGGCAGCGATGCCACTCGCCAACGCAATGGCGATGTCGCGGGGATACCAACGCGTCGGGCGATAAGTGGTGCGCGGCACCTGCCTCCCCAGCCACCACAGGCTTGCCACCACCACGCTGCCTCCCAGTGCCATCAGCGGGATGCCGATCATGCGCTGCTGCCACACCAGCCAGAGCAGCCATCCGGCAAGCAGGGTGGGCAGCCCGGCCGCAATCACCATGCGGGCACGCCGTGTGCCGACCGTTTCCGGTGCGCTGGCGAATCCGCGCGCCGTCATCGCCTCGGCAAGCTGGAAGGCATGCTCCAAACCACCGATCAGCAGCGGCAGGAAGAGCGGCAGCCAATCGCGCAGGCCACGAATGCGATGCCCCCGGATCGCCTGCGCGTCGCGAATCTGCTGCCAATGGCGCAGCGTGACTGGCACAAAGGTCAGTGCGATCGAAGTCACCACGGCCACCGGGAAGAAGGCGCGCGGGATCAATCCCACCAGCGCCCGCACCGCCACCGCATAATTGAGCACGACAAAGGCGGCATAGATGCCGGTCAGTGCCAGGCCGTTGAGCGCACCGAACGTGAGCGCTTCGAGCGTGATCGGCCCGCCCAGCAGGGGCAACACGGTGGGCAGGCGCAGCAACACGGTGTGCCCCATATGTACCGTGAGCGCATTGAACAGCGCGGCGAGCGGCAACACCACCAAGCCAAAGCGCAGCGGCGACAGGGGCACAGTGGGGGCATCCGCAACACGGCCGCGCAGACGCAGCAACACAGCTACCGTGCAGGCGATAGCGAATGCCATATAGAGCGGGTTGCGCGTCGCCGAGAGCACGGTGAGCTCCGCGGCCAGCCAGATCAGCCACACCACCGGATGGATCATATGCCCACCTGCTCCAAAGGTCGGTAGGTGAAGGTAAAGCGCTGCTGAAAGCGACGCAACACGCGCAACGTGGGCAGCCCAAAGGTGAACATCAACAGCATATTGCCGGCCAGCCGCATAGCATCCCACGCCAACGAAGTGGCCAGGTAGAAGGCAGCGTAACGGGCGATACCGTCCGTCCAATGGGTGCCGGGTTGCCAATGCTGCTCCTGTGGCCCGACGGCATAGGGCCAGAACCACAGATTCATGATGACGCCGAAGACCAAGCCCCAGACACCAGAGAACAGCGCCAGTATGGCAACCTCGCGCCACGTCCCCTCGCCGCGCAGCAGGCGCACCAGAGGTCGACAGGCAGGCGCCGACAGGCCGATCCAGCCGGCGGTGAACATCTGATAGGGCAGCCATGGCCCGACGCCGCCGGTGATCAGCGCAGAGACGAGCAGCGTCAGCGCGCCCATCAGGAAGCCGAAGCCCCCGCCCATCACATAACCCGTCGTCACGATCAGGAAGAAGATCGGGCTGAAGCCGCCCGGGCCGGGTACGGCGACCTCGAGGAAGCGCAACAGGGCATTGATCGACACAAGCACGCCGAGCAAGGCAATCATCTTGGTACTGCCTGCCTGTGCCTGCGCCTCCACCAGCATGGCACCGAAGCAGATGCCCACCAAAACGGTTAACAGCAGCGGCGCATCCTGGGCATGCGCTGATCCCATCATCGCCTCCTTGGACAGCACCGGCAAAAAGAAGGGATAAAGGAAGGCGATCACCCCAATGGATGCGCTCGTCAGGTAGATCACCCAACGCGTCATCGTGGCACGCATCATCCTCGCCATCCTGTGCGGCGCTGCGCGTTTGCATCTCGGCGCACTACACTTGGCCTCGGTTGGTGGCTGTCCGTCCAGCGCACCATCAGCCCTATCAGGATCAGAGCGATCACTCCCCCGACAAGCGACAGGATGCCGATCAGCACCAACCGCTGCGAAGCGGTATCGGCCACGTCGCGTAAGGGTCGCATGCGCACCAGTACCTCCGGCGTAGTGTGAAGGAACAGCGCGGGTGTCGCGCGCACCGCTGCGAGCGCAACGGGTGTATAAGTGGGTGTGGCAGTGCGCGTCGGCGTGGGTGTGATGGTGGGCAGGCGGCCGGCGGGCGGTTGTACCACGGTCGGCACAGTGGCAACAACTTGAGCGAGTGGAACTTGCGTCGGCGTGGGAACCTCCGTGGGCCAGGGCGTCGGTGTGTCGGTCGGCAAAGGGGTCGGCGTGGGCAGCGGCGTCTCAGTAGGTGTCGGCGAGGGGGTATCGCTTGGCAAGGGTGTTGGCGTCGCTGGAATCACCTCGATGAGCACCTTTTTCGTGACTTCACCATGTTTGTTACGGGCAAGCAGCACATATTCGGTGGTCGTCGGCGGCGTCACCACCATGCTATAGGGCGCAATGACCCCCTGTTCCTGATCCCCCACGCGCAAATAAGCTTCCTTGGCGCCGTGCAGATCCCAGGCGAGGGTGACGCTCTCCCCCGCGACGATTGTAGTCCGATCAGCCGTAAAATAATCGATCTCGGGGAGATCTTTCTTCTTCGCAGGTGCTGCGGATTCCACCGGTGCCGATTCGGCCGGTACTGCTCCATCGGATGGTGGTCCCGCAGGAGGTGACAGCCCGCAGATGTCTTCAAAGCGCATCGAAGGTGGCTTCTGGCCAGAACGACCATATTCCCCCTCGCCCCACACCCAGCCTTCCACATCCCCGTTACGCACCCAATAGCTGGACGCCCCCAGCGACGAATATTGCCACTGCCCATCCACCAGATGCCAGTAGGACCAATAGAGGCATGGCGTTCCCTGGCATTGGCAGAAGCAGTCCTCGGCCGGATAGTTGCAGCCGCGATTGTCAAGGCTGCAAATGGCTGCTCCCATCGCGCTTCCCATAGGGATCAGCGTTAATCCAGAGCGTTCCAGCACTTCATAGCCTGAAATCTGCTCCTCGTAGAACTCAACACACTTCTTAATTGTCTTGCCGTCGTGCACCACCACCAGACCGACACGATTGGGTGACTGGGCACCGATTCGGTCAGTCCATGGGATCACCAGCGCTAATGCCAAGCACACCCATACCCGTGCCATCCGTCTCACCCAAGCGGTGGCACACAGGCGTCCGGTCACTTTGCTACGGTTCGTGCGCACGCCATGCATCTCCCAAAAACTACGGATATGCTATTGCTGCTTCGCTATCACTGGCAGGAACGCTCCTGCGCATTTCAAGAGCGTAGATTGAGCAAAAGGGAAAGGGCGATACAGCAGCGCCGGAATGGCCTGGCGCGTCGCCAGCTGATTCGCCCCTTTGCCCTGCTGCCACTCGAAAGCACCGTTCGCCAGCTGCATCTTCACCAAATAGTTCACAGGATGATTACCCCCTTCTTTTTTCCAGCGACCCGCAGTGGGATCTTCGCCCGCTGCCACGATCGCCTGCACCACATAGGCGGTCGAGTTCGTATCGCTGTCCGTACCCCACGGGGATTGCGGATCCCACGGGAAACCGCCGTCGTCATTCTGCGCGCCGTCCAGATAATTCAGACCGCTCACCACAGCGGTCGAAGTCACCGGCTCGCCGGCCGCGATCAGCGCCTGGATGGCCAGCGCGGTGCCGTTGGTATCGCTGGTGTTGCTCCAGGTACCATAGGCCCAGCCCCCGTCGTCCTTCTGCATTGCCTTGAGTGCCCACACCGCCGGAGCCGGTATCGTCTGGCTCAGCGCACGCAAACCGATCATCGCCCAAGCCTGGTAGCCGGCATTGGGATCGAACTGGCCCGTAGCCTCATCATAGTAAGACATGATATCACGTGCCGTTAGTGGTTGGCAGCCACGTGCTGCTGCCAATGCGGTGGCCAACTTGCCGGCACCGTCGGCACGCTGTGAGATCGCCCCTGCACCGATGCCGGCGGAGAGCAATGAGGGCTTGTCCGCGCCGCGCCGCCACGTGTTGGCGTCGTAGTGATTGGCTACCACGGCGAGCAATGTCTCCAGGGTATCGTTGGGCGTGCCATAACCGCCCGTATTCGCGTCCTGCAGCGGGCGCAACCATTCCAGCCCTTTGTAAGCTGCCACGGCGCCCGGCCCATAAGGGGGTTCCGGCGCGGGCCACTGATCCGTCCACACATAGCCGTCGATATGGCCGTCCTGGGTGATCTCGCTGTCGCCCACACCGACCATATAGGATGACCATTGCGTTTCATCCCAATACCACGTGCTCCAGAAGAAGGCGCCGTTATCACAGTCGTCGCCTGTGGCGTTGATACTGCCCACGCCCTCTATACTGCACAGAAACAACCCCCACCGGTTTTGGCTGCCACCGGGTTCACCCCAGCACGCTGCAGGGCAACGTAACTGGAGATAGGTGTCGTAAAGGTAAACGCGCGCACCATCGCGTCGTGGGCCCCAAAACTCACCACTACATAGCCCGTCTTGACCGGATCGCTGGCTTGAGCGGGTTGAGGGGACCATGCCGTAAGCACCAGCAGCGCAGCCAGCAACAGACCCAGGCCAAGCGTCGGCACTAACAACGTTGACCACAGCTTCTTCGCGGTATCTCCTCTCATTTTTTCCACTCTCCTTTCTCGGGTGTGTAAAGTGTTTATACACGGACCGCTCAGAGAAAAATGGTTCTGATGTCCGCCGTGCAGCGTACCGGATGTTCATCTACGCCCTCGTCGGCAGGGGCGTAGCGCGCCACAAAAAAACACCCCCTTCGGCATTGCCTGGGGGTGTGATCCATCTGGGTACGCTGCACCACACCCTTTACCGCGAAGGCTTACCGTGGTGCCCAACACAGGTGGATGACCTGGCTCGGCAGCGGATGCCATCTATGACATTCCGCCACCCTACAGTTGCGGGACAGCGTTGGACTTCCCATGCGGGGCCGTTTGACAGGGCCCCCGCGGGTCACCAACTTCACCATTACCGCCCGTGCCATCCGGGGCAACGGGCACCTGTGTTGTTCCAATGATATGCAGTTGTATTTATATTATGCACCAGAGTGTGGCACCTGTCAAATTCGATCCCCGGGTGTGGCATCGGTCTGAGAGTTGGAACGCAACGCCGAGCCCCTCTCTCGCCATACGCCTCGCCTGCAACCGGATGCACGTCCGCTGTGGATGGCATTACGTTGTCCCACGGTCAAATAGGATGTATAATCCAATTCACAAGCAGACAAGGAGGAAACGATGAACTATCGACGTTTTGGGCGTCTTGGCTGGATGGTGAGTGAGATCGGATACGGCATGTGGGGCATGGCGGGTTGGACCGGTTCCGACGACCAGGAATCGATCCAGTCACTGCAACGCGCCGTGGAGCTGGGATGCAACTTCTTCGATACCGCCTGGGCGTATGGTCAGGGCCATAGCGAGCGATTGCTGGGCCAACTGATTGCCAACAACTCACAGACCAAGCTCTATGCCGCCACCAAGATCCCACCCAAGAATTTCAAGTGGCCCAGCCGCAGGGAATACACTCTGGATGATTGCTTCCCTCCGGATCACATCCAGGAATACGTACACAAGAGCCTGGCGAACCTCGGGGTACAGACGATTGACCTGATGCAGTTCCACACCTGGGAGGACAGCTGGCTTCAGGACGAACGCCTGGCACGCACGATCGAAGAGCTGCGTCGTCAAGGGCTGGTGCGTGGGTGGGGCATCAGCATCAACCGTTGGGAGCCGTGGAACGGCGTGCAGGCGGTGCGCAGCGGCTTGTTCGATGCGGTGCAAGTGATCTACAACATCTTCGATCAGAATCCCGAGGACGAGCTCTTCCCGGCTTGTGCCGAGATGGACGTCGCCGTCATCGCGCGCGTCCCCTTTGACGAGGGCACCCTCACCGGCACGCTCACCAAGGACAGCAAGTGGCCGGAAGGTGATTGGCGCAACACCTACTTTGTGCCGGAGAACCTCATCCCCAGCGTGGAAAGGGCCGAGGCGTTGAAAAAGGTGCTTCCGGCGGGCATGACGCTGCCGGAAATGGCGCTGCGCTTCATCCTTTCCAATCCCACCGTCAGCACCACCATTCCAGGGATGCGCAAGCTCCGTCACGTCGAAGAGAACCTCGCGGCCAGCGAAAAAGGGCCGCTTCCGGCGGAGCTGCTCGCCATATTGCGTCAGCATCGCTGGGATCGCGTGCCAACCAGCTGGTCGCAGTAGCAAGACAACAGGGCGGAAGCTCAAGCATGACGGCAGCACGGCCCGATGCGTACGGCAATCTGGTGGCTGCGCCGCGACCTGCGCTTATCGGATAACCAGGCGCTGGCAGCAGCGTTGGCGCATGCGGACGTCGTGCTGCCGGTTTTCATACTGGATCCTGCGCTGCTGCGTTCCCCACGTGTCGCGCCGCGACGGTTGACTTTCCTATACGAAGGGCTGCGGCAGCTAAATGTCACACTGCAAGCGCGCGGCAGCTACCTCATTGTACGGCGCGGAGTGCCCCATGAGGTGTTGGGCGCTCTGGTTGGCGAGAGCGGGGCGCATGCGGTCTATGCGGAAGCGGATCACTCCCCATATGCTATACGGCGCGATCGCCAGGTGGCGACGCAGGTGCCCTTGCGCCTGGTGGATGGGCTGACGGTGCATGCGCCGGGGATGGTAGTGCGTCGTGACGGATCACCTTACCATGTCTTCACCCCCTTCAGCCGCGCGTGGCTCGCTCTGCCCGCCCCCGCGTGGGATGATCTGCTGCCACCTCCCAGGCACATCCCCACACCGCCTGGGGTAGCACGCGAAGCGCTGCCGGTGGTGGAGATCACCCCAGAATTCCCCGCCAGTGAAGCGGAAGCGCACCATCGTCTTATGCGATTTGCCGGTGTTGCGGCGGATGTGCTGCCATGGACTGCGACGAGTAACTGCAGCGTTGACGAAACCCCATCGCAGTCACCGATCTATCAGTATGCTCAGGTGCGCGATCGAATGGATATGCCGGGAACCTCCCAGCTCTCCCCTTATCTGCGCTTCGGTATGCTTTCGGCGCGTCAGGCGGTGGTGGTCGCGTGGCGCGCTGCGGAGCGGGCACCGGACGCTGTTGCACGCCAGAGCGCCATGATCTGGTTGAACGAGCTGATCTGGCGCGAGTTCTACATCTCTATCCTGGCACACTATCCACGTGTTCGTGACCACGCCTTCCGCGACGACCTGGAAGACATCCCTTGGTGGAACGACGCAGAGCACTTTGAGCGTTGGCGCAGTGGGCGCACTGGTTATCCGGTGGTAGATGCCGCGATGCGCCAGCTGGCGCAGAGTGGTTGGATGCACAACCGTGCGCGCATGATTGTCGCTTCGTTCCTGGTGAAAGACCTGCTGATCGATTGGCGTTGGGGGGAGCGCTGGTTTATGCAGCAGCTGTTGGATGGCGACCTGGCAGCGAACAACGGTGGATGGCAATGGAGCGCAGGCACTGGCACCGATCCCGCGCCCTATTTCCGCATCTTCAACCCGGTGACCCAGGGCAAGAAATTCGACCCTCTGGGCGACTATGTGCGGCGCTGGGTGCCCGAGCTGGCGCGGGTGCCGACGGAGTACATCCACGAACCGTGGCGCATGTCGGCTGAGGAGCAGCGCGCGGCGCGATGTCGCATCGGCGCGGATTACCCGTGGCCCTGTGTCGATCACCGTGCCGCGCGGCAACGTACCCTGGCGGCCTATGCAGCGGTCAGGGCAAGCTACAAGCCTGTTGGTGGCGGGGTGTCTAGTTAGCACACAGCCGATCGAGGTGAAAAACCTACGCCAAAATGAGGCACAATGCTACAGAAAAAGGAGCGCCTGCCGGGGCAGGTTGCGACGATGCAGCATGCGGTGGCAGGCGCCTGGCGGGGAAGTGGCGGCGGGTGGATTTGAACCACCGACCAAGGGCTTATGAGTCCCCTGCTCTGGCCGCTGAGCTACGCCGCCGATCTTATCCCTCTTGCCACTTGCCATTATACACTGTTCACGCGAATCGGGCAAATCGCGCTGCCAAGGTGATAGGGCGTTGGGCAGCGCTTGCGACCCTCAACTCCTTCCCACCCCTCACCATTCGCACCGCCCAAACTACCTATTTTCGCCGCGCTAATGTACAATGGTGCGCGCTGACGTCCCGCCATCATGGCTGGAACTAAGCGGCTAGACAACATCACCGTACGGAGACAGGAAGGATGATCGTCAACGGTACCGCCTACCGCACCATATGGATGGAAGGCAACACGGTGTATATGATCAACCAGCTGCGGCTGCCTCACGCCTTCGAGATCGTCGCGCTGCCGGATCATCGTGCCACTGCGGTTGCCATCCGCGACATGTGGGTGCGCGGCGCCGGCGCCATCGGCGCAGCGGCCAGCTATGCCATGGCTCAGGTCGCCCTGGAAGCGCCCGATGGAGACGACTTTCTTGCCTACGTCCACCAGGGCGCTGCCACCATTCGCGCCACGCGCCCCACGGCACAGGATCTGTTCTACGCGGTTGACCGCGTCTTGACAGCGATTGAAAAAGCGCCCGACATCTCCACGGCGCGTCAGGCGGCAGTGCGCAGCGCGCAGGCGCTTGCCGACGAGAACGCCGCCGCAGGTGAGGCGATCGGACGGCATGGTGCATCCCTCCTACCCGACGGTTGTCGCGTGCTGACCCATTGCAATGCCGGCTGGCTGGCTTTTGTGGATTGGGGTTCTGCGCTGGCGCCCATCTACGCCGCACATCGCGCCGGAAAGCACCTCTTCGTCTATGCTGACGAGACGCGCCCGCGCAGTCAGGGCGCCAAACTGACCGCCTGGGAGCTGGCCAACGAGGGCATCCCCCACGCCATCATCGCCGATAACGCCGCCGGCTTCTTTATGCAGCGCCGTGAGGTTGACCTGTGCATCGTCGGCAGCGACCGCATCGCCGCCAACGGCGACATCGCCAATAAGATCGGCACCTACGAGAAAGCGGTGGTGGCGCACGAGCTGGGCATCCCCTTCTATGTGGCTGCTCCCACGTCGACCATTGACCCGGCATGCCCTAGCGGGGAACACATTCCCATCGAGGAGCGCAGCCCCGACGAGGTGCTTTATGCCGAGGGGTTGTTGGACGACGGGCAGATGGGGCGGGTGCGTATTGCGCCGAGCGGATCCACGGCGCGCAATCCGGCATTCGACGTGACCCCCGCGCGCTATATCACCGCCATCATCACCGAACGCGGCATCTTCAAGCCGGAACACATCCTGCGTGCCCTGGAAGCAAGCGGAGCGCCGTAGAATGGAATTGTCGCCGAAGCGAGTATCCCGGAACTTGCTGTTGTGAGACGTTTATAGAGAGAAAGGACAAGGAGGATTCGAGTCAGATGAGTGCCAATCCCTTGAAGGAATTGCTGCAGTACGGTCAGAGTGTATGGTACGACAATATTCATCGCGGTTTGCTGCGTTCGGGGGAGCTGCAACGGCTGGTGGATGAGGGCGTGCGCGGCGTGACATCGAACCCGACTATCTTCAAGAACGCCATCAGCCAGGGAGAGGAGTATCGCGCCGACATCATCGCATTGAGCCAGGCGGGCAAGTCACCGCTGGAGATCTACGAGGCACTCGCCATCGCCGACATCGCCGCCGCGGCGGATGTATTGCGGCCCGTTTATGAGCAGAGTGACGGGCTGGATGGCTATGTGAGCATCGAGGTCAATCCGCTACTGGCGCACGACACCCAAGCGACCATTGCCGAAGCGCGCCGCCTGTTCGCCACTCTGGGGCGGCCCAATATCATGATCAAAGTGCCTGCCACAATGGAGGGCATCCCGGCAATCCGCGCCCTGATCGGCGAAGGGGTCAATGTGAACGTCACCCTGCTCTTCGCCGTCGAGATGTATCGGCGCGCTGCAGAAGCCTATATCGCCGGCTTAGAGGATGCCGCCGCGGCAGGTCGCCCGCTCCGGCGCATCGCCTCAGTCGCCAGCTTCTTCGTCAGCCGCGTGGACACGCTGGCCGACCGCCTGCTGCAGGCGAAGATCGAGACCGCGCAGGACGAAGCAGAACGCGCGCGCCTGCGCGCCTTACAGGGCAAACTGGCCATTGCCAACGCCAAGATCGCCTATCGCGATTACAAGGAGATCTTTGGTTCGCCGCGCTTCCAGCATCTGGCGGAACAGGGCGCGCGACCACAACGGCTGCTGTGGGCGAGCACCAGCACCAAGAACCCGGCCTATCGCGATGTGATCTACGTCGAAGAGCTGATCGGTGCGCCCACTGTGAACACCATGCCACCACAGACGATCGAGGCGTTCAAAGACCACGGTAGGTTGCGCAACAGCCTGGCGGAAGACCTGGCCGGCGCCGAGGCCACCATCCGCCAATTCGAGGAGGCCGGCCTGAGCATCCAGGCAATCACCGACCAGTTGCTCGAGGAGGGCGTGGCCGCCTTCTCACAGTCCTTCAATGAATTGCTGGCCGCCATCCAGGCACAGATGCAGGCGGTGGCGACGCCGGCATCATGAGGTGTTTGAGGTGTACGAGGGGTGCGCCCGGTACCAAACGAAGGAGGAAGAACGATGAAGACCATCCTGTGCTACGGTGATTCCAACACGTGGGGGTATAGCCCGCTCAACGCCGAACGCTACCCACGTGAGGTGCGCTGGACGGGGGTGCTGGCGCGTGAACTGGGAAGCAATTACTACGTCATCGAAGAGGGGCTGAACGGGCGCACCACCGTCTGGGATGACCCGATCGAGGGCTACAAGAACGGCAAGGAGTATCTGATCCCCTGTCTGGAGACTCACCGTCCGCTGGACCTGGTGGTGCTGATGCTCGGCACCAATGACCTCAAGATGCGCTTTTCGCTCTCCGCATACGACATCGCGCAGGGTGTGGGTGTGTTGGTGGACATCATCCAGAAGAGTGCGGCGGGTCCAGGCGGCAGCGCGCCACAAGTGTTGTTGATTGCGCCACCACCGGTGGCCAGGTTGAGCGAATTTGCCGAGATGTTCGAAGGCGCTGTTGAGAAATCGCGGCGGCTGGCACAACACTATCAGGCGATCGCTGCCCAATACGGCTGTGCATTTCTGGATGCCGGCTCGGTGATCGCCTCCAGCGATGTGGATGGTATTCACTTTGACCCGCCCGAACACCATAAGCTGGGGCTCGCCGTGGCACGACGCGTGAGGGAACTGCTGGGATGAGCACGGTGTCGCGTACTGCGTTATTACACCATGCCGCTACCACCTTTGGAGCCCTGAAAGGCGGACAGGGCGGCACAGACCGACATTTAGGGCACGGGAGATGGATGCCC
>JBMFPH010000061.1:9725-16128 GCA_049969215.1 Anaerolineae bacterium | reverse complement strand
ATGCGAGACGGACGCCTGATGAAGAAGGGTGCGCCGATCGCTTGGAAACCGGAGGAGGTCCGCGATGGGAAGATCGTCGCCGCACAGCCGGATGGCACACCGGTCACTATCGCCTGGGAGGAGGTCGCGATCGATCCGGGCTGGTGCAAGCTCGATTGGGTGGTCGCCGACCCGGTGCGAGCCAGCGTCGCCAACGCCAGCAATATGCTGGACGTGACCTGGGAAGCGCCCGATGGCACGATCACCCCGCTGGATGGTTATCTCGACCCCTATTTCCAGGAGGTCTACCTCGAGGCCGATTCGATCCCCATCTTCTCCAAGTTAGTGCGCCATATGAGCCAAGACGCCCTCGACCACTACGTCGCCCAGCTGGAGCACGAGGTGGCGAAATACCTCACCAAGGACGTCAACTACGGCAAGGCGGCGAAGCGCATGTACAACATCTTTCGGCTGACTGGTCGGTATCAGGAGGCCGCTTATCTACGCGAGCTGTTCGATGAACCTGCGGCGATGTTGTACCAAGTGTGGGCGCTGATCCGCACGGTGGAGGAAGCCAGCGCGCCGGGTTCGACCATTGCGTTGGATGCCGTGCTTGCGCAGACGGATGAGCTCATCCTGGCCGTCACGCGTGCGCTGGAGGGCGAGAAAGAGGTGGAGATCGTGCGCTATCTGTTGCGCCTGCGCGACAGCGTTACGGCATATGGGAAGCGCGACGCTACGGCGGCACAGGTGGAAGCGGCGCGCCAGGAGGTGATCAACTTGGTCAACAACTTCTTCTACGAGAAGCTCACCGCCATCCCCGCGATCCGCGCCTATATGGAGGAGCGAATGCAGGCGGCGCAGTAGGTTGGACCAGCACCGCGATGCGATCCGAGTCTCGATTTCATGAAGCAGTGACATAGCTGCTTGCCCACATGGGCGATGATCAAGGTATGGCATGGTGTTATCCAGTATATAAGTGAATGAGGGCATACCCCCGATCCCTTGAGGGGAACATGCCTGGAAGATCTGGCGTCTTGAAAGTGGAACGTACCACCCACCGTGGTCGTGTATTTCCGAGAGGAGGAGAGCTCCATGCGCATCCGGATGGCCACCTTTTTGTTGCTGCCGGTGCTCCTGATGAGCGGGTTGATCCCGTCGCCCATCGCGCCTCCACCTGCTCCGCAGTCGAGCATGCCTGATCAGACGCCCCCACGCGTGATCCAAAGCACCCCCGCCCCCGGCGAGGAGCTGCCCCTGGACGCCGCCCTTGAAATCATCTTCGACCAGCCGATGGACGCGCCATCGGTGGAGGGCGCCTTCCAGATTTCTCCGCCTGTCGCCGGGCGCTTTGAATGGGCGGACGCGCAGACATTGCACTTCTGGCCCAGTGCCCCGTGGGAGCGCGGCCAGTCGTACGAATTGCGCATCTCCCAGGCGGCACGCTCCCAAGACCAGCTGCCACTGCGCGAGCCCTTCCGCCTGCGCTTTGCCGCGGTCGGGTTCCTCGAGGTCGCCCAGGTTATCCCGGCAGATGGCACCCAGGACGTCGACCCAACGGGTACGGCTATCACGGTGATGTTCAACCGTCCGGTGGTGCCGCTGGCTGCTCTGGCCGAACAAGGGAGCTTCCCCCAGCCGCTCCAGCTCCAACCCCCCGTGGCGGGCACGGGCGAATGGGTCAACACCTCGGTGTACGCCTTCCGTCCGTCGGAGCCGCTGGCGGGTGGCAGCACCTATACGGCTATCATCCCGCGTGGTCTCACCGACACGACCGGTGGTTTGCTGGCAGCGGATTATACCTGGTCGTTCAGCACGGCGCCCCCTATGGTCGTCGCCACTCAGCCGGGTGATGGCGCCGAGATGATCAGTGTCCGCCCTGAGATCCAGGTGCAGTTCAACATGGCGGTCGACCCCGAATCGGCCAGGGAAGCCTTCCACCTGAGGCGCGATGGGGAAGAGATACCCGGCGCGCTGCAGGTGGTGGGCAACACATTGCATTTCACCCCCACCCAGCAGCTGGAGTTCGACGCCCTCTATCGGGTTGAGGTCACCCAGGGTGTGCGCGCCGCAGCAGGCGGCCCACGCGGCATGCCCCAGGACTACACCTTCACCTTCCGCACGGTGCCGCTGCCCCAAGTGGTGGCCACCGAACCGCAAGACGGTGAACAGGCAGCGCATCCCTACACCGGCTTCTCCATCCGCTTCAACGTCCCCATCGATCCTGCCACCGTGCTGCCCCACCTGACCTTCAGCCCGAACATCACCGCCTCGCAGGTGATCACGTATTACCGTGAATGGGATCACACTTTTAGCATCCAGTTTGGCGCGCAGCCTTCTACGGAATATTGGATTGCCATCGCGCCGGGCATCCGCGATCCCTATGGCAATGCGACGGCTGAAGAGTTGACCGTGCACTTCCGCACCGCGGCGCTCTCGCCCGACTTCCGCCTGCTCACGCCCGGCCTGGTGGGCACCTACGACGCGGCGGCGCCGGCGCGCGTCCTCGTCGCGTTTGTCAACCTCACCGAACTCGACCTGGCGCTCTATCGCCTTTCCCCGGACATGATCACCTATCCGGAATGGCAGTGGGATGAATATCGTCCGTCGCGCGCGCGCCTGGTGCGACGCTGGCGCGAGACGCTCGAGGCACCGCTCAATAAACCCAGCTATGCGCGCATCGAGCTGGCCGAAGGGAGTGGATCCCTGGAGCCGGGCCTGTATCTGCTGCGCGTCGACTCTCCGCAGCTGCCCGCAGAGCGCCGGGAGCGTTGGAATCGCACCCACGTATTGGTCGTCTCTGCACTCAACCTGACGTTCAAATATGGCCCGCGCGATGCGCTGGTGTGGGCGACCGATCTGGCCGACGGCGCGCCAGTCGCGGCGCTCCCCGTGCAACTCTATGATATGGATACCGAGCAGGTGGTGGACGCCCAGACGACCGACGGCCAGGGAGTGGCGAGGTTCGCGCTGGACGAGCAGCGCCATCGCAACCTGATCGTCTATTCCCAGACACCTTTCGCCGCCGTCTCCAGCCGTTGGGCACGCGGCACCAGCGCGTGGGACTTCGGCCTGCCCGCCGCCTATGAGTGGACCAAGGCGCGTGTGGTGCTCTACACCGATCGTCCCATCTACCGACCCGGCCAGACGGTCTATCTAAAAGGGGCTTTGCGCGCCGAGGACGATGCCGTCTATGCTCTCTCCGATGCCGATCGGGTACGGGTTACCATTACCGACCCCAACTATGAGACGGTCTATGACACGGAACTGTTGCTGAATGACAACGGCACCTTCGAGAGCAGTTGGTTCATCGGCGAGGGCGCTCCCCTTGGCACCTATGTCATCGCTGCCGAATTTGCCCGATACAGCTACCAGACCACGTTTCAGGTGGCGGCATATCGTCCACCTGAGTTCGAAGTGACGGTGACTCCAGAGGTCTCCGAAGTGGCCCAGGGCACTCCGGTCGAGGCGACCGTGGAAGTGCGGGACTTCTTCGGTGGCAGCGTGGCCCAGGCGCCGGTGCAGTGGAATCTGCTGGCCGAACGCTACGTCTTCAAGCCGCCATGGGGAGGTGGCTACACGTTCACCGAGGTGGACGACCCATGGCAATGCTTCGATTGCTGGTGGCGCCCGCCCAGCCCGCCTATGCCCATCCTGAGCGGCAGCGGCACCACCGACGACGCCGGCCGCCTGACAATCTCTATTCCGGCACAGCTAGTGGGCCAGGATGGCAAGCCGCTTGCGCGCAGCACGCGCCTGACCCTCGAAGCGACGGCCACCGGACGGGATAACCAGGTCATCGCCGGGCGCGCCAGCTGGGTGATGCACCAGGGCAACTTCTATGCCGGCCTGCGCGCGGGCCGCTATATGGGACGTGCAGGCGAGCCCTTCCCGGTCGACCTGGTGGCGGTGGATTGGCAGGGCACCAGGCTGCCAGACAAGTCGCTGCAGCTGCAGGTCTATCGGCGCGAATGGCACAACCGCTACGTGGAAGACGCGCCGGGGGGTGGCCGCTGGGAATATGAAGAAAAGGACATCCCGGTCGAGACGATCAGCGTGCGCACCGACGCACGAGGTGAGGCGGTGGCCACCTTCAAGCCCCCCCAAGCCGGCACCTATCGCCTGGTGGTTTCGGGTCGGGATGACGCAGGGCGCGAGGTGCGCGCCAGCCTCTTCGTCTGGGTCGCCGGTAAGGAACGGGTCACCTGGCGTCGCGAGAACCACGACCGCATCAACCTGGTCGCGGACAAGACGTCCTATAAACCCGGCGAGGTGGCCGAGATCCTCATCCCTTCGCCCTATGAGCAACCCCATTATGCGCTGGTCACCGTCGAGCGCAACCGCATCCGACGCCACGAAGTCATCTACCTCGAGACGAACACCTATGTCTACCGTCTGCCCATCGAGCCAACGGATGCGCCCAACATCTATGTCTCGGTGGTGTTGATCAAGGGCAGTCGCGCGGACGGTCGCCCTGCCGAATACAAGGTGGGGCTGTTGCCGCTGGATGTGTCCACAGAGGGGCAGGAGCTCCAGGTGACCATCACGCCGGCGCGCAGCCGGGTTGCGCCCGGTGAGACGCTGGACTGCACGGTCAAAGTCACCGATCAGCGCGGGGAGCCGGTGCAGGCGGAGCTCTCCCTGGATGTAGTGGACAAAGCGGTATTGAGCTTGATGCCGCGTGCGCTCCATGTGCTGCGCGAGGGGTTCTATTTCCGCCGTGGCATCGGCATCCAGACGGCAGCCAGCCTGGCCATCGCCGCCAACCGTCAGCTAGAAGAGATGGAGACGGAGCTGGGGCTGGCCACCGCCGATGAAGAGCGGATGATGCAAGAGGGCATGCCATTGCCCGTTCCCACCGCTCTGGCACCTTCAGCGGCACGCGAAGCGAAAGGGATAGAGGCGGCGCTGCCGCCAGGCGTGACGCTGCGCCAGGAATTTGCCGACACCGCCTATTGGAACCCCATCGTGACCACCGATGCGCGCGGCGAGGCTCAGGTGCGCATCCCGCTGCCGGACAACATCACGACATGGGTGGTGCGCGGCCTGGCGATCAACCCAGCCACGCAGGTCGGCGAGGGCTTGGCGGAGGTGATCGCTGCCAAGCCGCTGCTCATCCGCCCTATCACCCCGCGCTTCCTGGTGGTGGAAGATCGCGTGGTGCTGGGCGCGGCGGTGAGCAATAATACCGAGAACACACTGAACGTTGCGGTGAGTCTCATCGCGACCGGTGTCACCTTGCAGGACGTGGCGACGCAGACAGTGCGCATCGAGGCGGGGCGTGAGGCAACCGTCACCTGGAATGCCCAGGTGACCGATGCCCCCTACGCGGACCTGGCTTTCGTCGCGATTGCTCAGGAGGGCGGCTATAGCGACGCCAGCAAACCCAGGTTGACAACCGGTCCGGAGGGCACGTTGGCGGTCTATCGCTACACTGCGCCCGATATCATAGGCACGGCGGGCACGCTCACGGGCGAGGGGCGCGTCACCGAGCGGATCACGTTGCCGCCGCGCTACGACAGCCGACGCGGCATGCTTCAGGTGCGCATCGACCCATCGCTGGCGGCCAGCATCCGCGATGGACTGCGCTACCTCGAACATTATCCCTACGAGTGCACCGAACAAACTGTCAGCCGTTTCCTGCCCAACGTGTTGACCTATCGCGCGTTGCAGCAGCTGGGCATCGCCCGGCCCGAGCTGGCCGACCAGCTGACCCGGCTGGTGGAGCACGCACTGGGCAAGCTCTATGTCCAGCAGAATCCCGATGGCGGCTGGGGATGGTGGCCGGAGCGGGAGAGCAACCCACACGTCAGCGCCTATGTCGTCTTCGGCCTGTTGATGGCACGCCAGGCGGATTTCGCCGTGGACGAGACGGTGCTGCAACGCGGACTGGATTTCCTGCGCAGCCGTTTGACCTCGGTGCGCGAGCTGGAGGCGGCGTACGCAGCGAACCAACAGGCGTGGTTGCTCTACGTGTTGGCCGAAGCCGGTCAGGCGCCCGCAGATTATCTTGAGGAACTGTACACCCACCGTGCACGCCTCAGCTGGTATGCGCGTGCCTACCTGGTCATGGCGCTCCAGCGGCAGGGATATGGTGTGGACTGGATCGACACTCTGCTCTCCGACCTCAACAGTGCAGCTATCCTGAGCGCCACGGGTGCGCACTGGGAGGAAGAGGAGACCGACTGGTGGGCGATGAACTCGGACACACGCACGACCGCCATCGTGCTGGACGCCCTCGTGCGCCTCGATCCCAACAGTGCCCTGATTCCCAACGTGGTGCGCTGGCTGATGGTCGCGCGGAAGGCGGATGTCTGGACAACCACGCAGGAGACCGCCTGGGCGCTCATCGCCCTGACCGACTGGATGCGCCACACGGGCGAGCTGCAGGCGACGTATCATTACACGGTGCAGCTCAATGGGG
>JBMFPH010000061.1:0-9715 GCA_049969215.1 Anaerolineae bacterium | reverse complement strand
GGAGACGCTTGCCGACACGGAAGTCACTCCACAGACAGTGGAGCGCAGCGAGGACATCCGGGTGGATGTCGCGCAGCTGGTACAGCAGGTCTCTAATCAGCTGGTGATCACTCGCGGCGCCGGCCCGGGTCCGCTATATTACACCGCCCACCTGCACGTCTACCTGCCAGTGGAGCAGCTGCCCGCCGTCAACCGTGGCATCATTGTACAGCGGCGTTACACACTCGCCACGTGCGATCAGGGGGTGCGCTGCCCGGATGTGAAAGAGGCCAAGGTGGGCGACGTGATCCGCGTGGACCTGACGATCATCGCGCCGCACGACCTGCACTACCTGGTGGTCGAGGATATGCTGCCGGCGGGTGCCGAGGCGATCGACACCGGACTGGCCACGACCAGCTTGCTGGCACAGCGGCCCGGGCTGCGACGCACGGCAGAGGAGACAGACCGTGCCATGCCATGGCACTGGTGGCATTGGTACAGCCGCAGCGAGCTGCGCGATGAGAAGGTGGTCTTGTTCGCCGATTACCTGCCCAAGGGGACGTATGAATACAGCTATACGATGCGCGCCACCACGCCGGGTGATTTTCACGTCATTCCCACGGTGGCTTGGGAATTTTACTTCCCCGAGGTCTTCGGGCGCAGCGAAGGGCGCATGTTCTACATCGGGCAGCCGCGTTGAGCGTGCGCGCGGGCAGGGTAGCGGTTAAACCCCTCGCCCGCGCGCCGTTTCATCCACACTGGCTCGCCGTTGCATCCAGCGGTGGAGAAATTCTGCCAGGCGGTCGGCGTCGTTCAGGTCGAAGTGGGGCACCGGCACATCCAGTGCGCAGTCGCTGACAACGGCGAGCAGCTCCTCGGACCGGGCCATCAATTGGGGTACGCCGTGGGCATCGCGCAGCGCGTGGGCGGCCCGACACACTTCGATCTTAGGATAAGGGCCTTCTCTGTAGCCTTCTACCAGCACCAGGTCCACCTGTTGGAGGTGCCGGGCGATCAGCGCTTCAAGGTCCGGCGGTCCATCCGCGGGATAGAAGATGGCCACCTGAACGGCACACGCCCCCACCACGATGTCAGCGCCTGCCTGTGCCATACGATAGCTGTCCTTGCCGGGGACGTCGAAGGCGGTGGCATGGGCATGATGTTTGAGCACGCCCACGCGCAACCCCCGCGCCTTGAGACGGGGGATCAGCTTCTCCAAGAGGGTGGTCTTGCCGGTGCCGCTGCGGGCGACAAAGCACACCACCGCCGGCCCATTGGCGACGCTAGAGGACATCCAGCTCGATCACTTTGGAGAGGTTGTGCGGCCGGTCGGGATCCAAGCCCTTGCTGAGCGCGCGATAATAGGCCATCAGCTGCAATATTGGCAGGTAGAGCACACCGCGCATCTGCTCCGGCACGCCGGAGTCGAAGGCGACATCTGCCTGACCCTCGCCCAGCGTGAGCGTCTGCGCGCCCAAACGGGCCATCTGTTGCATCACCGCCTCTTCCTGCGCCCGTGCAAGGTCGGAGAGCAACCCCACCACCAGCGTCTGAGGTGTGACCATGGACATTGGCCCGTGGCGGAACTCAAGGAAGTGGAACGGTTCCACCACGGTGAGGGACATTTCTTTCATCTTCAAGGCCGCCTCACACGCCAGACCGTAACGCGGCCCGGAGCCTAGGAAGAAAATCTGGTTCAGCGCGGCGTTTTCGCCCCACCTTCTGGCCAGTGCCTCATACTGGTGCAGCAGGCGTTCGCCGACGGAGGGCAATCGGTCGAGGGAGTCCAGCGCGCCGGGCACGTTGCCCCACACGGCCGCCATGGCGACGCAGGCGACATACATCGAGGCAAACGAGCGCGTTTGCGCGACGCTCTCCTCACGGCCGGCGGGAAGCAGGATGGTCACATCCCCCATGGCCACCAGCGCCGCATCGGGGTAGTTGCAGACCACCACTACGTCACCCCGACCTTCTTGGCGGAAGCGTTCCACTGCGCGCAGCGTCTCGGTAGTGCTGCCCGAACGTGACACCGCGACCAGCAGCGTGCGTGCGCCGCGAGCGGGATAGGCGGAATCGGGGTAGAGGAGCAGCTCCGAGGCGGGCAGCGCGCGACACACGGCCCCGGTAAGCGCCTGCGTCAACGCCGCGGCGGCCAGCGAAAGGTAATACGTGCTGCCGCAACCGGTGAACAGAGTTTGAGCATAGGATGAGGGCGCCAGCGCAGCCAGGTGAGCGGATTGCACCCCGACCTGGTGCACCGCCTCAGCCCAGGCAACCGGCTGCGAGGTGATCTCGGCATAGGTGTGGCTACCAGGTGTTGCCATGGTGTCCTGTGTCCTTTCGGGTTGGAAGATGGGGCTGTTGGGAACGTATCTCCCTTCCTGTACGCCGAAGTGTAGCATTCGGAGGCTGAATTTGTCAATCGAAGAGCACCCGAAAAAACCATCAAAAATTGCAAAACGCGAGATTCCTAAAAATTTCAAAATCCCTATTGTCAACTTCCCCAAAGCGATTTATAATAGTTTATAGTTTCCATCTGCCAGCTGCACACCCTTGCTACGCTTACGGTACATCCAGTTTCTCAGTCACCCTGAAGGAGGGAAAATGCAGAATGAGCGCACAACAGGTAGTGGATAGGCAACGAGCCGCCTGGTGGCAATCGGCCATCCTGGCAGTTGTCGGTGTGCTGGTGTTTGTGGGCATCGTGATCGGGCTGGAGAACGCCTTCCAGCCGACCTTGAGCGGAATGGCTTTGCTGGCCGTGGGGGTGCTGCTGGCGCTCGTCCCGGCGGCGTTGTGGCTGATCTTCTTCTATGTGCAGGACCGGCTGGAGCCAGAACCGAAGAAGGAGGTGTTCAAGATCTTTCTGGTAGGTCTGGCGTTGGCCGGGGCGATCGGCATTCCGGTGACCGATCAGCTGTTCCGTGTCTCGGACTGGTTGTATTGGAGCTCTGGTTCTCTGGTACTGGGTTCAATCTTTGTGGTGGGGGCGATCGAGACCTTCCTGATTTACGTGGCCGTGCGCCTTTTCATCTATGACGCGGATGAGTTTGATGAGCGCAGCGATGGGATGGTCTACGGCACGGCAGCGGGCCTGGGATACGCCACCGCTCTAAACATTCAGTTTATTCTGTCAAGTGGGGGTGCGGCACTGGGTAGCGCCGAGGTGACCGTCGCCGAGGTGGCGCTGGCGCATGCTGCCTTCGCCGGCGTGCTGGGCTACTTCCTGGGGCGTGCCAAACTGGAACGCGAACGCATTCTGTGGTTGCCGCTCGGTTTCCTCCTCGCTACGCTGCTCAACGGCTTGTTCACCATCCTGCGCAGCCGGTTGGAGACCGGTGACATCATTATGGGGCAGGTGAGCGCCGTCTTGCCGACAGTTAGCGGGCTCTTCCTGGCCGGCGCGCTGGCATTGATCGTGGCCATCGTAGTGGCATTGCTCATCCAACGGGACATCGCGCGCACCCAGGCGCAAGGGCGGCGCGCGGTGGTGGATGCAAAGGTGGGTGATCGCCAGTCGAACTTTGCCACGATTGCCCTGTTCGTCGTTCTCATCATTGTGGGGATCATCGCCTGGCTTTCTATCACCGGCAGTGTTGCCACCTTTGAGGTCGCTGGCTTCAAGGGGGTCTATCCGGATCACTATGGGGTCGCGACGCGCGAGGGAGATGTGTTCCGCGTTGCCGACGTGCTGGGCAGTGGCAGCGAGTTTGCCATCCAGACGATGGAATTGCAGGCCGGCGAGGGGACTCAGCAGGTGGTGGCAGCACTGGCCGTGCAGCGCGGCAGCGATTTTGTTGCCTATAAGGTGCTGGAATCGAAGGAGGTCACCCTGAATGGCAAGCCAGCGCTGTGGCAGCGTTTCGCCTACGTCGATCCGATGACCCTGCTGAAAACTTTGCCGCGCGTGGTGGAGGGCGAGGATTACATTGTGGTGGATAGCAATCGCGCGGTTATTATTACCTTGCTCACCACCCCGGAGAGCCTCCCCGATGTGGAGCCGTCGTTTCAACAGTTTGTGGAACGGCTGACGTTTTGAGGAAAGGACGTAAACCGAGATGAAAACGCAAATGAAAGTGTTTCTCGCCATATTGAGCACCCTCGTCTTGGTGCTGGTCTCTGTGTTGGGCGCATTCGCCAGCACGCCGGCCTGGCGCGCTGCGGCGGGCAATGTCGAGTCAGCCGGGAACGACGCGCTACCACAAGCTGCTGCGTGCACCAAAATGCAGATCAGCAACCCGGCCTTGTGGTTTGCCACCGACAAGAAAGGTAATGTCTACCCGGATAAGATTATCAAGCGGTATCCCACTGGCACCACGGTGATCGCCTCCGGCTTTGAGTACAACTGCATCCCCAAGAACACCACCATTGGTGTGGTGTACTACTACGGTGGCTTTGATACCGAGCCAGTGTTCAGCGATAGCCAAAAGGAGTCACCCGAGAATAAGTCGGGCGTCTTCTGGTGGTACATCGGTTACGAGGATGGCTCGCCCCTTCCGGAGGGAGACTGGCAGGTAGAGTGGTACATCAACGAGAAGCTGGCCAGCAAGGGGGAGATCACCGTAGGCGGCGGTACCAAGGACGATATAGAGCCCTTCGAGACCGAAGAAGCACCCACCGAAGAGGCGACAGAGGCACCCAGCGACGTTGAGGACATCTGGGATTTCGGCGAAGAAGGGGAGAAGCCGGTCGCTGAGACAGTGACGGTGCAGGGTAAGGTCATTGATGGCAAGACCAAGAAGCCCATTGCCGGCGCGCTGTTTGTCGTGCTCAATCCCGGCGTGGGGATGCAAGAATGGGCCGACAAGGATTTCGCCGAGGAGGATGTCTACACTGGTGCGAAGACGGACACTCGTGGGCAATTCACCTGTCCGAAGGAGCTGGAACGCAATGTCACCTACACCGTGGCCGTAGCTGCCAAGGGATATCAGATCATCGTTGCCGAAGACTTCATGATCGACGAGCAGCAGGAAGACCCGGTTGTTCTGACAATTAAGATGTACAAGTAAGCGCGTGCCCCGGTTCAAACACTTCGACACCCGAAGCAGTACCTCCAGGGGGTCATGGGAGCCCCGTGATCCCCTGGAGTGACGAGGAATTATTCCAGGTAAGCGCGACCAGTACACCGGTAATTTATTGGCATTTGGTCCTCGCTGGCCTATAAACGGAGTGGTTATGGGAGTTTGCCATGAAGGAGAAGGTTATGAGGAGCATATCGATCGACCGCACAATAGCCTTAGGAGCTATCTGTTGCCTCTTCCTTTTCGGGTGCACCCGCCCTCCTGCGCAGGTAACGCCCCGATCTGTTGATACGGCAACCCCTGTGCCCTCGACGCCTCGGCCTGCCGAAACGCTCACTCTAACACCACTCGCAACCGCGCCATCGCCTTCTGTATCGCCGACGCCGCAACCGACCGACACGCCGGCGGTCGCGTTGGTGTCCATCGGTGATGTGGTGGGGAATCCCGAGGCATTCCGCGACCGTCTGGTGCACATGCGCGGCTATGGTCTCATCGTTGCAACTTTCCCCTTATGCCAAGGCTATGTGGGTCTAGATCGCCGGACGAACTTCGTCGATGCGACGGGTGCCAAAATGGTGGCTGATGTCAAGTGGCAGCCAGCGCCTGGCACTCGTATGTACGACCCTGACAACCTGAGGACATTTGAGGGTTATATCCGGATATTCAACGGTGAAATTGGCTGCCCAGGCGAAGCCAAGGTGGAGACATTTCCCTACTTTGAGGTTGTGGGCGTGGTGGAGTGAGCTCTTTCCTTGAAAGGCTGCAAGACACTGGTGTTAGACGCCTGGACTACTCCACGGTGACACTCTTGGCCAGATTGCGCGGTTGATCTACATCACAGCCACGCCGCACTGCCAGGTGATACGCCAGCAGCTGGAGGGGCAACACAGCAAGGATGGGGTTGAGCAGCGGATCGGTGTATGGGATGCGCAGCACATAATCCGCTTTCGCTTGTACCACTTCATCGTCCGCGTGACACACCGCGACCACAATACCGCTACGCGCCTTTACCTGTTCTATTTGGCTGATCATTTTGTCGTAGACATTGTCGCGCACCGCGAGCGTGACCACCGGCATATTGCGATCAATGAGGGCAATAGGGCCGTGTTTCATCTCGCCTGCTGGATACCCCTCAGCGTGGATATAGCTGATCTCCTTCAATTTGAGCGCTCCCTCTAATGCGATCGGATAGTTGATGCCACGTCCCAGGTAGAGGAAATGCTCGCAATGCTGAAATTCCTCCACCAGCGCCCTATAGTCATTGTATCCATCGCTGAGGACGTTGCCCACCAGCTGGGGCAGCTCCGCCAAATGTTGAGCCAGCTGTTGGCTATCGTGCCGGGAAAGTGTCCCACGTGCCTGTCCCAGGTATGCGGCGAGCAGCAGCAGATCCACCAACGAAGCGGTAAACGCCTTGGTCGACGCGACACCGATCTCCGGGCCGGCGTGCATCAAGATACATCCGTCGCTGATGCGCTGTGCCATGCTTCCGATCACGTTGACGATGCTAGCCGTGCGTGCCCCTTTGGCACGTGCCTCTTCCAGAGCAGCCAGGGTATCTGCCGTCTCCCCTGATTGGGTGATCGCCAAGACCATCATATGAGGAGTGACGAGCGGGTCGCGGTAGCGAAATTCGCTGGCATAATCCACCTCGACGGGGATGCGGGCGAGCTTTTCGATCATAAATTTGCCAACCAGACCGGCGTGGGCCGATGTGCCGCATGCCACAATAATAACCTTGTCGATTGTTCTGGCATCCTCCGGCGACAAATTCAGCTCGAGCAATTCCACCTGACCGCTGGCGAAATCGATGCGTCCCCGCAAGGTATCCGTGATCGAGCGCGCTTGCTCCAAGATCTCCTTTTGCATAAAGTGACGATAAGGACCCTTGGCGGCACTGACGGGATCCCACGGGATCTCGACACTCGATTTGCTCAGTGGGCTGCCATCCAGCTTCAGGAATCTCGCCCCTTGAGCGCGCACAATGGCCATTTCGCTGTCCTCGAGGAAGACCATGCGGCGTGTGTGCTCCAAAATGGCAGGGATATCGCTTGCCAGGAACATCTCCCCCTCACCGATGCCCACGATCACCCCGCCGGCGTTGCCAATGCGCGCCGCGATCAGGGTATCAGGTGCCTGCCGGCTGAGAAGCACGATCGCATGGGCACCCTTGATGCGGGAGAAGGATCGGCGCGCTGCCTCAACCAGGTCACACCCTTGTTCCAGGTATGCCTCAACCAGATGCACGATGACCTCGGTGTCGGTGTCGGAAAGGAAGCGGTGGCCTTGCGCCAACAACTCCTGGCGCAAAGGGAGAAAGTTTTCCACGATCCCATTCTGAATCACCGCAACATTGCCGTGGCAGTCCACATGAGGATGAGCGTTGCGTTGCGACGGGGCGCCATGGGTCGCCCAGCGCGTATGGCCGATGGCGATATGTCCTTCAGCGGGTTGCTCTTGGAGCAGGTGTTCCAGATTGCTCAGCTTGCCCTCAGCCCGCCGAATGCACAGCATTCCATCCTGGATTGTGGCCAACCCAGCCGAATCGTAGCCGCGATACTCCAAGCGCCGCAGCCCTTCCAGCACCAGTGGTACTGCACAGCGCGATCCTATATATCCTACGATACCACACATGGTTATCCTCCCCATGCTTCCTAGTCTTATGCTGGACTGACGAGCGCCTTGTTGGCGGTGGGCACAATCCGATAAGCTGCGCAAGTGCCTATCCCTGCAGGCATGCGTAATTATATGGGAGATCATATGCCCGGAGCAACCGCGAGGAAAGCCGGGGTGCATTTCAATTTGGGGGCACTTGCTGGCGCGCGCGGCTCGATTTGACTCCGCCCGTGCCGGCGGGCGACCAGCCATCGACCTTCGAGAGGCGATTTCAATCGTTCTTGTCTGCAACCATGTTCCACCTTTCCCCAAAAACGAAGTGTACCCCAAGCTGGCCCCTGCGGACGCGGTGGTTCGATTTGACGGATAGGGCTCATTCGGAGATACTGGGTCAAACATCCATGTAATGTCTGTCAAGGGGTTGTTAATCGAGGAGTGGGAACATGTTGTCGCACGTTACAAAACATTATGGAAGGGTTCGGTATCTGACGTACACTGGCGCCGTCGTCCTATTCACCTTGTTCACCATCCTCAGCGCACGCATCACCATTCCATTGCCGTTCACGCCGGTGCCGGTCACACTGCAAGTGCTGGCCGTGCTCCTGGCTGGCCTGGTGTTGGGTGCACGTGCAGGCGCGCTCAGTCAGCTGCTCTATCTGGCCGCCATCGCCAGCGGATTGCCCGTGGATGCCTATGGGCGTGGCGCTGCGGCCCTGAGTGGGCCGACGGCAGGCTACCTGTTCGGCTTCGTCGCAGGCGCATTCGTCACGGGCTGGGTGGTCACCCAACTGCCTGCCTCGTGGACGGGACGCTTCATGGCTGCGCTGGCCGGCCTTGCTGTCCTCTATGGCTGCGGAGTGACGTGGCTGGCCCTCGCGATGGGGAGCCTGGAGGCTGCTGTGCTCGGGGGACTCGTGCCCTTCATCGCCGTCGATCTGCTGAAGGCAGCCGCCGCGGCCAGCGTGGCTGAGGGTGGTCGTTGGCTGTTGAGAGTATAGGGGAAGACACGATGCGCAAACGCGAACGCCTGGAAGCGACGATTGCAGGTCAACCGGTGGATCGTCCCGCCGTGGCACTCTGGCGTCACTGGCCGGTGGACGATCAGCGTGGCGAGCTTTTAGCACGTTCCACGCTCGCCTTTCAACGTCTGTTCGACTTTGACTTCATCAAGGTGACACCCTCGAGCAACTATTGCCTGGCGGACTGGGGTGCCCAGTCGCGCTGGGTGGGCAACGAGGAGGGCACACGCGAGTGGGTGGGGCGTGTGATCAAGAAACCGGAGGATTGGACGCAGCTCACCGTGCTTGATCCTCGTGCCGGATTGTTGGGAGAAATCACCCGTGCGCTCTTTCTCATCGGGGCTGAGGTAAAGGATGAGGTGCCTTTCATCCCCACAATCTTCAGCCCGCTGGCGCAGGCGCGCAATCTGGCAGGTGAGCGCCTGCTTTCCGATCTGCGCCAGCATCCGGAGCTGGTCAAATCGGCGCTGGAGACAATCACCCAATCCATCATCCGTTTCATCGAGGCGGCCCGTCCTGCCGGCATTGCCGGCATCTTTCTGGCACTCCAGCACGCTTCCTATGACATCCTGAGCGAGGCGGAATATCGCGAATTCGGTCGTCCCTATGACCTGCGCATCCTGGAAGCTGCTGAAGGGCTTTGGTTCAATGTGTTGCATCTCCATGGGCGCAATGTGATGTTCGATCTGGTGCTGGACTATCCTGTGCAGGCGATCAACTGGCACGACCAGGAAACACCACCCAGCTTGCGCGAAGCGCTGGGGCGCTTCCCCCGCGCGCTGATCGGTGGACTGCGGCAATGGGAAACCATGGTGCGTGGCACACCGGAACAGGTGCGCGCTGAAGCCCAGGCTGCCTTCGTGCAGACCGACGGGGGTCGTCGCCTGGTGCTCGGCACGGGATGTGTGACCCCGGTCACCGCGCCGTGGGGCAATTTGTGGGCGGCGCGCGAAGCGGTGGAAGAGTTGCAGCGTACATCCTGATGGGAGATGAACGTCCACCCTATCGCTATTGTCCTTACTGTCGCGCTGAGCTGAGCGAGCGTCATGTGTTTGGTCGCACACGGCGCGTCTGTCCGTC
>JBMFPH010000060.1:0-16142 GCA_049969215.1 Anaerolineae bacterium | reverse complement strand
GTAACGCGGCCGGCTGGGCGAGCGTACAACCGGGAGCAAGGTGAGTGGGCCGGGCGCTGTGCGTTCGGTCTCACCGCAGCGACACCGGCTCGATCGGGTAGCGCCCGATACGCCAGGTGTAGCCAGTCCGGTTTCCCCGGGCTGAGACAGATGACGGACAAAAACAGAATCGGGGGTACGGTCCCTGCCAGCTGATGGACATTTACGATGCCGTCCTCAGGATGGCATAAGGTAGGGGCGTAGCTCAATTGGCAGAGCAACGGTCTCCAAAACCGTAGGCTGTCGGTTCGATTCCGGCCGCCCCTGTTATTTGCGGGCGTGGTTCAGTGGTAGAACGTCTCCTTGCCAAGGAGAAGGTCGTGGGTTCGAATCCCATCGCCCGCTTTTTGGTAGATTTTTGCCCCACGTTCCCACACTCGTGGGGTAGCTGTTTCGTTGCTGTACACAAATCCCTCCCCCACGAATTGCTGTAAGATTGTTGTAAGCTGGCCGACCCTTAAACTACTCAAAACAAAAGCTGCCAACTGGTGTTTTGGCACTTTCTGGCGGTTCGTGTTACTCCTGCACCGCCGTCCGGTGCATCCCACCAGCGACCACGTCCTGGACTGCGTCAGCATTGTCAGGACATTCTTGTGCTTAGCTTAACTCAGGTTGCTGCCAGAGGAAGTTAAGACTGCAAGCCGGCACAAAGAGTACGACTTTTCGTTCCAATCCGCTCGTACGGGTTCGGTTCGAGAACCAATAATCCGAGCAAGCGCATGCGTTTTCCTCTTCGCTCGGCCCTCACACACGGTCGCCTTGGCACCTATCCCCTCCGATCTCTACAACTCAGAGAGAAGCGCACAGCAAATTAGTTGGCGAAAGACGCCCACATGTACTTTCTTACCTTCCCGTGGTCATCAAGTCGTAACCTGTGCGAATAATGGTGTGACATAGCCGCTTCCCCTGTTCTTTCCCTCAAACGCTTGCACACATAGCCCTTTTGCGGTACACTTTGGCCCATCTCACAGATATCGCGGTCGAGCAGGTGATGTCCATGCGCGTGGTGGCTCTTCTGATGGCCGGTGGTGCTGGCACACGCCTCTCTGTGCTATGTGAATATCGAGCGAAACCGGCCATGCCTTTTGCCGGTAAGTTTCGCATCATCGATTTCACCCTTTCTAATTGCGTCAACTCCGGTATCTATGACATCGCCGTGCTCACCCAGTATCAGCCGCACTCGCTCAATGAACACATTGGCATCGGCAAACCATGGGATCTCGATCGGCATCGCGGGGGAATCCAATTACGCCAACCCTATCTGGGACGCCAGGCAGGTGACTGGTACAGGGGCACTGCCGACGCCGTCTATCGTAATCTGGACTTCGCGTTGGAAAAGCGTGCCGACACTGTGCTGATCCTCTCAGGAGATCACATTTATAAGATGGATTACCGCCCTATGCTGGCGTTCCATGAACGGCAGCATGCCGACTTGACTGTTGCTGTTCGCACCGTGCCGCTTGAGGAGACACACCGTTTCGGCATTATGACGGTGAATGAGGAGATGCGGGTCATCGAGTTCACCGAAAAACCGCCGAACCGTGACAAGGGCACGCTGGCGTCGATGGGCATCTACGTCTTCAACACGGATGTGCTAGCGCGCAGTCTTGAGACGCTCCGTGCTGAGATCCCGGACCTGGACTTCGGCAACCATGTGATTCCACGGTTGGTTCAGGAAGCGCGTGTCTACGCCTATCATTTCGACGGCTATTGGGTGGATGTGGGTACCATCCACGCTTACTGGGAGACGAATTTGCAGATGGCGCAGCCAGTGCCGCCATTGAACTTGTATGACCAGGACTGGGTCATCCACACGCGTGACCAAGAGCGGCCGGCCAGCAAAATCGGCCCGCAAGGGCACGTGGTGACCAGCCTTATCTCCAATGGGTGTATTGTGCGAGGAAAGGTGGAAGATTCGGTGCTCTCGCCGGGGGTCTATGTCTCGCCGGGTGCTGTGGTCAAGCGTTCAGTGATTTTCAACGACACCTGGATCGGTCCGGGAGCGATGGTGGATATGTGTATTTTAGACAGCCACGTGGTGGTGGGGCCAGGCGCCACCTTGGGGTATGGTGACGACAACACGCCCAACATCACCCAGCCAGACTGGCTTAACACGGGCATCACCGTGGTGGGCGAGCGGGCGCGCATTCCCGCTGGCGCCCGCTTGGGCCGCAACGTGATGGTACACCCCGGACGTAGCGAGGAGGACTTTGTGCAGCTGCAGGTCCCCAGCGGCACAACGATTTGAGCTCTATGAGGAACGCTTTCTTCGGCCTTCCAGTATGTGTTGCTCTGTGCAAGTGTGATTGTCAGATCCTTCATGATGATGCCATACGGGCAGGGTGAGAGCAAAATGTCAGACGAAATCGAGCTAAAGGGTGAAGCAGCCCGTCGCGCCGCACGTCGGCTAGCGATATTGGATACGGAGACCAAGAATCATGCGTTGCGGGGCATTGCCGAACAGCTCATAGCCCGTCAAGATACCATTTTGGAGGCGAACGCGCGTGATGTTGCAGCGGGTCGTACCGCTGGCTTAAGTGAGGCAATGATTGATCGCCTGCTAATTACTCCGCAACGCCTGCAGGCGATTGCCCAGGATGTGCTCGCTGTGGTGACGCTGCCCGACCCGGTGGGAGAAGTGTTCGATGGCACGACGTTGCCTAATGGTTTGCAGGTCGCCAAACGCCGCGTGCCGATCGGCGTGATCGGCGTCATCTATGAATCGCGCCCTAACGTCACGGTGGATGTATCGGTACTGTGCCTGAAGTCGGGCAATGCGGTTATCTTGCGCGGTGGCAAGGAAGCTGCGCACACCAACGCTGCACTTACCCATGCCATTGTTGAAGCGTGCCGTGCTCACAGTATCCCTGACGGAGCAGTGCAGATTATTGAATCGCAGGATCGGGCGCTCGTGCTCGAGATGTTGCGGGCACACCAGTATATTGATATGATTATACCGCGTGGCGGAGCGGGACTCCACGAGTTTGCCCGTCAGAATGCCACCATTCCGGTGATCACAGGTGGAGTGGGTATCTGCCACATCTACGTGGACAAGACCGCCGACTTCAATAAGGCGTTGTCCGTTATTCACAATGCCAAGACGCAACGGCCGACCGTGTGTAATGCATTGGATACACTGCTTGTCCACCGGGATATTGCGGCTACTTTCTTGCCCCAGCTTGCCGACATGCTTGCTGCGGCGAAAGTGGAATTGCGCTGCGAGCCGCATGCCCTGGCTATACTAGAAGGTCATGCGGCAGTGCGCCCGGCCACCCCGGCTGATTTTGATACTGAGTTTCTGTCTCTGGTTCTGGCGGTCAAGGTGGTGGATGGGTTGGATGAAGCTTTGGAGCATATTCACGTCCATAGCACCCATCACTCTGATGCTATCCTCACCGAGGATTACAGTGCTGCTATGCGGTTCGTCAACGAGGTGGATTCAGCCGCTGTATATGTAAACGCCAGCACGCGTTTCACCGACGGCGGCCAGCTGGGTTTGGGAACGGAGGTCGCGATTAGCACACAGCGGCTCCATGCGCGTGGACCAATGGGGCTGCGCGAGCTCACCACGTACAAGTGGGTCATCTTCGGCAGTGGCCAGGTGCGCGCATAGCCTTGCCCATATCAATCGAAGATTTAGCATGCAAAGGACGCAGAGAGCATCTCAAAATCTCTGCGTTCATTATACTCTCCAAGAAGCGATGAGACATTCTGGGTAGAGAGGTGCAACGTGCCACTTAAATCGCATACTTGTGGTGAATTGCGTTCCGATCATGTCGGTCAGACAGTCACACTGGCGGGTTGGGTGCATCGCCGTCGTGACCACGGCAAGCTGATTTTCATTGATTTGCGCGATCGTTGGGGGATTGCGCAGGTGGTATTCAATCCGGATACCTCCGTCGAGGCTCATGCCGTTGCCGAGACCTTGCGGTTGGAATATGTCATCCAGGTTAAGGGACAGGTGTGCCGGCGACCGCCCGGGATGGAAAACCCCGATCTGCCAACTGGCGAAGTGGAGGTAGTGGCGGAAGAGCTTAGCATACTCAACACAGCCAAGACTCCCCCATTCTACATCAACGAAGACGCGCCGGTGGATGAGGCATTGCGCTTGCGCTATCGCTACTTGGATCTGCGTCGCCAGCGGATGCAACGCAATATCATACTGCGTCACCGTGTGGTGAAATTCATCCGCGACTTTCTATGCGATGAGGGCTTCATCGAGATCGAGACCCCGATCCTGTTTAAGAGTACGCCCGAGGGAGCGCGAGACTACCTGGTGCCCAGCCGTTTGCACCCTGGCAATTTTTACGCCTTGCCACAAAGTCCACAGCAGCTGAAACAGCTTCTCATGGTGGCTGGCTTCGAACGCTACTTCCAAATTGCCCGCTGCTTCCGGGACGAAGATCAGCGCGGCGACCGTCAACCGGAATTTACCCAGCTGGATATGGAGATGAGTTTTGTCGATCGCGAAGATGTTATGGATGTGGTCGAACGCCTCTACACCGCTGTGATCGAGCAGGTGAGCGATCGGCAGCTGCTTTTTAAACCTTTTCCGCGTTTGACCTACGCCGAGGCAATACGCCGTTTCGGTACGGACAGCCCCGACCTGCGTTTTGGTATGGAGCTGGTAGAGATATCCGACCTGGTGGCTGGATGCGAGTTTCGCGCCTTCTCTGAAACACTTGTTTCTGGGGGCATCGTCAAGGGGTTGAAGGTGCCAGGTGGGGCAAGCTACAGCCGCAAACAGGTGGACGAGATGGCCGACTTTGTGCGCACATTCGGCGCGCAAGGTCTTGTGACATTGGCATTGGACGAGCATGGCCAAGTGCGTTCGCCCATCGCTAAGTTCCTGAGCGAAGAAACACTGCGAAGCATTGTTCAGCGTATGGAGGCACAGCCGGGCGATCTGATGGCTTTCGTAGCCGACCAGCCCGGCATTGTCAACGAAGCGCTGGCCCGTCTGCGTATGATGCTGGGCGACAGGTTGGGATTACGGGATAACAAGGTGCTGGCGCTTTGCTGGATTGTGGACTTTCCTTTCCTGGTGTGGAATGAGCAGGAACAACGTTGGGACCCCAGCCATCATCCCTTTACGGCGCCTATGGATGAGGACATACCCCTGCTGGACACGGATCCAGGGCGAGCGCGTGGCAAACAGTATGACCTAGTGTGTAATGGTTATGAGATCGCCGGCGGTAGTATCCGTATCCATCGGCGCGAGATACAGGAGAAGGTATTCCACCTGATCGGGCTTTCGACGGAGGAAGCAAGAGCTCAGTTCGGACATCTGCTCGAGGCATTTGAATATGGCACACCTCCTCACGGGGGCATTGCTCCTGGCATTGATCGTTTTGTGATGTTGCTGGCAGGCGAGCCCAACATCCGCGAGGTGATTGCCTTCCCCAAGTCGCAGAGCGCTGTGGATTTGATGGCCGGGGCACCCTCACCTGTCTCGCCTGAGCAGCTGAAAGAGCTACACCTTAAGTTGGACCTATGAGTGAGCAGATGCGGTGGCAGCGAGAAGCTGATAGGGTAAACTTCTCTCTTTGCCAAAGAGGCTTTCATTTGGCGAATCCTCGGGGAGCCAATTTTATTAAGCGCTTGACCACGCCAGGTATCCGTGGCAAGATTCGTGCATAAGAAGGGGAAAGTCGCATTGGCAGATGTTCGTGAAGAGGTAGCTGCCACTGTAGCGGAAAGAAGCGTTTCTCTGTCACTGCGCCCTGATTTGCAGGCCATCGCGGAGCTCATTCGGCCAGGCGAAAAAGTGTTGGATCTGGGCTGTGGAGATGGTACCCTTTTGTGTCATTTGCGCGACGAGTTGGGCGTGACAGGACGGGGGATTGAATTGTCTGAGGAAGGTGTTCTGGCCTGCGTGCGCAGAGGGTTAAGCGTTCGTCAAGGCAATCTGCACGAAGGATTAGGGGACTATCCCGATGGCTTGTTCGATACTGTTATTCTCAGCCAGACACTACCTTATCTCAATGATCCAGCTTTTATCTTGCGTGAAATGCTCCGTGTCGGCAGGCGGGCCATCGTCAGCTTCGCCAACTGGGGATACTGGCGTTGTCGCTTGAGCTTGCTATTTACCGGCCGTATGCCGGTGGCGCCAGATCTTCCCCAGCCTTGGTATGTTCCTCCACGCATTCGACCGCTCACCGTGCGCGATTTCGGCGATTTCTGCAGAGAACGAGGGATTCGTATCACTGCAGAAATATATTTGGCCGGTGCGCGACGCATCTCAGCGCGACGATACAAAAACTTGCTCGCAACCACTGCGATATTTGAGCTGAAGTAGTGGCTGTTATTGGCAGTGACGCCGAAAGGAGATGGCCGGGCAATGAAGCAGGTAATATCTCGTTTACTCACATTACTGATAGTCGTAATATCCCCCCTGATGGCGAGTTGCCAATTGAGCAATGTGCCGAGGGGTGAAACCGAATTAAGCGGCACGATCACCATTTCCGGTGCATGGGCGCTCTATCCCCTGATGGTGCGTTGGGGTGAGGAGTTTCGCAAGCAGCATCCTGCAGTTGAGTTCGACATCTCCGCCGGTGGAGCCGGCAAGGGAATGACCGATGTGCTGGGAGGCGTGGTGGATATCGGTATGGTGTCGCGCGCCATCTCCGCAGACGAGGAAGAACGCGGTGCCTTTGCAATGCCGGTGGCCCGGGATGCGGTTTTCCCCATTGTCAATGCCCACAATCCTGTGCTGGACGACATGATGCGCACAGGTGTCACGCGCGACATCTTTGTCGACATTTATATTACTGGTCGTATCACCACATGGGGACAAGTGGTAGGACATCTCGAGGTATCTACCCCTATTCACGTTTACACGCGTTCCGATGCCGCTGGTGCACCGGAGACATGGGCCAATTATCTGGGCAAACGACAGGAAGACCTGTTAGGGATCGGTGTGTACGGAGATCCCGGATTGATGGAGGCGGTTGCTAAGGATGCGTTAGGCATCGGTTATAATAATCTTGGCTATGCGTTTGATATGACATCCGGAAAACCCATGCCAGGTGCGGTAATATTGCCTATCGATGTCAACGAAAACGGTGTAGCAGATGCCACAGAGCGATTGGAGACTTTATCGCAGGCACGCGATGCCATTGCACAGGGCCTCTATCCATCACCTCCAGCCCGCGAACTGTACCTAGTGACTCGCGGCAAGCCTTCCGGTGTCACGCGGGATTTCATTCTATGGGTGCTCACACAAGGACAAACCCTTGTGGACACTGTGGGTTACGTCGCACTGTCTCGAGATAGATTGGATGCCACATTGGCGAAGTTGGAGTGATGGGCTGTAAAGCGGCGTCTTACGGTTGTTATGTAAGGTGGATGTGATGGGACGGTTAGCGATCCGCCGTGCGACTGACCGAATGGCCGGTGGTTGCACCACTGTCGCGTCAATGGCAACTAGCTTGTTGGTTGTGGTGATCGGACTGGTCCTACTTGTCCGTTCTTGGCCAATTTTCGCTACCAAGCCACTCTGCGAGCTGTTGTTCTCGACTACCTGGAAACCGCTTCAGAATGCTTTCGGATATTATCCCTTTATTATGGGCACCCTGTGGGTGACGCTCGTAGCGATGGCGATTGCTATCCCCATCTGCTTGCTGACATCTATCTACCTAGCGGAGTATGCTTCACGCCGCGTATATGCTATTGTGAAGCCGTTGATCGATGTGTCGGCAGGCATCCCTTCAGTCATCTTTGGTATCTGGGGGGTCATTATGGTGGTGCCACTTGTGCAACGGATTGCCTCCTCGGAGATCGGACACAAGCTCTCCGGGCTACCCTTTTTCCAAGTCAATAACCCGACCGGTTACTCCGTGTTAGCGGGTGGTGTTGTGTTGGCCATTATGGTTTTTCCGGTGATCATCTCCGTGGCGGAAGAGGTGATCCGCGCGGTACCGGTTGGATTGCGTGAGGCTTCTTGGGCGCTAGGTGCTACCCGATGGCAGACGATTAAATATGTCGTGTTGCGTCACGCGGCGCCAGGTGTGCTGGCCGCCATCGTGCTGGGTTTTTCGCGCGCTTTCGGTGAGACGATGGCGGTCATCATGGTGGTGGGCAACGTACCTCAAGTACCACGTTCGTTGTTTGACGCAGCATATCCTCTAACCGCGCTGATTGCCAACAGCTATGGTGAGATGATGTCCATCCCCCTGTATGATGCCGCACTGCTGGGAGCAGCATTACTTCTGCTAGTGGTAGTCCTCCTGTTCAACCTCAGTGCACGCCTTGTGTTGATGCGAATGGTCCGGCACGCTTAACAGAAAAATCGAAAGGGGAGTGAGGATGAAGAGGTTGCGGCGCCTCGAGGAGCACATTTTTCAGTTCTTAATGGGGTTATCGCTCCTGGTTGTACTGGGCAGTTTGATGCTCATTCTAGGGACTATGCTCTGGCGTGGCCTTCCCTCGCTCAGCCTTGCCATGTTGACCCAGACCCCCAAAGGAGGTTACTATCTGGGTGAGGAAGGCGGCATCCTGAATGCGATTATCGGTTCACTGTGTTTGGCAGGTGGTGCTACAGCTTTGGCTCTATTGCTCAGCCTGCCCGTGGCAATCTACCTGCATACCTACGCCAGCCAAGCGCGAATAGCACACTTGGTACGACTGGCGATGGATGTATTGTGGGGCGTTCCCAGTATCGTATACGGTGCATTTGGCTTCATCGTGATGCTTTGGCTTGGCTTGCGCGCTTCTCTATTGGGTGGCATCATCGCGTTAGCATGTTTAGAATTGCCCATTATCGTGCGGGGGATGGACGAAGCACTGGCGACGATCCCATCGGCGCTCCGTGAGGCGTCCTACGCATTGGGTGCCACACGGTTTGAAACTGCCACGCGGGTGTTGCTGCGTCAGGCATCGGCGGGTCTGCTGACGGCGGTGCTATTAGCTTTTGGGCGTGGCATTGGCGATGCTGCTTCCGTGTTGTTCACCGCGGGCTACACAGATCGCCTTCCCGACTCGTTGTTCCGACCGGTTGCCTCATTGCCCCTCGCGGTGTTCTTTCAGTTGGGCACCCCTTTTCCGGCAGTGCAACAGCGTGCCTATGCCGCTGGTCTAGTGTTAACACTGATCGTATTGACGCTCAGCGTCATAGCTCGTTGGTTATCACGTCGCCTGACGCGTCACGTTGTGCGCTAGGGAAATAGGCGAATGGGCGAGCGTCCCCATATCGAGATACAGAACCTGAGTGTTTGGTACAAGGATCAGCAAGCTTTGAAGGACATTTCGGTTGCTTTTCCAGCTCATGGCATCACGGCCGTAATTGGGCCATCAGGATGTGGCAAGACAACCCTCTTGAGAAGCATCAACCGATTGCTGGAAACGAACAGTGAGGTGCGCATCAGTGGGCGCGTGCTGCTCGATGGTGCCGATATATATGCTCCCGAAGTAGACGTGACCGAGATTCGCACCCGCGTAGGGTTATTAGCTTCTAAGCCCTTTCCGCTTCCTATGTCCATTTACGATAACGTGCTCTACGGGCCACGTATTCACAGCTTGTGTCGGCACGACAACGCCGATGCCATTGTGGAGCGCTATCTGCGTGCTGCTGACCTGTGGGAGGAGGTGCGTGAGCGGTTACAGACACCCGCTCATGCGCTTTCGACAGGACAACAGCAACGCCTGTGTTTAGCGCGTGCGTTGGCTGTGGAACCAGAAGTCTTGCTGTGCGATGAACCAACTGCCGCGTTAGATCCCATTTCGGCTCAGCGCATCGAGGATTTACTGCGTGGCTTGAAACGTCACATGACCATCGTGCTGGTGACACACATCCTGCGCCAAGCGCGTCGCTTGGCCGACTACGTCGTGTTCTTATGGCTAGGTGAGCTGGTCGAAGCTGGACCGGCTGAACAGGTTTTCAACAATCCGCTGAGCGAACGTACCCGTGCCTATCTGATGGGCGACATCGGGTAGGACAAAAACACCCCTTAAGAGATGGTTGTGTTGACGAAATGATAGCACGAAGATTGGTGAAAATCCGTCATGTCCTCCTTTTCTGGCTGTCCTCCTGTATCATTGCCCTCATTGGGCTGAACGGCTGTAGCTCGAGTGCTCCCGCGCCGACGCGCACCCGCGCCCCCAGTGCAAGGGAGATCATGCGCGTGATCACCAAGACCCCTACTCCGACGACCCCGGCGGACGAACCGGACAAGCGCGAGACCAAACAGCTGGTGTTGCGCGCCCAAGCGCGTCTGGCACTGCTGAAAAGCTATCGTGCGCGCGTCGTGGACGACGCGGGACAAACGCTCGTTTTGTTCGAATATGTGCGCCCGGATCGCTATCGCCAGGTCACCGACACTAAAGAGCAGATTGGCATCGGAGATCTCTTATATACTCGTGTCAAGGGCGGCCCGTGGACAAAGCAAGAGTGGCCCGGTATTGGCCGCCTTACGAATGAGGTGACCGTTGCACCGGAGTTTATTTGGGACGTGGAAAACCAGGGACGTGAGTCCGTTGAGGGCACTCTGTGCCATCGAGTGCAGGTGGTGCTGCGTGTGGGAGATACCGAATTGACGGACATCTACTGGATCGGAGTGGATGACCGACTACCGCGCAAAATGCTCACCCAGGTGGATGAGCAAACCCACGTGACCAAGCTCCTGTACGACTTCAATCAGGATTTTCAGATCGAGCCTCCGAAGATGGACTGATTACGCATTCTCTGGAGGCGATGACGTTCCCTCCCGCAGCGTGCGCAAAAAGATGTGCACAGCACGTTCGACCAAAACCGAGCATGGCCATTTGCCCTGCGAGCCATAGCCCAACGCTTTGAGATCAGCACAGCGGGTGACGCTCAGCTCGCGGACGAAGTTCTCGCGGTATTGGGCAGCCAGTTGCTGACAGAGACGATCATCCTGCCCGGCATGGCTACGTCCATAGAGCAAACCAATCAGCAACACTCCGCCGCTCAGCGCGCCGCACATTTCCTGACGGCTGAGCCCCACACCTCCGCCAAAGGCACAGGCCAGCTGACACATACGCCCATCTGCTTCCCCCAATAGATGCTCACCCACGGCGAGCACAAACGCCTCCGATCAGTGGTATCCTAGGGCATTCAGCTGTCCGGCGCGTTGTGCCACCTGTTGCTCGCGTTGGTCGACGTTATGGTCGCTCATATGGCATATCCCTTTTCTTGTTCTTCAGCTGGCTTGACGTCGAGTACAGGGGTGCCGTTAATGGCATCCAGCCCGCGCACGTGAAGCACGTTACCTTCAATGGTCAACAGGGTCACGATGCTGACCCCGATAGGATTAGGGCGATGGGGACTGCGAAGGGCAAATACTCCCCGCAATGGCCGGCTGGTATCCCCGCGCGGATGTTGCAACAGCTCATACCCCTGCGAGCGGTGTAGATGAAACAGGATCATCAGGTGCTGGCCAGGTGTCAGTCCCTGGAGCCCGCCCACCAACTCGGGATTTAATATGATGCGCGATTCAACGTCCCGCATGGCGTCCGGGGCGGTTGGCTCAGGGTACTCGTTTTCGACATATCCGATAGGGCGGTAACAGATTTCTTTCATACCATTTTCCAAGGTGATTAGAAGGTGCTGCTCAAACCACCATCCACTACGATCACCTGCCCGGTCAGATAACGGCAGTAATCCGACGCCAGAAAGACGGCAGTGCCAGCAACATCCTCAGGCAGCCCAGCACGGGCGAGGGGGATTTTCCGCATCCCCACATAGTAGTTGAGGAACCAATCGGTCGTGGTTTCATCCACCCCATCGATGATGGACATGGGGGTGCGCACGAACCCCGGTGCAATCACATTGCACAAGATGTTATAGGGTGCCAACTCCACCGCCATAGACTTGGTGATGCTGATGATACCCCCTTTGGTGGCACAATATGCCCCACACCCGCCGCTCGGGGTCATCGCCTGCACCGAGGAAATGCTGATAATACGGCCCCAATTTTGTTTAGCCATATAGGGTGCGACCAGCTTCGAACCATACCATGTAGCTTCCAGGTTGACCGCCATAGTACGCCGCCAATGCTCGATCGAGTCTGCTTCTTCGAGGATGGTGCCATACCATACTACGGCAGCATTGTTAACCAGAATGTCGATGTGTCCCCAACGTTTCAGGATGTCGTTGATAGCGGATCGGTAGCGATCGTAGTCTGTGATGTCGAATGCGTAGACTCCCGCACGTCCTCCGGCTGCTTCGATCTCGGCTGCTATACGGCACAAGTTTTCTTCGTTACGCGCGATTAACGCCACTGCAGCACCTTCGGCGGCGTATTCGCGGGCAATCCCCTCACCGATGCCCTGACTGGCCCCGGTTACCAGTGCGACACGTCCTTCCAGCAAACCTTTTCCCATTGTTCCTCTCTCCCTACGATGCGCTGAGATAATAGGCGTTATCGATGTGTGGCATAGATAGCTTAGGGAAATAGAGAACGTTTATTACATCTTTTCCAACAGAGAGCGAATATAATTGACCCCATCCCGCGCCGCCGTGTCCGGGTCCGGTTTGGGGAATACCTCGATGGACAGGTAGTGCGCATAACCGATGTCGCGTAGTATATGAAGGATGGGGCCGAAATCAATCAGGCCATGACCGGGTGCCCGGCGGTTGCTATCGGCCAGGTGCACGTGCCACAGCCGCCCAGCTTCCATCACGCGCCGGAACGGTTCGCTCCAGGAGGTTTCTTCGGTGAGCATATGGTTGGTGTCGAGCAGCAGGCCGACGGCGGGATGACCAATCTCTTGTAGGAATGATAAACCCTCCTCTGCAGTTGTGATAAAGTCAGCTTGGAAGCGATTCATGGGCTCTATGACCAGGCGCACACTCTGTTGTTCGGCAAACGAAGCGGCCTCGCGAAGTATACGGGCCAGCTTGGCGCGCCCTTCCGCTCCGGAGTCCCCCGATCGTCCCCGAAAGCTGCCCACGGTCACCAACGGTGCACCGACGGCCGCGGCAAAGCGGATCAGGTCATCCAGACGAGAACGTGCCTGAGCCGAGACAAAGGGATCATGGTGCAACAGTGTCAGACCGCTCAAGCCCAACGAGACGGTGGCTACAGCTGCGACCTCAAGATTGTAGCGGCGCAGAAGGTCTCGTATGGCAACTGCATCGAGCGCGGCAGGATCCATCGGTGCCAGCTCGACACCTTCCACATCCAGAGCAGCTGCCTTGCGCACCTTCTCCTCAAAGGTGCCACTGAGCAGGGCTACAGGGCCAGGGGTATCAATTTCAGGTGTTTGGATGCACAATGCCAGCTTCATCTTGTTGTGTCGTTTCTTAAGGGCGTTCATCTCCTTGAGGAGATGTCAGAGAGCCGCTTACCTCCTCTCTTTAGGATACAATCCACTTTGATGAGTCCCTCGCACCCCTCTCGCAATGGGTGGCAATCTCGGAACCCCTGCAGCTCCTAGTGCCATAGATCGCGAGCGATATCGTCCAGGCCAAGTCTTCGTAACACCTCAAGCCGCGGTATTGCAGCATCTGATGTCCAACCCATATCGCTGAGAAATTCTCGCGTCATCTGTTCGATCTGCACAGTGATGCCAGCCGTAGGGCCCTCGGGCAGCGGGGGGATACCATAAGCACGCTCTGGGATAGGCCATGTCAACGGGTTGATGCCCACACGCACGTTGAACGCTTGACGTACATTGGCAATGCGCTCCCCGGCTGTCATCACGTCCTGGAGATTAAAGGGCTGCCCCCACGCTGCGCTGAGAAAATCTGGCAAGGCAGTGACCATCATAGACAGGTAGCCAAACAGACACAGCCCTGCCGTGCTGGACACATGATGCAGGCACAGCGCTTCTTTGACCCAATGGCCACGTCCCTCTTGCTTGCGAGGTTCCTCTCCAAAACCAGGGCGATCTGAGGCATAACCCGGCGGCACGATGAACTGACATGCCTGAGTATGACGGCCTGGTGTAGCGTCCATTCGATAGATCACCCCCATAGCGGGTTCGTAGCGCGGGTCGTGCATAGGCAGTTCTTGCCCGCCAATGTGCATCGCGAATTGCACAGCAGCTCCCAGTTTCTCCGCTGCGCGCTGTACCCCTTCTGCCAGCAGGTCGCCGATACCTTCACGCAGGGCAATTTTCTCAACGAGCTGATTCATCGCCAGGTGGTTACCCCAGGAAAGTTCCAGGCCATCCGTGTCCTCTGGCCCGATGATGCCGGCCTCATAACATTCAAATGCAAATGCGACACAGCTTCCGGCGGAGATGGTATCCAGGCCATAGCGATTACAGAGGCTGTTGGCTACGATGATGGAAGGATAATTGTCGTTCAACAGCATCGGCCCGAAGGCGGCGCTTGTCTCATATTCCGGCTGATGCGCCTCGTGGTGCCGACCAGCATATTCGAGCCGACATGTACCCCAACACGCTATCGGACAGTGCCGGCACGCTTTGCGTTGCACTCGATACTTGAGCAGCTCCTCAAACTCCAGGTTCTCGGCGCCTCGAAAGTTAGCGACGCTGTCTCTCCAATTGCGCACCGGCGAGTCGCCGTTGACAGCACCCACAGGGGTATACCCTGGCGTGCCGGTCTTGCGGTAGAAATTGGAAAAACCGACGCCGCTTTTAATCTGGCCTAGATATTTTTTGTAAAGCTGTCTCATTCGTTCCGGGTCGGCCACCGGTATTGTAAGATTGCCCCGCGCAGCCACCAGTTTGAGGCGCTTTGAGCCCATCACAGCACCCACACCCGAACGTGCAGCAACGCGCCCCTTGTGGTGCACGATTCCGGCGATGCGCACCAGTTTCTCGCCCGCAGGCCCGATGCAAGCTGCCTCTACATCGCCACCTAAGGTCTCCTTCACCCAATCCTCCACCTGATAGCAGTCCTGACCCCACAGCGCTGAGGCATCGCGCAGCTCAGCTTTGCCATCTTCTAGGTAGAGATAGACCGGCTGCGGCGCTGCGCCGGTAAAAAAGACACCATCGTAGCCGGCACGTTTGAGCGCTATCGCAAAGAAACCACTCCCGTTTGCATCCCCCCAACCGCCTGTCAAAGGAGATTTGCACACCACCGTCCAGCGCGTGCTGGTGGGCGTCAGGGTACCGGTTAGAGGCCCGGTCATGAATCCGAGCACATTCTCAGGCGACAATGCATCCGTGGCGGCAGGTATGCGGTCATACAGCAGGCGTGCCCCGACCCCGTATCCGCCGATAAAGTCACGTTGGAGCGTCTCTGACACCGTTTGTTCTTCTATTGTTCCCGTGTCGAGATGCACCCACAATATTTTTCCCATGTATCCGCCTAACACGCTTCCACCTCCTCAAAGAAGGGTAGGGGAGCAGCGAACCTCACCTCAATCGTGTGAAGCCACAGAACATTGGAGTATCCGTCCGTCTGTAATGCCGACCAGCAAAGGCGCGCCAGGTCGTATGCCCAAGGGGGCTGCCACAGTGGAGATACCCTCGTCTTCGGGCAAGGGTAACTCCAAATTGTGCCATGTATTCCCTGCGTCATACGATACGGACAGCGCGCTGTCCGTGGCCACGGCCAAGTACAATGCTCCGTCAAAATCCGCACTTACCAGAACCGTGTTGACGGTTTCAGGAAACATTTCCGCAGACACACGCTGCCAGCTCTTGCCATCATCGCGTGATAGGTACAGCCCGTGCATCTCAGTTCCGGCGAATAAGGTTTCGTCGTCCGGATAAGCCGGGGATACTGCCAAACTGAGTACCGGAGCCCAATCAGAGGGGAAATTCAAAGGACGCCAAGACCGGCCACCGTTGATGCTTCGGAAGATGCCAGTATCCGTGCCCACCCACAACGTCTGATCCTTGGCAAAATTCGGGGAGATAGCTAGTGTGAGGATGTGCAAGTCCACCAGCCCGAAGTTCCAGCGATGCCATTGTGTACCGCGATCAGGGGATCGTAGCACACCGTCTTCCATACTGCCGGCGAAGATGATGCCGTCTTGCTCAAAGTTAGGTGATGGAAGCAGCACCGTGATCACAGGAGGAGGTTTAGGCATATTGCCCAACACCCACGATCTTCCCCCATCTTCGGAACGCAAAACCCCGCCATTAGTGCCCGCATATATCGTATGATCGTTGGAAAATGCAGGCGACAGAGCGACCGCGGGGGTGACCAGCGCATCGGGAAG
>JBMFPH010000059.1:0-16235 GCA_049969215.1 Anaerolineae bacterium | reverse complement strand
CCATTGCGGCATTGCCTGACGGATTGGTGGACCTCAGCCAGTTGATGGGATTCTGAGCGTCCCACCGGTTTCATCGGTGCGTTAGGCCAAAAGCATAACCTTCACTCTTTGCTGACCTTGATGGTGGCATCTTTGGGCAGCGCCAGCCCAGCCGCCACCTCTACCGCTTTGAGAATGCCTGCTGGCACCGGGCAAGCGGAATGGGTCAGATACTTGGCCGCCAGCTGATAGGTGAGAGGGCCTTCACCGCGGAAAGTGAATTCACGTAGCGCGTCCACTTCAGTCAGTTCCTGAGCGAGCCGCCGACAAGCTTTGCAATCACTGGTGATCTTCAGATGGACGCGATGCTGGTTTTCCTCGTCTGCTGTTGCTTCCACAATAGTCACAAACCCACATACACCTGAATGGATCTCTGCTCGTGCCATACTAGACAACCTCTTTCGCAAGCCGAATAGACGCCGGGTTTATTTCGCCATCCCTTCCAAGGTGAATCGTTACCTGCCACACCTTGCAAAGAAAAAGCGCTATGGCCGAGTTTCAATCCATTTCCCAAGGGCCATAGCGCCTCAATGAATCCCTCAACTAGCGAGGTTCTACGCTGCCTTCCTTCTCACTCGCACGATGGGAGATCGCACCGGACGGATGCCATAGTAGATCTGATGTCCCGCCAGGGTGCGCAGGATTGTGGATGCCGAGCGATAGGGTAGCTGCTCATGCAATTCCACAGGTGTGAGTGGTTTATTGTCATGGGCCACGAAGGTCAAGAACACGGCATAGGTCAACGGCGTCTGTGGCGTCACGTAATCCGGGTACTGGCTACAGCAGCTACGAATTGTCTCCCACAGGGCAGGCAGACGTCTCACTTCCCCACTATAAGGATCTACCCAGTCTATGAATTCTAGCTCAGCCTCGCTGTGCTTCTGCTTACATTCCGGACACAGGCGCGAGGCCAAATACGTGTCCAGGCTTCTGCCCTGTTCTTGCCACCAGTCGAGGTCTATATGGAATTTGGTGTCGATAGTTGGCTTGATATATTCACCCATCCGCTGTAATCCTGGAAGACAAAGTTATCTCGAACAACCTTTTGCCGGTAATTACGCCTTGCTCGCGTCGTAAGTCCAATACCCGTGTCCCATCGGCACGAAGCACTCATTGCGCACAAGCTCCTGGAAGATAGGACCTGGTGGGCAGCGTCGCACCACATTTACAGCGCTATAGAGCGTCTTGGCATGTACGGTGCCTTGAGGATTAATCTTGATCAGCTCCAATGCCACCTGCCGCAACAGCGGCAATAGGGGTTTGCTGCTACGCGCATCCTCCCACAGCGCATCTACAGCGGCTGGATTATCCTCTCCCACAATCATCAACTCGTCATACTGGCACGTGATCTGCAGGCGCATATTCTGGAAGGTCAACCGTCCGTTCTGCACAACCACGCTGCGCACCCATTCGCGCTTGGGACGCACTGGACGGTAGCTAATCTCAAGGGTGAGAGGGGAATCGGTACGGTGTAAAGTGATATACGCACCGGTCACCAGCTGATGCCGCGCATACCAATCCGCCAGACCCCACACATAGTTGTGTTTGCCGACCACCCAGCCGGGGATGCGCTCACCACTTTGCCTATCCACAAAGGTGATGCGCACATATTCATCGTCCGGCTGTGGGAAGAAGGGCGCCGTTCGCGCCGTGATCGGCAATGTGCCGGCCCGACGATGTGGCCAGCTGAGCACCAAGGTAGCTTCATCACTGACAGCGGGTGGCACAGGCAGCACACTATAATCGGTCGCCTCATCGTCGATCTCGACCAACAGGTGACGCAAGTCGCTATCCAGCTGATTAAGATCAAACGACAAATCGGGGAGCTGGAGATGACGTGGCACCTGTTCCAGAGCTTGAGGCATCATTCGGCGCAGATACCACAGGACTTGCCCACGCGGGCCGACATTCACGAAGCGTTCGTCCGCTGTCAGCGCGTAATTCAGTGAAAACTCCTGCACGGCAGGGGAGGCCGTCGGAGGCAGATCCAAATCCTTGAGCAACACAGATGCGGGCAGTGGTCGGGCATTATAATCGATCGCGGCTTCCGCGATGTTCAAATGTCCCGCGTTGATGGGCGCCAGCAAACCTTTCAGCAACCAGATATCCTGGAAATGGGCAAAATCGGGATGGACTTGCAATGCCTCAACCAGCTTGGGCAGGATCCAGCCGCGATGGTGTGCGTACAGCTCCGCTGCAGAGACTTTCTCTTCCACATCTGCCACACCACGGCCATCACCGATATTCAAGGGATGGGCATAGGAGAAGTCAGCCGCGAACTCGCGCACGCCATACGGTGCGCCAAAGTCTACTTGAACTACCGAGAAGTTGCCGTAACGGGGATGGTATCCGGTACGCTGCCCTACCACAGTACCGCCAGCGTAGTTGTACCGCGGGAATACGAGACGATCCCCGATCTCATAGTGGCCTCGCGGCTGATACACCATTCCCCCTTCCAGCTCCATTTGCATCGCCAATTCCTCTTGTTCGAGGCGATGCTGGATCAACGCGAGTGCCAGCTGCTCTTTGGTATGCGGCTGAGTGCTATCTAGCAGCACTTTAAAGAGGTATTCGATGTCGTCGGACTGTATCGTGAGATCTTGCCAATATTTGGGTGTCTGTGTCTTGCGCTGTACCAACGAAAACCCACTCCCGATTTGCCAGATTGTTGCACTATAATACTTTTATCAGAGCCAAGTTATATATTATAAGACAGTCGAATGATTCTGGCAAATTTGCACACGCATCATACGAAATATAGATTGGCGACATGATTCTCCAATCACGCAAGCGCTTAATTTCCTCGCTACCCGATGGTGCGAGCTGCGAATCCTTACATCTTGACATCTTGGTGCGCTCAGCGATATCCATCTCCGCCTTGCTCACAGCCTACGCGACAACCATGCCAGTGCGCTCAGCACCCCTAAGCTCAAGACACCCAAGGCTATCAGCTTGAAGCGCGGCGATGGTCCCACCAGCGCCATGGCGCCAAACGCCATGCACAGCACGTAATATAACCCCACGATTTGACGTTGACTTAACCCCAGCTGGAGCAAGCGGTGGTGAAGGTGGTCACGCCCCGATTGCGTCGCTGACACACCGCGCCGCCAACGTTGCACAATGATCCATGCGACATCCACAATCGGCACACCCAGCACGAGCAACGCAGTGGCGATGCGCGCCGGCGCCAGGATGGAAAGCGTTGCTAACGCATAGCCGAGCAACATCGCCCCCGAGGTACCCATAAAGACACGCGCCGGATGGAAATTGAAGGGGAGGAATCCCAGGCAGGCACCCGCTAATGCAGTGGGAAACAGGGCAATTTCCGCCTGACCCAGACGAAATGAGTGAATGGCGAACAACACTGCCGCGATGCAACCGACGCCAGCCGCCAACCCGTCCAAGCCGTCTAGCCAGTTTACCGTGTTTATCATCCCCATCACCCAGAAGAGCGTGATTGCCACTACGAGACCCCAACCGACATGGGGCACCAAACTTGGGATGATCACCAGCTGGCCGGTCAACGGGTTCGTGAAACGCTCAATAAAGACGGTGCCCGCTGCTGCCACCAGCGCTACTGCCGCCTGGGCGAGAAATTGAGGCCAGGCCGGCAGCTCGCGCCGATCATCCCACAGGCCAAAGAGAAACACGATGCCACCACCCGTCAATACTGCGAACAAGCGCCGCATGTCCTCTGGGTTTGTTGGTGGCCAAAAGATCAGCGCCGCCCCCGTCCCGCAGAAAAATGCCAAGAACAACGCAATGCCACCACTACGTGGTACCATCCGCTCATGTATGCGGCGACCTCCGGGATGATCTACCAGCATCCAACGCCGTCCCACCCATATGCTCAGCGGCGCTGTCACCAGCGCAACGATCAGGCTGATCAGGAAGATCATCAGCGGAGGCAGCCAAAGGGGAAGATGAGAGGACATGTTCGCCGACCTATTCGACTGCCAGATAGGCAACTGTGACACCATCGCCCCCTTCGCCCTCCTCACCCGGACGAAAGGAAGCGACCAAAGGATGTGCCTGCAGAGCTTCTCGCACGGTTTGACGCAACACGCCGGTTCCCCTGCCATGGATAATGCGCACCCAGGGCATATTGGCGCGACAAGCTTCATCCAAATAGCGCTCCAGCCGTGCCAACGCCTCCTCGCTGGTATATCCGCGCAGGTCTAACTCGGTGGGTGGTGCAGCAGCCAGCTCGCTCAGAGGTCGCGGGGTCGCACTGGGGAATAGTGTATCGGGCATCTCGGCAGCGACGGCATGCTTGTCTGTAGCACGTGCGCGCAACTCCACCTGATTGCGGCGCACCGTGGTGCGGAAGCGGCCCACCTGCACCTCCACACGTCCTCGATGGCTCTCAATCACCTCGCCCAATGCCTGTAGCGGTTGTACCCAGACGATGTCACCTGGATGCAATGGGCCACGGTATGCTGCCGATGTGGCTGGTAACGCGGACGCTTCGGTCAAACGTGCTTCCATAGTGTCCAACGTCTCTGCAGCTTGTCGGAGTACCTTTTCCTCCTCACTCTCTTCGGTGCCCGGCTGCCAGGGAGGACGTTTGGGCAGTTGAGCACGTAGCACCTGCAAATCCTGACGCACCGCCTCAATTTCACGGCGTGCTTCGGCGCGTGCTGCATTCAAGATGTCACGCCGTTCGGCGTCAATGCGTGCCAACCGCTGACGCAACTCCTCAGCCTGTGCCTCCAGGCGGAGGCGCAATGCCTCCGCAGCGGCACGTTCACGTCGTGCCGCATCCAAGGTGGCCTGGATGTCGTGTAGCATTGTCTCCACCTGGCGTACATCCGGCGCAATCATGGCTTGAGCCGCCTCTACAATGCGTGCGTCCAATCCTAGACGCCGTGCAATCGCAAACGCGTTCGAGCGTCCCGGCAGGCCAATGCTGAGGCGATAGGTGGGCGCCAGTGTCTCCGAGTCGAACTCGACACTTGCGTTTGTCACCCCCGGCGTTTGATGGGCATACCACTTCAGCTCAGGATAGTGGGTGGCAACAAACGTGGTGACATCGCGCTCACGCAGATGTTCCAGAATGGCGCGTGCCAGCGCAGAACCCTCCAAGGGGTCGGTGCCAGCGCCCAGTTCGTCCAGAATTACCAACGAACGTTGGTTACAATGTTCCAGAATGTACACGATATTGGTGAGGTGGCTTGAAAAGGTGGAGAGCGACTGCTCGATGGACTGCTCATCGCCGATATCGGCGTATACGGCATCATAGAAAGGCAGCTGCGAGCTCTCCGATGCCGGAATGTGTAGGCCAGCTTGAGCCATGCACACCAGCAGCCCAATCGTTTTGAGCGTCACGGTCTTGCCACCGGTGTTGGGACCGGTGATCACCAAGATGAAGGTCTGAGGTTCCAACACGACATCGATGGGCACCACGGTATGAGGATCGAGCAGAGGATGTCGTGCACTCAGCAGGCGGAAGGGGGGGCGTTTGCCTCCGTCTGCCCACTGCGCTGGCACGGCGCTCAGTTCCTCGGCATAGTGTGCCTTCGCCAAGGCCAGGTCCAGCTCGGCCAGCGCCTGCAGGGTTTCCTGAATGGGTTCTGCCGCAGCAGCTACCTGTTGACTAAGGCGAGCGAGGATGCGTTGCACTTCCTGTTCTTCTTCCACTTCCAGTTGGCGCAGCTGATTGTTGAGCTCCACGGTTGCCATTGGTTCGATGAATAGGGTCGCTCCGCTGGCGCTCTGGTCGTGGATGATACCGCGGATGCGCCCCTTAAACTCGGCACGCAATGGGATGACATAGCGCCCCTGGCGCTGGGTGATGAGGGGCTCCTGCAGGTAGGCGCTGTTCTCCGGGGTATGCAGAATTTGTTCCAAACGCGCTATCAGACGCTGGCGCACCAGCTCCAGCTCGCGGCGGATGCTCGACAACGTCGGACTAGCTTCATCCAGCACACTCCCGTTGGGATGAATGCAGCGCCCGATCTCTTGCACCACTTCGGGACATTCGTGCAGATGCGTTGCCAGCTCGGCAAGCAAGGGGATATGCTCAGCATAAGGGAGCACACTGCGCTTCAACGTATAGGCACTCAGCAACGTTTGACGCACATCCAATAGCTCGACGGGGAGCAAGATAGCAGAAAGGAGTGCTTGCTGGATGATGGGACGGATGTCACGTGCGCCGCCGACGCTCAGTGCGGGACGTACACTGAGCAGCCACCGCGCTTCGCTTGTCTCCATCTGACGACGGCGCGCCTCATCCAGGTCATCACAGGGCGTCAGCGCCAAAGCGCGCTCGCGGCCAGGCGTAAAGTGAGTGTGGCGCGCGAGACGCTCCAAAACCTTAGGAAACTCAAGGGTGGTGAGATGTTTGGGATTCACTACTCAGGGCACGCTTATGGCATCAGAATCCGCGAGAAGATGCCGGGAACCTCGCCGTCCGGCAACCAGATACGCACCGCCCGGTACAACACGTAAAGCACGATGTTGAACATTGGGAGAAGAGAGGAAGTGCGCAGCTGATCGCGCAAGTTGGCGCCAAGCGTCCCCGTCGTGACCTCGGTGCGTGTCAGGAACTGTAACACGGCCAACAACAAACTGAGTGCCGCTGCGGTGACCGTCAGGCCTACAACAAAGCCGATCAATGTGGTAAGTGGCCCGATTACCAGGCGGCGTACCCACACGCGCCAACTCGCGTCCCTCAGTTCAGCAAAGGGAACACGTTTACGCCGACGGCGCTCCTCCGGGGGGATGTTCGCCACGTGGACAAACAGGTTGGTGCCCCCGAACACGATGAACAAGACAATGGTGAAAGCTAATGCCTGGCTGCCCATCAGTGAGAACGCCGGCACCAAATCGAGGAAGAAATATCCCAGCGGCTGATAGGACACGAGCGCGATAATCAGAGCGATGTACAAGCTAAATATCCATATCAGCAAGCGACCCATTCCCTGTAAGGCGCCCCACATGGCGCCCGCCAGCAATATCAGGATCAGCAAGTAGTCGAAGGCGTTCAGAACGATCATTCTTCTCACCCCCCTACTACAGCCGCGGAGACGGCACGCGCCAGCGTTCGGTCCGCGATGAGGCGCCGCACAGCCTCGATGTAAGGATACATCACGGCGTCGTGCTCCAGAAAGGGTACTTCTCGACGCACCAGCTCATAGGCGACCCGGGTGCCGCGTCCCAACTGTGCGGCCGCACCCAGTTGGGCACGGCGAAAATCGATCCCTTGCGCTGCAGCGAAGATCTCCAATGCCAAAATGCGCTCCAGATTATCGAGCACTTGCCAAGCTTTGCGTGCAGCCGCACATCCCATGCTCACATGATCCTCGACGTTGGCTGAGGTGGGAATAGTGTCCACACTGGCAGGATGCGCCAATACCTTGTTTTCCGAAGCGAGTGCTGCAGCGGTATACTGTACCAGCATAAAACCGGAATTCAGTCCCCCGTGTTTAACCAGGAAAGCTGGCAACACATGCGCATTGCTCGCCTCGTCGGTTAAGCGGGCGATGCGTCGTTCGGAAATATTGCCCAGCTCAGTAAGTGCCATCGCCAGGTAGTCCATAGCGATGGCAACGATCTCACCGTGGAAATTGCCGCCTGAGACAACATCCATCACCCCTCTCTCGTCGAAGAAAATGAGCGGGTTATCGGTGGCAGAATTGAGCTCAATTTCCACTACCCAGCGCGCGTAAGCGATAGCATCACGTGCCGCACCATGCACCTGCGGGATGCAGCGTAGGGTGTAGGCATCCTGCACGTGTTGAGGGTCGTGGTGGTGCACAAAGTCACTCTCGGCAAGCAGACGGCGCAGATAACGTGCGCACTCCACCTGGCGTGGATGGGGACGCACTGCCTGGATGCGTTCATCGAAAGCGCGTAGGGTGCCGTCCAGCGCCTCCAGACTGAGGCAACCCGCCACATCTGCGACCGCGCTCAACATCTCGGCACGTTCTACTGCCAGCGCACCTAGTGCGCACATCACCGCCGTGCCATTGGTGAGCGCCAGACCCTCCTTGGCGGCGAGTTTCGTCGGGGTCAGGCCGGCACGTCGTAGCGCCTCGCTGCCCGAGAGGATTTGCCCTTGGTACTCTGCCTCACCCTCACCCAACAGCACCAGGGCCATATGCGCCAAGGGAGCTAGGTCACCGCTGGCGCCCAGCGACCCCTGGCTGGGCACCACCGGATGCACGCCGACATTAAGCATCGCCAATAACAGCTGAAGTGTCTCCAGGCGCACCCCGGAATACCCCTTAGCCAATGTATTGGCACGCACCAACATCATTGCCCGCACCACCGCGCGACTGAAGGGTTCTCCCACACCCACGGCGTGGCTCATCAGAATATTGCGCTGCAGCTGTTCCACCTGCTCCGGCGGGATAACCCGATCCTTAAAGGCACCAAAACCGGTGGTGATGCCATAAGCGATCTCCCCATGTTGCACCAAGGCGGCGATTGCTTGCTCGGCGCGTTGTACCCGCGCGATGGCAGAGGGGGCAAGCGCCACGTGTGGTGCCCGCGGCGCTCCATACGCCACCGCTACTACGTGCTCGATGCTCAGCTCGTCTCCGTTGAGGAAGATTGTCTCCATACCCTGCTACACTTCTTCATACACTACTACCCCTGTAGCAGCCGGTCCAATATGGCTCGCCAAGACAGGGTCATACTGGATAATGGGGAAAGCGACAGAGGGGAAAACGGCTTCCAAGCGCGCCAGGAGCATTTTCGTCTCCTGGTTCGGTGTGGGATGCCGCTGTAGAATGGCAGCCTGTTTGACCTCTGAAAACTCGGCAACAAACTCGTAGAGCTTCTCCACTGCCTTTTCGTGAGTGCGCACTTTCTCGAGCGCCATCAGCCTTCCGTCCTCAAGAAAGAGGATGGGCTTGATGTTCAGCAACGAGCCCAATAGTGCCTGAGATGCGGTTAGATAACGATTGCGCTGTAAGCTTTCCAGATCGGCGGTGTAGAAGACCATATAAAGGTGCGCGATAATCTTACGCATCGCACGTACAATCTCATCGAGGCCGGCGCCTTGGGCGGCCATACGTGCCGCATGCGAGGCCAAGATACCTAATCCAAGTGAGCTGCTCAGCGAGTCAAGCACCACAATCTCGGCGCGGCCGAGGATATTGCGACTGGCACGTTGGGCATTTGCCAGCGCGTGGCTCAACTTGCCCGACACGTGAATGGAGAGAATCTGATCCGTGCGAGCGCTCAATTGGGCATACGTCCGTTGAAATTGTTCCATTTCAGGCGGCAAGACGGATACCGAGGCGTGGTCGCGTTCCAGAGCTTGGAAGAACTCCTCGCGCGTGATATCTATCCCGTCGCGGTAACGCTTTTCCCCAATCTGAATGGTGAACGGCAGCACGGTGATACCTGTTTTGTTCCCCTCTATGTAAGCCATGCTATCTGTGACAACAGCGACTCGCCCCATAGTGCTATGTTACTCCAGAGAGATGATATAGTAGTAGTGTGGCTGGCCTCCACTGTGTGTCTCGACCGAGAGATGCGGATAACGCGCCTGGATGGCCTCGGCCAGTTCTGTTGCCGCCGCGAGATCGACATCCTGCCCAAAGTAAATGGTCACGATATTGCGTTCTGCCACTAAAGCTTGTTCCAACGCTTGAAGGGTCACCACCGTCGTATCCGTTCCGCTGGCGACCAAGGCCTCATCCAACAAGCCAATAATGTCTCCGCGCGCAACCTTCATCCCATTCGCCTGGCTGGAACGCACCGCACGGGTGATTTCGATAGTTTGCACTGTGGAAGCACTGCGCGTCATGCGCATCCAGTTGGCCTCAAGATCAGCTTGATGATTGAAATCCAACAACGCTGCAATACCCTGTGGGATGCTACGCGTTGGCACCACCAGGGCCTGCTTAGAGGAGAGTTGGCAAGCTTGTTCCGCTGCAGCGATTACATTGGTGTTATTAGGTAATACAAGCACTCTGTCGGCACGCGTTGCTTCGATAGCGGAAAGAATCTCCTGGATACTGGGATTCATCGTCTGACCGCCCGGGATGACGCGGCTCACCCCCATGCTCTCCATAATGCGTGTAAGACCCTCACCAGAGGCAACACACACGATGGCAATCCCAGTGACATCTTCACTGGTGGCCCTTTGCTGCTCCACGAAGTGTTGATATTGCGCCTGCATATTCTCGACCACCACATCGGACAAGGTGCCTTTGCCCGCACCATAGCTGAGTGGACGGCCGGGTTCGTGGGTATGGAGATGCACCTTGACCAGCTGCGCATCGCCCACCACCAGCACACTGTCACCCATTGCCTCCAGGTCGTGGCGCAACTGCTCTATGTCCAGCTGCTCCCCGTGGATGAGGAACTGGACATCATAGCCGTAGTTAGCTTCCTGCTCACGAAGGTGAGGACGCGCGCTTGTGACGCTTTCCATGGCGATCCCCACATCAGCCTCGACCGGCTCACCGCGCAGGAAGCGCACTATTCCCTCCAAGAGATATACCAATCCCTGTCCACCTGCGTCCACCACGCCTGCTTCCTTCAACACAGGTAACATTTCAGGGGTGCGTCGGGTGGTCTCACGCGCATCCTCGACTGCCTTGCTCAGCACGGCCAGGATGTCATCGGTGTGTGTGCTGCTGGCACGGATGGATTCAGCTGTGGCACGCATAACGGTGAGGATGGTGCCTTCCACTGGTCGAATGATGCCACGCAATGCAGTTTCATACGCCTCCTGCACGGCGAGAGCTAGGTCGCGGACGGAGAAGTCTTTCTTGTCCGCCAAGCCATGAGCTAGGCCACGCAGAATTTGGGAGAGGATCACACCCGAGTTCCCCCGTGCTCCCATCAGGCCACCGCGCGCCAGCGCCTGGGCTACGCCGGCTGCAGAACCGTCCACACTCGCTTCCACTTCCGCTAGCGCAGCTGCCATAGTGAGTGCCATATTGGTGCCGGTATCGCCATCGGGCACAGGAAAGACGTTCAGCGCGTTGACTTCTGCCACGTGACGGCGCAGCCAATCGCCCGCTGCTCTCATAGCTTGGCGCAGGCCATAACCGTCACACATACGAAGATGCCCGTTCCCTCCCGACGCTTTAGCTCGTTGCGAAGAGCGTGCAGCCCTTGCCCTGCTTTTTTCCATCTCAACCAGCCCTGTCACCGTCGTTCATCTTGTGGACTCACACGTAATCCTTGCACGTGGACGTTGACATGCGCCACTGGCATATTGAGCGCCTTCTCCAGCCGGAAATGCACCAAGGACATCACATTGCGTGCCACCTCCGATATGCGTACTCCGTATTCGATGATAACATACAAATCCACACCAATCTCTCCATCACGCAGTTGGACTTCCACGCCACGATGGCTGGCATCACGCGCTAATAGTTCACCCAAACCGTCACGCAGCGAATGGGAAGCCATCCCCACCACGCCGTAGCATTCCAGCGCTGCTCCGCTGGCGATAGCGGCTATTGCCAGAGGGGATACCTCAATCCACCCCCAATCCGTTTGATGCCGGATGACCCCGCCGCGTTCCGCGCGCGTCACTTGCCTATCCTTTCAAAATGTGCTAAACTTACACACTTGTTGTGACTATCTATAATGGAATAATCGTTCGGATTCCAGGAGGCAGTTTCCTTATGGCACAGTGTGAAATGTGTGGCAAGACCGCCCAGTTCGGTTTTCACGTCAGCCACTCGATGCGGCACGTCAAGCGCCAGTTCAAGGTGAACATCCAGCGGGCGACCATCATTCAAAACGGCAAGCGTCGCAAGGTTAAGATTTGCACCCGCTGCCTACGCACGCTGAGCAAGGCATAAACCCCATCGCTCCTTGTCTCTGGCTTTTAAAATACTTGCCAATTATATATTGATTCACAGAGTGTAACAAGTTCGGTGGGAGGTACAAACGCTGCTGAGATACTTGATCCCACCATGTTTCTGGCTTGCTTTCTCCTCGACCGTAGAGTTGGGGATGCACTCAGCATTCTCCTCGATGCCATCCTAGGAGTGGCTTGACCGAGCCCTCAGCTGTAGTATACAAAGTGGGACCCGTCTGATGCGCTACGAGCCGGTCATCGGTCTGGAAGTACACATCGAGCTCAACACGGCGAGCAAAATGTTCTGCGCATGTCGTGCTGATGTGTTCGGTGCCCCTCCCAACACGCATGTTTGCCCGATATGCTTAGGCATGCCCGGCACCCTGCCCGTCATCAACGAACAAGCAGTGCGCTTCACGGTGATGACCGGCTTGGCATTGCATTGCCATATTCAGGCGCACAGCGTCTTTGCGCGCAAGAATTACTTCTACCCCGATCTGCCCAAGGGCTATCAGATCTCCCAGTACGAGCTGCCCCTGTGCACAGACGGCTGGTTGGATGTGGAAACATCTACCGGGGTGCGTCGTATCGGGATCGTGCGTGTGCATCTGGAGGAGGATACCGGCAAGCTCATCCACGCAGGCGCACACAGCTTGGTAGATTTGAACCGCGCCGGTGTACCGCTGATGGAGATTGTGACGCGCCCCGATATCCGCTCCGCCGAGGAGGCGTATGCCTTAGTCACGCAACTGCGCCAGATTGTACGCTACTTAGAGGTGAGCAGCGGCGATATGGAAAAAGGGGCGATGCGTTGTGAGGTCAATCTTTCATTGCGTCCCCAAGGCAGCGAGGAGCTGGGCACCAAGGTGGAAATCAAGAACCTCAACTCCTTCCGCAGCGTGCGCAATGCCATCGCCTATGAGATCGAACGCCAGACCCGCTTGCTGGAAACTGGTGGCCAGGTCACTCAGGTGACCATGGGCTGGGATGAAGCCGCCGGTGTCACCCGCCCGCAACGCAGCAAAGAGGAAGCACATGACTATCGCTACTTCCCCGAGCCTGACCTGCCACCGCTGGCATTGGATGCAGCGTGGATCGAACGCATACGACAGGAGCTGCCCGAGCTGCCAGATGTCAAGAGGGCGCGCTTCATCGCCGACTATGCGCTCAGTCCATATGATGCGGCCGTCCTGACCGAGGATCGCGCCGTAGCGAATTACTTCGAGGACGTGGTACACAGCGTCCGGCCGCCGATCACCGCCAAGATGGTGGCCAATTGGGTGTCTGGTGAACTGTTTCGCGTGATGCGTGAGACGGGAACACCTATCCATGAGGTGCGAATTCGCCCCGGTGACTTGGCACGCCTGATCGCATTGGTGGCAGACAACACGCTGAACCAAACTGCAGCGAAGCAGGTCTTCAGTGTGATGTGGCAGACAGGTCGCGCGCCTGACGCGATTGTACAGGAGCTCGACCTGGGGCAGATTTCTGATCATGAACAGCTGGCAACGCTGGTAGCGCGTGTGCTTGCCGAGAATGCCGACGCCGTTGCTTCATTTCGCGCTGGCAAGGAGACCGTGCTGCGCTTCCTGATCGGCCAGGTGATGCGAACCAGCCGTGGTAAAGCGAATCCCCAGCTGGTCGAGCAACTGTTGCGCGCGCAGCTGAGCGGGGAGCAGTAACCTCTTTCACGGGTAGGTTTTTGAAATCGCAGCTCGGGTGAGGCGACAGGTCAGTCGAGATCTTATAAGCGCTACGTCCGAGCTACACCCCATAACGCGATAGGTCAAGCGAGCGCAAATAGGCAGCGAACTCAGGCCCAATGTCGGGGCGGTCAAGGGCGAATTCCACCGTGGTTTTCAGAAAGCGCAGCGGATCGCCCGTCGTGAACCACTTGCCCTCAATGCGATGCACGATAACTGAAGCCGTGGCAGCCAGTTCGTCGATGGCGTCTGCCAGCCACAACTCACCCCCTTTGCCCACCCGCAAGCGCTCCAGAATAGGGATCACCTCATAGGAAAGGACAAAGCGCCCCAACTGAGCCAGGTTGGAGGGAGCTTCGGCAGGATCAGGTTTCTCCACCATGCGTTCTAGCTCGTTGCGGTCGGAACTGGGTTTCAACTTGGCCACTCCATAGCGGCTGATCTCCTCCGGAGGCACCTCCTGTACAGCTACCACGGCCGCCGGCCGGTAGCGCTCATATACCTCGATCAGCTGACGGGCGCAGGGCACCTCCGACTTGACGATATCATCGCCGAACATGTACACAATTGCTTCGTCGCGGTGGATGACGGGGCGGGCACACAGCAAAGGGGTACCATTGCCATATGGGAGATCCTTGCCCTGACGGACGAAGATGAAATTGGCCATATTGGCAATACGGCGCACTTCTTCCAACTCACGCCACTTCTTCTGTGCCTCCAGGTGGAGCTCCAGTTCACGCGCACTGTCAAAGTGATCTTCCACCGCCTGATTGCCCGAGCGTGTCACCAGCACGATGTCGGTTATGCCCGAGGCGACCGCTTCCTCCACCAGGTACTGCACGACCGGTTTGTCCACGATGGGTAACATCTCTTTGGGTTGTACCTTAGTCGCCGGGATGAAGCGTGTGCCGTAGCCAGCTACGGCGATGATCGCCTTGGTGATTGCCATTGGGATGTCATCCTCCTAAAGCTTGGATTGGAAGCGGGGGACGATAGGTGTGCCACTCGGTGCGTTGTTGGTAGGCATGGGCGATGCGCAGCAGCATAGCTTCGCCCAGCGGCGGCCCCATCAGCTGCAACCCGACCGGCAATCCATCCGCAAAGCCACAAGGCACCGAGATCCCACACATCCCCACCAAATTCAATGAGACAGTAAACACATCACTCAGGTACATCTGAAGTGGGTCGTCCAACTTCTGACCGATGCGAAACGCGACGCCCGGCGTGGTAGGACATGCCAAGACATCCACCTGTTGCAGGGCGCGCTCAAAGTCCTGGCGTAGCAAGGTGCGTGCTTTTTGTGCCTTGAGATAATAGGCATCGTAGTACCCGGCCGAGAGGGCATAGGTGCCCAGCATAATGCGCCGTTTGACCTCGCGGCCGAAGCCAATCTCGCGAGTGCGGAAGAAGGTCTGCCACATATCCACGTCCTCCACGCGCAGGCCATAGCGCACTCCGTCGTAGCGTGCCAGGTTGCTGCTCGCCTCTGCCGTGGCAATCAAGTAGTAGATCGGGATGCCGTACTGTGTGTGCGGCAGGGAAACCTCGACCAGTTCTGCACCAGCCTCTTCCATGACATGTAACGCCTCACGGACGGCGGACTCCACGCCCGCTTCGATGCCCGGGATGAAATATTCTCGTGGAACGCCGATTCTCACTCCGTTTAGGTCGGCTTCGCGTTCCAGCTCCCGTACATAATCGGGCACAGGGACATCCAAGCTCGTCGCGTCGCGGGGATCATGGCCGGCGATGACGCATAGCAATAACGCTGCATCGCGCACATCACGCGTCAACACGCCGATCTGGTCAAGCGACGAGCCATGTGCGACCAGGCCATAACGACTGACACGGCCATAGGTAGGTTTCAGGCCAACAACACCACACAGTGCAGCGGGCTGGCGCACACTCCCACCCGTGTCCGATCCCAGCGCCCCCATAGCACAGCCGACCGCGACCGCCGCAGCACTGCCCCCGCTGCTCCCACCGGGCACTCGGTCTAAATCCCACGGGTTGGCAGTGGTAAAGAAGGCAGAATGTTCGGTCGAGGAGCCCATAGCAAATTCATCCGTATTGGTCTTGCCGAGCAGGACGGCACCCGCCTCACGCAGACGGGTCACAACGGTGGCATCGTAGGGAGGCACGAAGTTCTCCAAAATGCGCGAACCACAGGTGGTACGCACATCGCGCGTGCAGATGACGTCCTTGATCGCCACGGGGATGCCCAGCAGAGCGGCCTCGTCACCGTGCGCACGCCGCTCGTCCGCCTGGCGTGCTTGCGCAAGCGCCATCTCTGCTGTCACCGTGATATAGGCGTGCAACCGTCCGTCCAACGCAGCAATGCGTTCCAGATGGGCACGCGTGAGCTCCGACGCGGAGAGCGCACGCTGCCGCAGCAGTTTCAGCGCGACATAGATGCTCAGATTACACAGCTCGGTTGTATGCATGATCACTCCAGGACGAATTGCACACGAAATTGACCGTCCTGGACGGCAGGGGCATTGCGCAACGCTTCGTCCACCGTTAACCCCGGCGCGGTGGAGTCGGGGCGCATCACATTGCGCAACGGCAGGGCACTGGTCATCGGTGCGACGTTGTGCGTATCCAGCTGATTGATGATCGCAGCATACTCCAGGATGGCAGACAGCTGCTCACGCAGCAGCTCCTTCTCCTCATCGCTCAGACCAAGACGAGCTAGCCGGGCAATATATTCCACCTCT
>JBMFPH010000058.1:0-16400 GCA_049969215.1 Anaerolineae bacterium | reverse complement strand
GCCGTCCGCATGCAGGCCATCACTGGAGTGCCTGCCGTGCTCGTGGATGACTTGGTGACCTGGCTTAGCCGCCCTCCACTTAAGTTTCTCTTCATAGAGGCACCAGAGAGGACCCTTGAGATAATCCGAGAGCTGCGCGAACGTTTCGACGACCAGGTCAACGTGGTGCGTTCGCACGATTTGATCGTGGAGGTCACCGCTCCGCACGTGTCCAAAGGACATGCGCTGGCGATTCTAGCAGCACATTTGGGCATTCCGCGCGTTGCCACGCTGGCAATAGGAGACCACGATAACGACGCCGACATGCTGGCTTGGGCAGGTCTGGGCATTGCGATGCCCAATGCCAGCGCTGCAGCACAAGCCGCTGCGGATATCGTCGCACCCTCTCAACCATCAGCCGATGGACACGATGAAGCGGTCGCTTGGGCCGTTGAGAAATTCGTCCTAGATACGATGAAAGGTTAGATATGCGTATCGGGATTGATGCCAGCCGTGCCGTTCGTCCAGAGCAGACCGGCACTGAAACATATTCATTTCATCTCATTCGCGCCTTATTGCGTGTCCAGCAGGAACACCACATAATCCTGTATTCACCCCGAGAGTTACCTGCTGAAATGCTGCCTGAAACGAACGCACTCGAGGCGAATTCGACACGGACTAGCTCATCGGGTGCTGAGACGGTAAGGTGGACGGTACGCATCATCCCCTTTCCGCGTCTCTGGACCCACGTTCGGCTTAATTGGGAGCTGCGGTGTCATCCCCCCGATCTGCTTTTCATACCGGCACATGTGATGCCGATAGCGTGTCCGGTCCCGACGGTGGTCACCGTCCATGATCTGGGCTACCTGTACTACCCAGAGACGCATCGCGCTTTCGATCGTTGGTATCTGCACTGGAGTACACGCCGCCATGTGCACTTGGCAGCATATATCGTTGCAGACTCAAAGGCGACTCGGGAAGACTTAGCTCGACATTACGGAGCAGATCTCTCGCGTGTCCGGGTGATCTATCCCGGTTACGATGAAACGTTGCACCGTGTTGAAGATCCACAGATCATTGCAGCAACCAGGGCACGCTATCACATCCAAGGCGATTACTTACTGTACCTGGGCACACTACAGCCACGCAAGAACTTGTCTCGGCTGATTGAAGCGTTTGCGCGGGCCAATCTACCTTGGAGCCCCTCGGAGCGCAGAGGTCTTCAGCTGGTCCTGGCAGGCAAGAAAGGTTGGGATTATGATACACTGTTGCGTTTGGTCAACCGTCTGGGCCTGCAGAATCGGGTTATCTTTCCGGGATACATAGCGCCTGAAGACAAAGCGGCGCTCCTCAGCGGTGCCAAAGCGCTGGTCTTCCCCTCTCTCTACGAGGGGTTCGGGATGCCCATATTGGAAGCAATGGTCTGCGGTGTCCCTGTACTGACTTCGCATGTGTCCTCGCTGCCCGAAGTGGCGGGCGATGCCGCCGTGTTGGTGGACCCTCTGGACATTGATAGCATTGCTGCCGGGCTGAGACAGGTCGTTCATCAACCCGATCTGCGTCGCGCGCTGGTCGAAAGGGGCTACTGCCAAGCAGAGAGGTTCTCCTGGCAAAGTGCTGCCCGACAATTATGGGAGGTGTTCGATTCGGCACGCCGTTGACTTGTCGTCTGTGTACATTTTGGGTGTGCGTGTGGATTGCGTCACTTTCCAGCAGACGTTGGAGCTGATCGAGGCGTTCATTGCTCAAGGCACTCCACACCAAATTGTCACGGTCAACCCTGAATTCGTTATGCTTGCCCAACGCAACGCCGAGTTTCGGAGGGTTATCAATCAGAGTGCATTGGCGCTGCCCGATGGGATCGGTGTGTGGTGGGCGAGCCGTCACCTGGGTCGTCCCATTCCGGAGCGTGTGCCAGGTGTGGATCTCGTAGTCCGCTTGGCCCAACTCTCGGCGAGCAAAGGCTACCGGATGTACTTCCTCGGAGCTATGCCGGGCGTGGCCGCGCGTGCCGCTGTTGCGCTGCAGGCCCGTTTTCCCGGCACCGCCGTGGCAGGCAGCTACCCTGGCTCACCTCGTATCGAGGAAAACGCGGCGATCGTCCAGCGCATTCGTATGCAACACCCTGACATCCTGTTTGTCGCCTTCGGCGCCCCGGCGCAGGATTTGTGGATCGCGCGAAATCTGGAAACACTGGAGGTGCCGGTGTGTATAGGAGTGGGTGGATCCTTTGATTACATTGCCGGTGTACATCCGTTGGCGCCCCAGTGGATGCGCAAAGTCGGGCTGGAATGGTTATACAGGCTGATCACCCAACCGTGGCGTTGGCGGCGCATGCTTGCGCTGCCGCTTTTTGCGTGGCACGTTTTACGGAGCAAGCCGAATCGGAAGAAGGATCATTCTGTGGGCACCCCGTTTCATCCATAGGCCAAGCCATTATGTCTGAGGATGTGCAGACGAGCGAACGATCACCGGCACGCGGCACTAGCATCGCTGGGGCTGCATCACTGATTGCATTGGGTAATGTTGCCAGTCGTGTATTGGGGCTTCTCAGGGAGATGACCATCGCCTATCTCTTCGGTGCGAGTGGGTCGGTCTCCGCCTTCGAGGTGGCCAGCCGTGTGCCGCGTATGTTGTTTGATTTGCTCATTGATGGGCTGGTGAGCAGTGCACTAGTGCCCGTCTTCTCTGAACTGGCAGAACGTGATCGCTCGGAGCTGTGGCGCGTTGCCAGCGTGATGCTCAGCTTGACCACCCTTCTGATGAGCTTGGCGCTGCTCGTGATGGAATTGGGAGCGCACCAAATCGCTTGGCTGATGTCAGGAGGGTTCGACGCCCATCTGCTGCAAACCACAGCGTATCTGATGCGCCTGGCCTCTCCGGCGGTGATCTTCCTTAGCCTTTCCGGCATAACCGCCGGCCTACTGTATGCTCTCAAGCGCTTTACTCTGCCTGCATTTGCGGTCGCTGTCTTCAATGCCAGCCTTGTGGTGGTGGCATTCATATTGACCGGATGGTTAGGACTCGGTATTGAAAGTCTGGCGGTGGGTATGGTGATTGGCTCGGCCGCTCAGGTCGCATTACAAATACCGGGGTTGCGTGGAGCACAGCTGCGCTTCGATGTGAACTTACGGCACCCGATGTTGCGAAAGATCGTGAAGCTCTACGCGCCTGTCGTGCTCGGTCTGGTGATCAGTCAGGTGGGCATCGTTATTGACCGCAATCTGGCCAGCCGTACCGGAGAACAGAGCATCGCGTGGATGCGCTATGCTACCACGGTTGTACAATTTCCACTGGGATTGGTGTCAGCTGCGATTGCGATGGCCATCCTGCCCACATTAAGCCGACTGGCAAGTCCACCCAATTCCATTACTAACGCGAGGAGTGATAAGAAACACGCGCCAGAGTTTGCCGAGACGCTCATTCGGGGCATTCGAATGGTTTTGGTGCTGATTTTGCCTGCCGTTGTAGGACTGTTCACCATCGCGGAGCCATTAATTGCCCTAGTTTTCCAGCATGGGGACTTCACCGCTTATGACACGCAGCAAACAGCATTGGCACTGCGCCTCTATCTACTGGGCACAACATTTGCTGCAATCGACCTACCATTAGTGTTTGCTTTTTACGCGCGCCAGAACACGCTCACCCCTGCACTGGTGGGTGTGCTTGGCGTGATCGTTTACTTGATGGTTGCGTTGGCGCCTGCTCTCTTTCGCGCATTGCGCATGACCGACCTGGTGCTTGCGAATTCGGCGCAGTTGACAGCACACGCCATCGTGATGTTGTGGTTGACACATCGCGAGGTACCATTGGGGGGATACCGTTTGGGATACACCATCGCTAGGGTATTGCCGGCCGCTCTTGCTATGGGAGCTTTGACCTACTTTGTACAGCTTCAGCTCCATTGTTATTTCCCGGGGAGAACCATCCCGGAGCTGCTTCTCATCGTTGTGAGTGCTGCTGTGGCGGGCTGTGGCGTTTATGGCGGGTCGCTGATCGTCTTGCGTGTAGAAGAAGTGCGTATGTTGCTGAGCCTGATACGACGTCCATTTGCACATTTGATGCGGTAGGGCAAGGATGGCAATCGAACGCCTGGTGATTGTCTTCCTGGATGGGGTTGGCCTGGGCGAGGGAGACCCTAATAGGAATCCTCTGGCCCAAGCGAGCATGCCTATGGTGCAATCCCTGCTGGAGGGAAGCTACCTGATACGCGAACAAGCGGGAAGGGTCACACGTCAGGCGAGCTTGCTGGCATTGGATGCACGCTTAGGTGTTCCCGGCCTGCCTCAGAGCGGCACCGGCCAGACCACGCTGTTAACCGGGGTAAACGCATCCGCGCTGCTGGGGTATCACGATGGTCCCTACCCAAACCAACAGTTGTGCGCACTGCTGGAGCGTGGGAATCTGTTTCGCTCGCTTGTGGCGTCTGGCTATCCTGTCGCTTATGCCAACGCTTACACCGATCGCTTCCTGCATCGCATTGCGCGTGGAACGCAGCGCCTGAGCGCTAACAGCCGGGCGGCATGGCTTGCCGGTCTCACCCTGCGCGGCGTTCAGGAACTCCAGGCGGGCAGGGCGATCTCAGGATTACTCACCAATGATTATTTCCGCCAGCAAGGCTACAAAGTCCCTACCATCTCCCCGGAGCAAGCAGGTAAGAACCTTGCCCTCTTGGCACGGGAGCATGCGCTGAGCTATTTCGAGTTTTGGATCACAGACCTGGCCGGGCACCGACAGGATGGGGATCTGGCCCTGAACGTGTTGCAGCAGCTCGATCGCTTCCTCTATGGTCTCCTGGATCACCTCGACCTGAGTCGTTCGCTGGTGCTTGCCATCAGCGACCACGGCAATCTGGAAGATATGAGCACTCCACATCATACTCTTAATCCAGCTATGGCCTTGTTGATCGGCGCCGACCATGCCGCGGTAGCGGCGCAATTGAACGATCTGACTGATGTGACGCCGGCGCTGCTAGCCATCCTGGTACAGGGATAACATATACGACCAAGGCCCTTACCTTGCTGCCCCTAAACAGCTCTCCGCCCGCTTTGTCTTCCGCGTGATTAGAAAATCGGAGCCCCAATCGGCTTGTGCACTTATTGACAAACCGTTCGAAGCGTGTATGAATCTTTCTAAAGCGCAGTAGCTAAGGAGGAATGTTCGATGCAACTACGCATTGGCTTCATCGGTCTGGGTATTATGGGGCGACATATGGCGAGCCACCTGCTGAACGCAGGCTATCCGCTGGTGGTGTACGATATCGTGCCGCAAGCAATGGAAGGTGCACTCCATGCTGGTGCCCAAGCGGGCAGTTCGTGCAAGGATGTGGCGGCACGGAGTGATATCGTCATCTCGATGGTCCCCGACTCGCCCGACGTCGAAGCAGTAGCGTTGGCACAGGAAGGTATCATTGCGGCAGCGCGACCTGGATTGGTTTACATCGATATGAGCACCATTGCACCGCAGACGGCTATCAAGGTGGCCGAAGTGTTGGGCAAGAAGGGGGTACGTTGTCTCGATGCACCGGTAAGTGGCGGCGAGGTGGGCGCCCGGACGGCCAGCCTCTCCATTATGGTGGGAGGGCCAAAGGATCTGTTCGACGAGATGCTACCATTGTTCCAAGTGATGGGCAAGACAGTGACCTATTGTGGCACCCATGGCGCCGGCCAGACGGTCAAAGCCTGCAATCAGATTCAGGTAGCGCTCAATTTTGTTGGCATGGCCGAGGCACTGGTGTTGGGCGCCAAAGCGGGTGTGGACCCGGCCATCATCCTGAAAGTGCTGAGCGCTGGCTATGCTCAAACACGTGTGATGGATGTGCGTGGTCCCAAAGTGATAAAGGGAGAATTCGAGCCAGGATTCAAGAGCAAGTTCCATTACAAAGACCTGAACATCATTATGTCGACGGCACGTGACTTGCAAGTTCCCTTGCCTGCCACAGCGATTGCCCACGAGTTGTTCAGCGCATTGCTCGCTGCGGGTCGTGGAGAACTCGATCATTCTGCCGTCATCACAGTGCTGGAGGATTTGGCGGGAGTCAAAGCGCGCACATCACAACCACCTCAAGAGTGAGCAGCGCAATTAATCTCGCCACAAACTCGAACAAAGTAGAACCGGCACCCTTTTCGCTTAGCGTTAGCTGCGCAAAAGTGCAACTCAACTTTCGATGGATACCATTGAGAAGAGCTGAATATGGAAATCGAGCTGGCATATGGCAAGACAGGTCTGACCATTGAGCTCCCGGATGAATTAGATGTTACTGTCGTGGCGCCACGCTATGTTCCTGCGGTGGAGGACGAACGGGTTGCCCTATTGGAGGCATTAGCCGACCCGATCGACTCGCCCCCCTTGCGCGATCTGGTGAAGCCGACCGACCGAGTCGGCATTGTTTTCAGTGATATCACGCGGCCGACGCCTAACCACTTGGTGGTACCAGCTGTGATCCATGCCCTCAACCACGTCCCTGCGCATCATATCACGTTATTCAACGCGCTCGGTACCCACCGTACCAACACCGAGGAAGAGCTGCGGAGTATGCTGGGCGATGACATCGTGGAGTGCTACCGCATCGTACAGAATAATGCATTTGATCCTAGTAGCCAGGTGTATCTAGGGGTGAGCAAATATAACCATGAGATATGGGTGAATCGCGAGTTTTATGAGTGCGACGTCAAAATCCTGACTGGATTCATCGAGCCACACTTCTTCGCCGGCTTCTCAGGCGGAGGCAAAGCTGTACTGCCCGGTATGGCGGGGCAACGCACTGTGTTTGGAAACCATGATGCCGCCATGATAGCCCATCCTAATGCCACCTGGGGAGTGGTGGAGCACAATCCCATCCAGGAAGAAATCCGCGAGGCGGCAGGGAAGGTTAACCCTACTTTCCTCATCAATGTGGCACTCAATCGCGAGAAGCGTATTGTGGGAGTTTTTGCCGGCAATCTAGACTCGGCTTATACAATGGGATACCACTTTGTTAAAGAACGTGCCATGGTGGCGGTGAAGCAGTCCTTCGACATCGTTATCACCAGCAATTCCGGTTATCCTTTGGATCTCAATCTGTATCAATCAGTCAAGGGAATGAGTGCTGCAGCGCAGATCGTGCGTCCCGGCGGAGCTATCATCATTGCTGCCAGCTGCTGGGATGGGATTCCCGAACACGGTTTGTACGGGGAGCTGTTGCGTGCATGCGACAGCCCTCAGGCGGTTCTGGAGATGGTCTCGCAACCCGGTTTCCTGAAACAGGATCAATGGCAGGTGCAAGTCCAGGCCCAGATCCAGCTCAAAGCAGATGTGTACCTTTACACGGATAATTTGAGCGACGAGCAAATATATGCAGCGCTCTTGAAACCCAGTCACCGGATCGAAGACACCGTGATGGAGCTCCTAAAACGGATGGGACGGGATGTGCGTATCTGTGTGCTTCCGGAAGGCCCGCAGACAATCCCGTATGTGCGCTCCTGAGACGAGCTCGCCGGACAGCAATTTCCTGTTCTGAGGCATTGAAACGCTTGAGCTCCCCATTTAGTTTTTCTCAAAACTGTGAGTGTTTGGTTGGAAGTTTTCCCATGCCCTTTTGTTCTCGGAGATCATTAGTACTATACTTAATAATAAGGGAATTGGAACACGAAGTAGATCCGACGCGTCACAATTTGATTGCAGGCCCATGTTCGAGGTCCAGCCAGGTGACATATGTTTGAGAAATGCAAGCGGGAGCGCCTATGAGTATTTCCTTGTTATTGGCAGATGATCATGCGGTTGTACGTGCTGGCACGCGACAACTGTTGGAGCGCCAACCGGATATGCGGGTGGTAGGTGAGGCCTCTAATGGTGAAGAGGCGGTTCGCCTGGCAGTGCAGCTGAAACCTGATGTCGTGATTATGGATGTGCGAATGCCGGGGATGTCGGGCGTGGAAGCAACACGCCGGATAAAACAGGAAGTACCTCAGGTGGCAGTGCTCGTGTTGACAGCGCACGACGACGATGAATATATCTTCGCGCTCCTACAGGCTGGTGCCAACGGGTACTTATTGAAGACGGCTGAAATTGATGAGCTGGTCCGCGCTATTCGGGCGGTAGCTTCGGGCCGCTCGATGCTGGATCCTGCGGTAGCAGGCAAGGTGATGGCCCAGTTTGCTAGTGGCCGTGCTCCTGCGGAATGGATGTCCGGTGCCAAGAAAGATGAATTCGAAGGTTTGACCGAACGCGAACTGGAGATCCTCCGTTTGGTTGGCAAGGGTCTTACCAACAAGGAAATCGGCCGTAAGCTCTTCATCAGCGATCGCACGGTCCAGGCCCATCTATCCAACATTTTCTCCAAATTGGGAGTCGGGTCGCGCACAGAGGCGGCTATGTACGCGGTCAGACGAGGGTGGGTCACTGACTATGAGAAGCTCGAGCGAGACGAATAGATGAAGTGGCTGTGGCAGTGTACGGTGAGCTGGCTGGCCAAGCGGAACTGGTTTGTGTGGCTCGCCGTTGTTGTGCTCACTGGGTGTGCCCTTAACCCACTGTCCCCTGAGACGCTAAGTGATGTGCCTGCCGTAAACCCCGGGATCCCGGTCGAAGCAGTTACGCTGGAAGTTTGGTTGAGCTTAGATCTGGTAGCACCGGATCCGCTTTTTGAACAGGTGGCAGCCGATTTCGAGAAGGCATACCCCAATGTCAATGTCAATATCCACGGATTTGTCTATCAAAGTATCCCCGATCGGGTGAAGAAGGCACTCCAGGTAGGAGATCCACCGGACGTGGTGCAAGCTCACGTGGCAGCAATGGCAGCTCAAGGCTTGGCTGAGCCATTGGACAACCTGTGGGATGCATGGGGTGCTCAGGACGAATTTTTGCCGCAGGCAATGGAGCAGGTCACCTGGGACCGGGTGAAATATGGAGTTCCTCTGGACATCTACACCCTGGTGCTCATTTACAACAAAGCTCACTTTGACGAGGCAGGATTAGCATATCCTGATGTCGGCTACACATGGAAGCAATTCGCTGCCGATGCCGCTGCGTTGACGCGCCCAGACGGCACACGTTATGGCATAGGGTTCACTACGGATCCCTGGCATGTATTTGCCTGGTTAGCGGAAGCTGGGGGCAACTTGGTGGCAGGTGATTCGTTTATCGGATATCGGTTCACGCTTGATGCTACAGCCAATGTCGAAGGACTGCGCTTTCTCACTATGATGGCGCGCAATGGATATGGTCCTCTGCCGACAACCCGTCCACGTGATTATGAGGATCCGCGCAAGCTGTTTCTGGCGGGCAAAATTGCCATGTTTTTCGGCACGCCTCACGACATCCATTACATTGTTACCCACGCACCAGATTTCCCAATCGGGGTGACCAAGCTACCGGAAACACCTGCCGGCGCCTCAGCAGCTTCAGCTCTGGGTAGCACAGGATTGTTCGTGCCGCGCGGAAGTCGCAACCGGCAAGTGGCTTTTGAATTCATGAAATGGGTGACCAGCGACCGGTATGGGTTAGCCATGGCTCGTCGTTTGGGTCATTACCCGGCACGCAGTTGGCTATTATCCACACCCCATTTTGCTGGCGACCCCTTGCTAAAGCCCTTCCTAGCCCAGCTTGAGTCAGCACGTCCTTACCTGCTCGATGCATTCCCAGAGGTGGAGCGCGCTTATGCTGATGCCATTAAGGCAGCTTTCTATGGCGCTGATCCCGCCGATGCACTTCGCCTTGCCCAAGAAGAAGCTAACCAGTATGTAGAAGAAAGGTCTGGAAGGCTTAAGTAGTCGCCTGAATGGATCGCATGGTCTGCAAAGTTCTCAGAACGGTTGTGCGGATAATCAAGAAATTGGATAGCCTCTCCTTCCTGGCAGTGATTGTCACTGCTCTGCCGCTGACTGTGCTGTTGGGCCTCTCCGTTGCAGCCGTGTTCTACGTGTATCAGCAAGTGGCCGAACAGTTGGCACTGGGGCGCAACGAGGAAATCGCCCGCATCTCCGCCGACCGCCTTTCAGAGAATCTGGCTGGCTTCGTGCGCGTGCTGACCACCATCTCACGCCTTGACATCGTGCGTGGTGGTGACCCCACTCAACAGAAAAATGCCCTGGTACAGGCACGTGACTTGCTCTTGGATTTCGACGGAGGGGTCATTGTGCTGAATCAGGAGGGCATCTGTACCGTGACCGAACCCTATCGCCCAGATCTCTTGGGCCAGGACTTCTCAAGCCGTCCCTACTTCCAGGTGACACGCCAGATGAAACTGGTCACATTCTCGGACATTATGCAGGAGGAAGGCTCGGGCGAGGATATCATCGTGGTTGCTGTGCCCATCCTCTCGCGTGATGGTGAATTTCGTGGGGTACTTTCAGGGCGTTTCTACGTGCAATTCCAACGCATCGGTGAGGAAATCCGAAAGCTGTATAGCAACGAAGTTGGTGAAGCCTACTTGATTGACCGTAAGGGGAGAATAATCTATCACCCCAACTATGCACTTCTCGGTGCCGATTTCAGCCAACGCCTATCGGTCAGTCGCTTGCTGAGCGGGGATCGCCAGGGAGCTGTGCTCGTGGAAGGTGAAGATGGTATACGTCGCGTGGTCGGCTATGCCACGGTGGGCATCACGGGCTGGGGGTTAATCGTTCAGGAGCCCTGGGCCGATGTGGTGGCACCGGCAGTGCGCTCGCTACGCTCTATCATCGTGGCACTTGTGATCGGAATAGGGGTGCTCGTGACGTTCTTGTTCATGGGGGTACAGCGCGTTGTGGGCCCGATTACCAAGATGGCAGCTTACGCACGTCTGGTGGCTGCCGGCGATTACACAGTTCATGTGCCTTCCAGTCCGATCCGCGAGCTGCGCGATATGGCCGACGCATTCAACGAGATGGTAGAGCAGATATCACGTTATCAAGCAGGACTGCGTCAGTATGTGGCTGCCATTACAAAGTCGCAAGAAGAGGAGCGCCGTCGTATCGCTCGCGACTTGCACGATGATACGATTCAATCTCTAATCGCCGTCGGTCAGCGCCTGGAGCTAGCCCGCGACCTTATTCACGAGTCGCCGGATGAGGCGATCGAGCAATTACGCGATCTGCGCAAAATGGTAACGCGCACTATCGAGTCGGTACGTGCATTCAGTCGTGACTTGCGTCCAACCGCATTGGAGGATTTGGGGCTGGTGCCAGCATTGCAATATTTGGTCAACAACTTGATCCAAAAGGATGGCACCGACGCCTCTTTGAATGTGGAAGGCTCCCCCGAGGGGTTGTCGCCCGATCTGGAAGTCACTATCTATCGCATCGTCCAGGAAGCGCTTACCAATATCCACCGTCACGCACAGGCATCCGTGGTGCAGGTGTACGCCCAATTTTGGCCCCATATGGTGATCATCACAGTGCGCGACAACGGCATCGGTTTTGAGGTACCAGAAGACATCACAGAGCTGGCTAACCAAGGGAACTACGGTCTGCTGGGACTGCGCGAGAGAGCTCAACTATTTGGAGGACAGGTGATCATCACCTCACGGCCCGGTGAAGGGACCGAAGTGCAGGTCTTGTTGCCACGTCAGCTGCCACCACCATCAACACACCCCGACGAAATAATGGCTGTGCGATCATCTTCGCAAAATTGAACGACTTCTGGAGTGTCCTACGATCGCGCATTTCCTCGCTACGCATAATGGCCTACCAGTATATTACACAAATAAGCGGTTTGCCCCTTGAAAGGGGCGGTCAAAGAGACTATACTAAAGGGCGATTTACTGTGTCCGTCTGTGTATCGTGCACTTCAGGGTGTGTACACGAGAGGAACTGTCCCTTATGGAAGCTGCGGTGATCGTTCTGTTGATCCTGATGTTAGTCGGTGTCGCATATGCTCAGTGGCACCGTGGTGCCGTGCGTACCATAGGCTCCCTTTCACTCGACGAAGAAGAGAGCGGCGAGCTCGTCAAGCTGATCACGACCAAGCCCCAACGGCCGTTGAGCTAATCTAATACCATTCCTCTGCATAGTCTCTTACAAATTTTTTATTCTTTACCCGAGTATCCTTCTCGATACACACATTGGTCTCCTTCCCTCGCGATAAGGGAGGGGTATTATACTACCCTTTTGACCGGGTGGTGACGTCGCTTCGCAGCGCGGGAAGCCAACACGCCGTTTGAAGGATAGAGGACCTTGAGGTAGCCGACCGGCCAGGGCCCATATCAATCGTAAGGTGTTCATCCTTTGGCTGACCTAGTTTCGTAGTTAAGCCACCTCGCAATCCACATGCAATTCATTACAGCTATGCTGCCGATATAAAACCTTTGTGGTACAATTATGCCAAAACTAAACGGATGGACTAGGTGGCAGTATGCTGATCCTTGCGGTTGATATAGGCACAGGCACTCAGGACATCTTGTTGTTTGATAGCGAGCGTGAAGTTGAAAACTGCTTCAAAATGGTACTGCCGTCCCCGACAGCCCAGCTGGCGCAGGCAGTGCGCGAAGCCACACGTTGCGGCAAGGACGTGGTGCTCACAGGTGTTCTGATGGGCGGGGGGCCATGTGCATGGGCGGTGCGTGACCACCTGAACGCCGGCTATCGTGTTTATGCTACGCCCGAGGCGGCGCGCACATTCGACGATGATTTGGACGTGGTGGCCGGCATGGGTGTAACCTTGGTTAGCGAAGACGAGGCGCTGGCCATAAGCGACCAGGTAGTCCGGTTACGCACTGGTGATTTTCACTATTGTGCCATTGCGCAAGCTTTCAGCCAATTTGGAGTTAACTTGGATCGAGATTTAGACGCGCTGGCAGTGGCTGTTTTCGACCATGGCCAGGCGCCGCCTGGCGTCAGCGATAGGCTGTTTCGCTTTCAGTACCTGGCAGAACGAGTTCGGGCGGAGAATTGCCTCTCCGCTTTCGCCTTTTGCTCAGAGGATGTGCCGGAGGTAATGACCCGTATGCGTGCTGTGGCAGCCAGCATTCCGCGCGACGATCTGCCAGTGGTGTTGATGGATACGGCGCCCGCAGCGGTCTTGGGAGCATTGCAGGATGTGAGCATCGGTCCAAAATGTTCCACGATTGTGGTCAATGTGGGCAACTTCCATTGCTTAGCTTTCCGGCTGGGTGCAGATGGCATCGAGGGGATCTTCGAGCACCATACAGGCGAAATCACCGCGACCCAGCTGGAAGGATTTCTGGACCGCTTGGCCGAGGGTACTCTCACCCACGAGGAAGTTTTCAACACGCAGGGGCATGGAGCGATCGTGCTTCACAAGCAACCTTTGTCCCCGGAAGAGCGCCTTTGGGTGGTGACCGGCCCAAGGCGCAATCTGTTGCGTTCATCCCAGCGTCCAAAATTATTTGCCGCCCCATTTGGGGATATGATGATGTCGGGGTGCTATGGCCTGATCCGTGCTTGTGGCGATGTGATGCCCGAATATGGCCCGCTCATCGAAGGCGCTATGAAAGGGGGCAACGGGCGAGCACTTTGGTGATCAAGACATATTGGACCTCCGATACGGGGTTCCCAGACTCGCGGACTGATTGGAGATGATGCGATGAGATCCCCGATCCGCATTTATACGCTCTCCTATCTGATCAGCGGCAGGGTTGCATCGAGTGATGCCTTTCTGACCTGGCTTAACAACCCGAACAAGCAAACATTGGATCTGGCAGAGGCACACATCACCGCTCTGGATCCACAGGCGAAACTCGGAAGCGTTGCCCAGCCCGTGGTCACGGTGCCGAAGAACCAAATTGTTGCCATTGGAGTGACCACACCGGGGGGAGAAGCGCTGCTTTCGTTGCCATCGCGCGCCGAGCTGGCGGTACTATATACTCCCCGCTATGTCATTCAGGGATATCTCCATCCAAGCGGGGATATGCCGCTCAGCAATCTCCTCAATGTGATGGGGGGCGCATTTATTCCGGTGAGCCATGCCCAGCTGCATGCCCTGGTGCCGACCCGAGAGGTATCTGGTGACACAGCACGCCTCATGATGGTCAATCGGGCTTTCATCGACTGTTACCACCCGCGCCTGTAAGTGTCTAAACTCAATTCCAGTGCCTGTCGATGCAGGCAGGGAACAGGACACATCTTGGTGTTCACAGATCTGCTCGCTCGCCTCACACTGGTAAAGCAAGGCGATTTTCTCAGCCGATGGGGAGGCTTCCTCTCCAGCTCCCGGTGGACACTTGCTGCGGTGCTCTTGCTTATCATGGGACTTGCGGTTGTGGCACCACTATCTCCTATGGCGAGCAATCGCTTCCATCACGACGAAGCGGTCTACAGCGCCTGGGCCTTGGACATCGTAAGCGGGCGTGATGTTATGGTAAGCGGTTCGCCAGTGGATAAGCCCCCCCTGTTCATGTACGTTCAGGCGCTCAGTTTTCTGTTGTTTGGCGCTACAGAAACAGCAGCGCGTCTACCCTCCCTGGTGGCCCATGTGACCAGCGTACTGCTCATTTACCAACTTGGGCGTTATCTCTACAGGCGTGGTACAGGATTGCTGGCTGCCTTTCTCTGGGCTGCTTCTCCATTTGCCATTCTGTTCGCCGCCACCGCCCTCACCGACTCGCTAATGGTCATGTTCGTATTGGCTGCTTGTCTCGCGGCAATAAGACGACGTGAAGGTTGGGCGGGCGCTTTGCTCGGCTTGGCCGTTATGACCAAGCAGCAGGGCATTCTATTTCTGCCGCTGATAGCAGGACTAGGACGGTACAGCACAAGAAATGCCTGGAAAAGGTTCATCTTAGGTCTGGCGTGGATGGTATGCCTTGCCTTGATCTGGGATGTAGCACGCGGCCGCCATCCCGGCTTTCTGGAACAGAGTTTGCTCAGCTACGGTTCTCTGAGCGTGCCACTGGATTCGGTATGGCAACGGTTGATCCGCTTCGTCGGGTGGCTGCAATACGCCACCGCATCCCGCCCGCTAAATTATGTGCTGATCATCGGTGTAACTGTGTTGCTGTTGGGTGATGGACTGATTTTGTTCCTTCGCCACTGCAGACCAACTCGAATTGGCAAGATGATACTTCGAGTATTTTGCCCCGACGACACCGTTGAGGGGGGTGGAGCAGAGACGGATCACGCCCCACAGAAGAAAGGGGACGTTGTATACCACGATATGGTCATAGGCGGTTTTCTCCTCCTATTTCTTGTGGGACATGCGTTTGTGGGATTCCAGGTCTGGGATCGCTACATGCTGGGAGCGGTGCCGCTGCTGCTCTTTTTATTAGCCCGTGTCATGACGTTGCCGTGGAATGTTCTGCACGAGTGCGGGACATGGCTTGCTCCCAAGGCGGTAGTCTCCTCTGGATCATGTCCTGTTTGCAACAGGAAGCCCTGGCTATCCACAGCTTACATAGTTGTAGTGCTCGCTTTGCTATCCAGCACACCAGCTTCCATCCAGGATGCGGCTGCTAGTCGCTTTCCCATCGGCGGTGACCATGGCGCCTACGATGGGATCGATCAGCTGGTCGCCTATTTCAAGACGGTACCGGAGAACACCACGTTCTACCATCGCTGGTTGGGACCCCATTGGCGCTTCTACCTGTGGGGTAGCCCTTACGATTTTTGCATGTGGACGTCACCGGATGATTTAGCTGCCCAGGCGAGTGCGCGTCCTGGTGCGCGACGTTACATCGTTTTCCCCAGCTGGCGATCCGCGACCGAAGCAAGGTTGGCGCTGAAACGTCAGGGATTAGCGTTACGTGAGGTATTTCGCACTTTGAGGCGCGATGGTTCGGTCTCGTTCATTGTGTATCGCATTGAGGAAGTAGAATGAAAAGAGCGCCCAGCTGGCAAAGCATATGTGCAGTGGGGACAGTGCTTATACTACCGCTGGTCTTTTTTCATAAGATTATCTGCACCAATCTCATCCTGGTGGGCGTTGACTCGTTTCTGTATTTCTACCCCTATCGCACGTTTGTGACTCAACAGATGCTCCAAGCTCGATTGCCCCTCTGGAATCCCTATCTTTTCATGGGTGTGCCCTTGTTAGCTAATATGCAGGCGGCTGTGCTCTATCCGCTGCATTGGCCACTGTTGTGGTTGACAGTTCCCAAGCAGGTTGCCGTCTCCATTGTGATGCACACAGTTCTGGCAGCGGTGGGCACGTTGGTTTACGCCAGAGATACATTGCGCCTCAGCTGGTTGGCAGGCGTTGCTGCTGCGGTATCCTTTGCACTGGGCGGGGTCCTGGCCGCCCAAAGCGAACATGTCAACCAGCTCAACTGCCTTGCCTGGCTGCCTTGGGCCTTCTGGCTGTTGGATGGGGTCATCTGGAGCACGGACGGGATGGGGGTGTGGGCGAGAGTGCATCGGAGCGCAGGGCGAGTGTTGATTCTAGCACTCATCATCGCGATGATGATCCTGGCCGGACATGCGCAGGCTACCTTTATCTGTTTGGTGGGGCTGGGCATCTACGCGTTGATGCAACCCGCGTTTGAGTTAGTTCATCTTACCCGGGCGGGCGGG
>JBMFPH010000057.1:0-16460 GCA_049969215.1 Anaerolineae bacterium | reverse complement strand
TGGGGGTAATGGTCAGCGTAGGTGTGGGCGTTCCGCCCAGAGCCACATCCGGGCATGCATCCGGATCCTCACCCACAAATTCGGCTGAAATGGTCTTGTGATCCAGATCGAAACCGGTGAGCCGGATTTTCACGAAACGTTGCACGCGGTAGGAGAGGTTGGAACCGGTGCCGGCCGCGATGTCCCAGACCGGGATGCGCATCACGGTACGGTTATTGACCAACCGCTGCAACTCGTCGCGTACATCATTGCTGTTCACCACGCCGGTCAGACCCCAAATCCAATCACCAGCATTGAGCCAGTGGTCATCCGGATCGCTGGCGTCTTCGAATTCGTTGACCGAAAGGCGTGGATTACGTAATTCTTCCACCAGGTAGGTCTGGCTGTCGTTGCCGGGTGCCGGGCTCCAGCGCATCCAGCCGAAGTTACCATTGCCGGCGCCGTTGAAGATGTCCCCCAGCGGGTCACCGGGCTGGTGTCCATCCAATGTTGAGGTGTGCAGTGCAATAGGGTAGACTTCACAACCCTCTCCGGCCGAGGGCACCTGACCACGCGCGTCGGCCGTGATGCGCATAATGGTACGCGCATAGAGCCAGATGACACCATTTTGATCGGCGATGAGGCGCGAGACAAGCGGTATGTTGACCAACAGCTGATGCGGGAAGAAGCTCTCCACGATGATCACACTGTTGACCGATGGGATGGCGTCTGGGTTGCGTGCTTGCAGGTCACAGTTGAAGCGCTCGTTCTCCTCCCTCATTTGCTGCACGAGTGCGTTAAAATCTACGCGTGACGCCTGCGGCAGCCCGAAGGTGGCCATAAAGTGGCCGTAGCCGGGCGTGAGCGGCGACAGCACCAAGTCATCCGCCGTTCCGCCACCACACCTGCCGGTGTCCACCAGTACATGGGAGATGATGATCGTGCTGTTGGCATTGTCGTGTGCCACGCTGAGCGGAATCTGGCCGGCAATGCTGTCCAGCTCGTGCTGCACGACATAGGGGTAGCCGATACGGTCAATGTCGGTCTTGCTGAAGTCAAGATAGCGCCCACGCGCGGCGAAGCGTGCTGCCTCGCGTGTGGCATTCTGCAACACCACCTGGTTACGCAACGCCCAGCCCACCTCGAGCACCCCGATGAACATGAGCAGCAGCAAGGGTGCGATAAAAGCCATTTCGATCAAGCTTTGACCCCGCGATCCTTTTTTCTCACTCCACCACCGTGCCGTTTTCATCTTCTGCACCTCCTCACTCGTCCCACACCATCAGCGCACCGCTATTGCTGCGCCAAGACGGTGGTCTCCCCGGTTCGGGCATCCACCGTGGTCACGAAAAGAGCATCCTCCTTTTCAGCGTAACCGACAACTGTCCATAACGGCTGGAGATCATGCACGCGAATGCTCAATTGCGCCGTCACCGTGCTGCCGGGGTACATACCCAGAAAGCGCCCTCCGCCGGCGTTGAGCCAGCTGGCCAAGGCGGTGGAGCTATCCACCTGCCAGTCCTCCATGGATAACGGCAGCGGCGGCTGCGCCACCGGGGGGATGTGTTGGATGGTATGGACCTCGCCGCCCGGCTCGACTGTCACGAAGTACAGCCGTCGTGACTGAGGCGAGTAAAAGCGATAGATCCAGTCAATCGGCCGCCCGACAAGATTAACTGCGGTTTGTTCCCAACCGCCGCGACAGGAGACCAGTTGCGCGTCCGTGCGCCAACCGCGGGCTACTGCCTCGGCCAGGGCATACATACGACGTGCCGTCTGCTCCGCTGCCACCGGCGTGTAGGTTGGCGGAGGGAGCGGCGTGGCTGCCGTTATGGCAACGGCTGGCGGTGTCAGATGCGCTGCTGCGCGCAGGGTAAGAAAAGCAACCACCAGGAGCAGTGCCACTGCTCCCCACACGGTGAACAGGATCAGCACATCGCGACGCGTGAGTCCCATCATCGCTTCATGATCACCGGCAAACGTACTTTGCGCACATCGTCATATGGATCGATGCTCGACCAACGAGTCGGTGTCGGCGTCGGGACTGGGGGCGTGCCCGGCTTGGGCGTCGGCGTTGCTGTCGGGAACGATGAGGTATCGGTGATGACGTAGCCGCGATAGTAGATGTCCCAATCGCTCTTCTCATCGAAGGGATTACCGCCCCATAGCCCCATATGCACCAGATGCAGCCGACCACCCGGCCAGAAGGCAAGGCGCGGATTGGCCGAAGCGTCTTCAGCCACCCCGTCAGCGGGGTCGTAATTCAGATTGTGGGTGATCAGCACCGGTGTCTGCCAGCTGATGACACCGCTGACGCTGATGCTGCTCACGTAGCCAATCACATAGATCGTGTTTTCACCCACCATCTGTTCCGTGTGCCAGGCGACAGCAGGCAGACTTCCGCTCAGCGCGACGCTGGGACGCAACGTTTCCTGTTCCGTGACGTTGTTCAGCAGTCGAGACGTGTAGAGAAACGCCTCATCACCAAAGTAAGCACCTGGCAACGCTTTGCCGACCCCACCACTACACCCGGTCAACCATGTTAGGCCGTTGTCGTTGCTGTGTTCGTAGGCCATCTGAAACTTTGTATCCTGCGGGTCACAACTCTCTTCACTTTTTTGACACATATCCCAGACCAGGTACACATGGCTGCCATACGCCGCAATGGATGGCTTGATATAAGGTTGGCCCGTGCCGCCGGTGAATTGATAGCCTGTCGGAGCCTTCCAGTTGCATTGCGTATTAGCTGGCCACTTGTTATCGTTCAAATTGTCATCACTGCTGTATTTGATGCGCCGTGCGGAACTGTCGTCCGTGTATTCGTACCACACCAAATGGAGTCGGCCGTTGCCGCCACCGTCGCTGCTCCAGGCGAGCGAAGGGTTGAACGAGTTCTGGGTTGTTTGGTCAAGGAAAACCGGGACACCAAAAGCGCGTTGGTAAAAGATCCCACGCTGGCCGGTTCCGCTCCCCTTGCGCCAGATGAAGTGCAGCACCCCGTTGCCGTCATAGGCCACGTCCGGATTGCTAAGCGTGACGCCACTCTCCTGGCGCACGGTCTGAGGAAGCTGGCAACGGTCCGGAAATGCAGCCAGCTCGCAGGTCGTCATCTGGATGGTGTCGCATTGTTCGTCCTTGTTGCGGCACAATACCCATACTACGGCCACCTGGGATGAATTCGACGGGTGGAAGACCAGGCGCGGCTGCTGCGCCCATTGGGTGGCCGTCGCCGTGAAGACGTACACTTGGCGCTCCCAACCGGTGATGACATTGGCCGACTTAAGCACGATATGCCCCACCTGGGCGGTGTCCGGGTTGCTGTCATAACCCAAACTCCACACCGCTGCCACCCACTTGCCGTCCGCGCTGGCATCCAGATCCGCATCCGCCGACTTAAGGCCCAGCTCGGCGCGCTTGGAGAGATTGATCGGCTTATTGCTTAGATCTCCCTCCGGAGTAGCCAGAAGTGGCAAAGCCAACAACACAGTAAACAGCAGAGCGAGCGCCAGCGGCCAGATCAGGCGACGGCAGCGTCGCTTAGGCACCGGACGCTCATTTTCTACCGAGGTGTGACAGCTCAGCACCGCATTCATCAGTACAAATCCAGATTCACCCAGTATTGTATGCCAGGGCTGACACGCTTGGTCGTCAGCGCATTGTACAGGTCGGCGCCATCCCACCATTCGGCATAAATCACGTACTCGCCTGGCTCGATGTTATAAAAGCCATAGGTCGAATCGTGGATGCTATAGGTGGTCAGCATGGCGCCGTTTTGCCGATAGGCCCACACGCGCACCCCCTGTTTCTGGATGCGTTGGCCGTTCTGGATGATGCGCAAGTTGCCGCGGATCACCGCTTTGGTCTCATCAAGGGGTGGCAGCGGCTGGGTGGTGCATACCTCCAGCGAGATATTGTCCAGGTAGAACTCGGTGGCGAAGCAGCTCGGACCAAAATTCATGCAATCAAGCGCATTCGAATCGTCATAGAAGTAGAGCTGCAACGGCTGGCTGGCATAGTTGACCGGGTTCTGGCCGGATGCGCGCATAGCCTGCGCCAGGTCCTGATCGAAGGGGTAGTGCTGATCACAGACGCTGGGGCATCCCTCATCGCCGCGCGCGATGACTGTCGGCGTCGAAACGAGCGTGGGGGTGATACCGGTCGTGCGCAACACAACGCGCAGCGTATCGGTGACCTCACGCGTATTCATATAGTTAACGCTCTTCCATAAGCGGAGCTTCATCGTGGTGGTCTCGTTGATCCAGTCCGGCATAGTGAATTCCTGGTAGCACCACGGACGCGTGAAGCCGCTGCCGGTCTGGTAGCTGGCCATGCGCAGCCCCAAGTTACCTTGATATGGATTATTGGCCGAGATGTTCACACCTGAAGGCGGATATACCCAGGCAGTCTGGTAGCCAGGATTCGCCTCGAAATCTCCATTTTTCAAGAGCGGTGCATAGGGCGGCGTGCAGATCATCAGGCCAGGGGGATAGGGCTCCGGCGGCGCTGTGACAGCACAGGCAGATTGATCCATCGCCTTGGTCGGTACAAAGTTGGGATCGGTGGTCAGCAGGATCTTGGAGAACCAGACGCCATCCTCTCGCATGTAGACATTGATGATGTTGACGCCGGCCGAGACGCCGCTGAGGATCGCGAGTGAGCCATTTGCACGCGTGTTCGACCACCGTACTGTATCAGTATTATCCAGATCAATGCTGCTTGAAGTGCTCTGCACCGTGCCGTTCAGCCCGATGTGGAGCGAGTCGCCGGAAGTGTTCGGGCCGGCGCCATAGACCCAGATATAATAGTCGCCTGCAGTAGCGAAGTTGATCTGGTATTGCAGCTCCGGGCTGGTGGTGGCGATATTGCTGTCGATGGTGGTGCCGCTGTCCGGCAGTGCCTGCATCACGCGATAGCCACCTTTCGTCACTTCTTGCCACTGTTTGGAGCTGCGCGGCACGTTCTGCACGTGGTTGGTGGCATCCACCACCACCAGACCCTCACGTTCCAACACCTCACCGCATCCCGAGAGATTGGCTGGGTCGAGACACAGGTGGAAGTTGTCGAAGCGCACTGTGTTCGCCGCGGTGGCGTTGGCAGACAGATTGGCCAATCCAACCAGCACAGGATCACTCATGGTAACAGTGAAAGTGTTGAAATACACCCAATCACTTTCGGCCGGCGGTACGTTACTGGTGCTGGCGTAGTAAATGGCGAAATCGTTACCATAACGCACGATGCGCACCCAGACAGGCAAGCTCAGCCCACTGGTGTTGGGGATCACGTTGGCGCTGACGCTGCCGCCATCGCTGGTGCGCCGACCGACCTGGATGCCGTTCGACCTGGAGCGCATCACATATAGCTTGCGCGCCGTCGAACTGGTGGATTCGCGCACCTCCAGCCCGAAGCGCGCCCAGCCGTTCAGCGTGCCGTTGGGCAGGGTACCTTGGTACGTCAGACGCACTGAGACATCGAAGTCACCTGCCACTTGTTGGTAAACGAGATAGTAACCACCATTGTTGTCGTCGCTCTGCGTGGGGCTGCTGCCCTGGCTGGTCACGCTGATCACGTCATTCACCATAGCATAACTGGCAGTTGGTGGTGTATCATTGGCATTGCCGTAAGCAACGGCGTTCCAGCCAGGCGACCATGTGCTATCTGGCTCGGCGTCGGTTGTCAGCGCCTCGTCGATGCGTGCCGCACAGGTGGTGGGTTGCACGATGACGTGAGTCATATTGTTAGCAAAGCTCCCACGATCGCGCTCCAGGATGTACTGCGATGTGTTCGTACGTACATAGATGTGATGTTGCCCACCACCGTAGAGCACGATCTCCTGCACCAGCGTCGTGGTGCTGTACGGCCCCAGCGAGTCGAGCCACAGCTTAAAATCACCCGGCGGATAGGGCACCATCACATCCGGCGCGTGCGCCGGATCCACATAGATATCGGTGTCGAAGTAGGTGCCGGCCAGTGTTACCGTCGAGCTGTTGCGCACCGTGATGGTAATGGGAATGGGGGTGTTGAAAACCGGATTGGGTGGCAGCTCGATGCCCACCACTTCCAAGTCAGCCGCGACAATCGACAGCTGGGTGTGACCTGCTCGCGTGCCTCCCAATCTGGACTCCAGGTCGAACGGCCCACCCATACGGCTGAATTGATTCAGATCATAGACGAAGGTTGCCTGGCCGTTGCCATCGGTTTGGATGGAGCCAATCAAGACACCATCCAGGAAAAGATTATAGACGGTGTAGGCAGCGTGCCCGCTCAGGTTGATATGAATGACCGTGCCGGGCTGCACCACATTCCCTTCGAGCACGGTGAGGCGGGGCACCGCCCGCACGGTCAGGGTGCGCGTTGCCACCATCTGGTCCGCCGAGATATCATAAGAACGCAACGTGTATGTGGAGGCTTCCGTGGCTGTAATGGGGATGATGTAAGAAGTCTGCGCGTAGCCGTTGCCATCCGTTGCAATGGACGGAGTCACGATCCAGTCCGCAAAGTACAACCGATAGTTACGATTGGGCAGATGCTTGAACATCTGAATCTCGATGGGACTGCCGGCTGGCCAGTCATAGCCGCCCACCACGTTCAGATAAGGCTCGGTTGGGGTTGAGATCGTGATGTCAGCATGGCCAATAGGCATGCCATTGTCGTACGAGATGATCGTATAGTACCCGTTAGGTGGCACCGTGTCGGGAAAAGTGGCCGGCACGGTGCAGAATATGGTCGCGATGCTGCGTCCTTCGCCATCGGTCATAAAAGAACCCACCGACTCACCGTTGCAGCGCACCTCATAACTGCGGTTGGGTGCATGACGACGCAGGTTGGCACGCAGGATGACACCTGCCGGCCAGGTGTTGCCACCCTGCACCAGAACTTGCGGTGTAGTGACTGAAAGGAAGGTGTATGCGACACGCGGCGAGGCAATGCCCTCCGGCAGCGATTCCACGTCATAATAGTTCGGCAGTTCACGCGGCGGTGTATCGCGGGGAATTTGCCATACAAAATCCACATCTCCGTACTCGTTGGTGGCATCGGTGGTGCCGACGCGCGCGCCGTTGAAATAGATGTCGTAACGTTGGTGCGGTTCGTGGCTGCGCACCTGGATGGTGATCTGACTGCCCGCCGGCCAGGTGTTGCCATCGGCAATCAACAAGGTGGGCCGACTGATGCGCGTGACCGCAATATAGACACCCCCGGCGACCTTGGTCGTATCCCCGTGCAAGGTGGAGAAGAGTTCGTAGTTCTCCCCTGGCGGAAAGTCGGGTGGAATAGGGCAACTCGGTTCGGCAATGCCAAAGTTGTTGGCAATCACATCGCTGCAAATGATCACGTGACCTAGGTGGATATCATAATGGTTACCAGCCGTGTGTTGTTCGATGCGCACGCGCATCGGTCGACCCGCCTCGAAGGTGACACCGTCCGGGCTGATAATGATCGGTTGCCAACCACTGGGAGCGCCACCTCCCGGCCCCTGAGGTGGCACCGGCGTAGCGATACCCACTGGCGGCACACTTCCGAGCGCGGCATCAACGCCCTCATTCTGCATTTGTGCGGAACCAAACACACGAATGAAATTCTGCCCTCCAGTGATCAGGCGGACCAAGCCAATATAGATGGGATCCACCATTTCTACATTATAGTAAACCTGCACCCAGACATTCAGGCCTCCCCGTCCGGCATTGTCCAGTGTGCCAGCGGTGTCGGTCTCATCGCGTTGCCCTATTACCAACACACCCAAAGTGCCGGGCGTATCATAATAGCCAGTTGCTGTATATACACCCGAGGTAATAGCATACCGTTCCACTGCTAGGCCACGGGCGTGACGGATTGCCACATTACTGATCGCCTCAACACGGTCAATGGCATTGGAAGCGGTGGGATCGGTGGTGTCGCAGCTGCCGAAATCGTCGATGCCACGCAGGCATAGGCCAGGGTTGTAGCCATCCGCGATAGAGGCACCAAAAGTCCACGGGTCACCATTCTGGTTGTAGGGTTGCCCAGACACGGCGTAACGTACCGCTTCGCGAGCCGATTCCTGCACGGTGATAAAGGCCCAGGCGACGCGTGCCCCTTCCACGATGCCTAGCAACAACATCAACAAGAGAGGCAAGATAAGCGCAAATTCAACCAGGCCCTGGCTCGTTGAATTCACTTCTTTGACTAGTGCCTGTCTCACGCTATCCTCCGCAAGCGCAGACGAGTGCTGCTGGTGAAACATCTCTTTCGCCCATTTCCCCGAAAGATAGCCGAACAACCGGAGAAGTCGAGACTCTTACACTCACATTTCCATTATCGGGGATATAAAGGGGCAGGTCAATGGGACAAGAGGACTACTCCCGTTGCAACTGAAACGGCGTTGAGGGATACACTACACTGCCGAAGAGATCGCAATGTATCATACTTACCAAGGTGTGTCCCCGACCACAGTCTCTCGCACAGCAACTTCAGGCGCATGCGAGCGCTATGCCGAAGTTCTTGTTAATCTGTCCCTATATCGGCAGGCGGAAGTGCACGTGGGTGCCACGCCCTGGTGCGCTATCAAAAGTGATTGTGCCGCCTAACAGCTCAATTTGTTCGATCAACGTGATAAGGCCTAACGTCTTGCGCTGGCGCGCGGCGGACATGACCTCCTCTAGATTGAAACCAACCCCATCATCCTCGACTCTGACCGTCAGGCCTTGTGCATCCAAATTCAGGGTGATGTCCACGCGGGTGGCATGGGCGTGGCGCTGCACATTACTGAGCAAAGCTTGCAAAGCACGAAAAACGGTGATCTCGATATACGTGGGCAAACGCTGTTCTTTGCCCGTCAAGCTCAGATTACAAACGATGCCCCACTTCGTCTCAAAATCTTGGACATAACGCTTAATCGTGGGATTCAGCCCTAAATCATCCAACATCATCGGGCGCAGATCGAATATGAAGCTGCGCACTTTTTCGAAAGTCTGCTGCACTGATTCTTTTAGGCTGGTCAGTTCTTCCCGTGCGTGCACCGGGTCTTTGTCGAAGAGGCGTTCACATATTTCCGCTTGGAGGATGAGATTGGTCAGAGCTTGAGCTGGCCCATCGTGCATACGACGCGCCAACAGGAGCCGTTCAGCCTCCTGGGCGTTAATGATGCGAATCAAGCTGCTCCCAGAAACAGCCTCAGGTGAAGTGTTGGTGATAGCTTGCGGCTCAGATGTTGTGGAAACAAGGGCGTCCAATGTCATCTGAAGCAGATCGATATAACGCTCCAACGTCTGATGTTTAGCTTGCAACTGCTCCAGCTGGCCGCGCATCATCAAGAAACGTAGCTGAGCATCCAGAGCTTGGGTGTAAATCTCGCGAATATGCTCGCGCGGCAACGTATCTAGCGTCGCCTCCATCTGACGCACGCGGTTGGTCGCCTGAGTATTGTGTTGTGATAGGTGTTCCACTTCGGCAGTGCTCTGCCGGATAAGCAATTCTAGCTCGCGTGCCTCACGTCGCGCATGCTCATACTCCTGACGCAACCGTTCTTGTAACTGCTTCGGTGAAGGTCTTTCCTGCGCCAGCTTCGATAATCCATCCATAACGTTATGCCCTCTCGTTCATCGGGAGGATGATCACTCGATAGCATCCTGAACGCGAATCCAGCCGCGACGCACAGCGTACATGACCGCTTGAGTGCGGTCTTCCACAGCTAGCTTGCGCAGAATACTGCTCATATGGTTCTTGACTGTCTGACGGCTGATCCCCAGCTGGTAGGCGATCTCCTTGTTGCTACGACCCTGCGCGATGTAACGTAGAATCTCCATCTCACGCGGTGATAGTGGTCCAATGGCCTCGTCTGGAATTTCATCGATCGAAAGGCTATGGAAGCGTCGTGCCAGCCAGTTCATCAGCTCGAAGCGTTCGAACACTCGACCTCGCACAACATACTTGCCCTGCACCACCTGGCGAACTGCATCCACAATGTTTTCGGCAGCTACATCTTTGGAAAAGTAAGCAGATGCCCCCGCGCGCAGGGCATGGTACATCTGCTCATCATCATCGTAGGCAGTTACAACGATACAAGCTGCTTTGTTCCCCACCGCTCGCAGCTCACGCACCAGCTGGACGCCGTTCATACCGGGCAAGTTCACATCGGTAATTACAACATCGGGAGATAGCTCTTGAGCGGATACGAACGCTTCCTCACCGTTGCCCAGCTCAGCCACTACATCGATGTCCTCTTCCGCGCTCAACCGGACACGCAGCCCGTCGCGGAAGACAGGGTGGTCATCCACGAATATCACTCTAAGCGCGCTCATCTATCTTGCTCCCCGCTCTCCGGTGGGTCTTGCCTGACCACCACATTAAAAGTATACCATAAATTAACATATTACGCAATGCTTCGGAATTGACAGATTCCCATGCCTTACATAGGATTGCAGCAGGAGATACACGCTATGGACACCAAAAGCATTCTTATCTGGGGAGCAGGTCGTATCGGCCGCGGTTTTCTGGCTGATTTGTTCCAGACCTCCGGCTATCATATCACCTTCATCGATATCTCCGAGGAATTGATTGGCCAACTGAAGCGAGCCGGCCACTACACAGTGGTGCGCGCCGAGGGCACCGGGAAACGGGATGACTTGGTCATCCACAGCTATGACGCGTTCAGCACGACGCAGGTAGAAGAGGTCGCCCGAGCACTGGCAGATACTGATCTGATGGCACTGGCTGTGTTTCCGCGCGACTTCCCTGTGGTCGTTACGCAGATGCTCCCAGGACTGCAACGGCGTTACACCTTGCGGCCTCACGTTCCGCTAGACATCATCCTATGCACGAACCTGGCACATGCCGCACTTGAGTTCAGCGCTGCACTGCGGACGGTCCTACCAGAAGACCTGCATGCTTACGTCGAGCAGCAGGTCGGCATTGTGGAAAGCCTGGTGATCCGCATGGTGGCCGAGCCGCCTGCTGCGGAACGCATGCGCGACCCATTGTTGGTGTGGACGAATGGTTATGCCGAGTTCCCGGTTGATCGGCACGCCTTCAAAGGCGCAGTTCCCTCGGTTCTCGGGCTACGCCTAGTGGATGACATGCGCGCCGAGGAAACGCGCAAGCTCTACACTTACAACACCTTTCATGCCGCACTCGCCTATTGGGGCGCATTGTATGATTATGAGCACATCGTGGATTGTCTGGCCGATGCGCGGGTGCGGATGGAAGCACTTGGTGCTCTGAGCGAATCGAGCCAAGCGCTCCAGGCAGAATACCATTTCCCTAGGATCGAGATGACACGTTGGAATGAGGGGGTTGTGCAGCAGACCAACAATCCGACACTGGGGGATCGTGTCAGCCGCCAAGGTGCCGATCCTCTGCGCAAGTTGCGTCGAGATGACCGATTGATCGGACCGATCCTATTGGCCCGCAAGCATGCCATTCCGACACCTCACCTGATACGTGCGACAGCAGCGGCTTTTCTATACCGTAACCCGTGTGATGCTGGTGTCATTGCCATACAAGAGTGCGTCGCCCAACGCGGGATCGAAGCTGCAGTGCGTGAGATTTGTCAGCTCAGCCCGTCAGAGGAAGATATCGTCACTGCCGTGGTTGCTGCGTATGCCGAGATAAAAGATATGCGGCCTGATTTGGATGCGACTGAAAGAGCCAACGTTTCATAATCTCACTCAAAGGAGAAAACATGATGGGCCTAGTACACCGATTTATCGGCCGACCTGATGCATATGACTGGGAAGGTGTTCCGGTAAAACATTATGAGACAGGTGACATGAAAGGTGGTAGCAAGCGGGTGTTGTTGGGGCCGGATGAAGGGTCCAACAACTTTCGTTTGCGCTATTTTTACATTCCACCCGGCGGCCATTCACGCCTGGAACAACATGCCCACGAACACGGCGTGTACATCTTACATGGACACGCACATGTGCGTTTGGGAGATGAAATGGTCGAAGTTAAGCCCGGCGACGTTGTATACATCCCAGGAAACGAGTGGCATCAATTCATTCCTCTGGGCGAAGAGCCTTTAGGGTTTCTCTGCATCGTGCCGGCACACGATTAAACAGCGTGAATCTTTCTCACAGGAGTATCTCAGCCTCACTATGATACGGTGTAACCGCATCCGCTGAAAACTCCTGTGACTATGCCCGTCAATCTAATCGGGATGTGAGTATTAAGGAACGGCGGATCGTTCCTTAATACTCACATCCATAGTCAGCACTTACATATTCGCAACACGCGAACGCACTTCGATGCCCTCGCTCACCATACGATGAATGGGACAGTGGCGGGAGATGGCCAAGAGCTTCTTGTGCTGTTCTGGTGTTAGATTGCCTTTGAAAATGATCTCCTCGGTGATAATTTCTTTCAGCTCGCCAATCTCCTCACAGTGCTCGCAGTCCTTGGCGAAGTCGCGGTCGAATTGGAGACGCAACTCGACCTCTTCCAGACCGATCTGGTGGTTGCGCGCATAGGTTGTGAGCAGGACCGCCGTGCAGCCCGCCAAGCTGGCCAACAACATCCCATAAGGACTCAGAGCGAAAACATGTTCCACGGGTTTGAGATCTTGAGACTGTGTATCTTCGGGATCCGTAGCCCATAATTCCGTGTCAAAGTTGCTTTTCTGGCGCAAGACAATCTTCTCGGACATAGAGCCTCCTTCACGTCGACAGTCATTTTCGAACCGCCTGTCTCCGCACACAAGCACTTATTCGCCACCAGCGGAGAACAAGGATGTCCTGACCATTGGATAATACGGATTGGTTGGTCCTAGCGCAAACTCACCTTGAAGCATCATGATTTATGAGCCCTGTCCCAAACGATTACTTCCTTACCCATCCACAGTGCTCCTCTGCAAGCGACGGTCATCGCACCGATCTATTCGCTCAGCATAAACGGACGTAAAACACACCCACTGCTTCTTTGATGCACACTGTGCCCATGTTATAATTCCTACCATCTTGGCTAGCCCCTGTTTTAAACGAAGCTGCGGCGTTATGAACCGACGGTTAGACTACTACATCGGGCGACGCGAGTTCGTGGCAAGCGTGGCAGGCGCATTAGGAGCACTGATCACCACTCTGATCGGCTTGCCCGTAATCGGCTATTTGGTGGCACCGGCACTGCGTACCGGCAGTACTGTCGGCTGGGTTCCTCTCGTACCACTGGCGACGCTACAGCCAGGTGTACCCATCCCCTGTTCCTTCTCCCGCCTCAAACAGACGGGCTGGAAGCGCATGCAAATGGTTCGCACCGTCCACGCCATCCTGGGAGACACTGGTGACATAATAGTGCTTTCGGATGTCTGCACACATCTCAGCTGTAAAGTCCGCTGGTCACCTGAGCAGCAGGTCTTTGTGTGTCCTTGTCACGATGGCATCTTTGACCGCGAAGGCAACGTTGTCAGTGGTCCCCCACCACGCCCCATGGATCGCTTCAAAACCAAAGTGGAGAATGGCCAGCTTTTCATCTTCGTGGAGAATTGACGTGGGCGGTTTGGTCTCCTGGCTTGACGAGCGCACTGGTCTTCTAACCATCTGGCAGGTGGTCTTTGAGCGCAAGGTACCCCGAGTCAACTGGTGGTATACTTTGGGTAGCGCTTCCCTGTTTCTGGCACTGATGCAAGCTGTGACAGGCATTTTCCTCACCATGTACTACGTGCCCACCCCAGAGGAAGCGTACAACAGCATCCAGTACATCATGAATGAAGTGCCCTTCGGCTGGTTGATCCGAGGGATTCACCACTGGGGTGCCACGCTGATGGTGATCACCGTCTTCCTGCACATGCTACGTGTATTTTATTATGGCGCCTACAAATATCCCCGCGAGATAGCATGGATAACCGGTGTTGTGTTGCTACTGGTGACACTTGGACTTGGGTTCACCGGTTACCTGCTTCCCTGGAATCAACGCGCCTATTGGGCAACAGTGGTGGGCACCAGCCTCGTGGGTACTGTGCCACTGGTGGGGAACTTTTTGCTCCGTGTGCTGCGTGGTGGGGCCGATCTCTCCTTCCTCACGTTGTCCCGCTTTTTCGGCGCCCATATTTGGGTATTGCCAGCCATCTTATTTAGCACTATTGGTGTGCATTTATACCTTGTCATCCGCAACGGTATCAGCTACATTCCACGACGAGATGAATAAGAAGTCGTTTGAGTGCGCCGAGACCGGAAAACCCAACACGTATATAAGCGAGCACAGATCAGATCACCTGCACAAGTGACGAAACCTTACCTATGCATATGTCCTCTACGTTTGGTAGAAGGATATCTCACCAATAGGAGAATCGCCAATGCGATCAGTCCCCGTTTTTTGTGGCAAGGATTGTGGCGGTGATGCCTGCCCACTCCTGGCTGTGGTTCAGAATGGGCGCGTCATGCGCATTGTCAACAACCCGGCCGGAGGCAAATATCGCAAAGGCTGTCAACGTGGCTTCAATCTGCCACTGGAGACCTACGCCACCGACCGTATTCTTAGGCCATTGATACGGGTGGGACCGCGTGGCTCCGGTCAGTTCCGCGAAGTGAGCTGGGACGAAGCGCTGCGTATCATCGCTAATCGGTTGGGCGAGATCCGTGCCAAATATGGCACGAGTGCAGTGATGAACTGTAGTAGTGCGGGATCGTTAGGAGCTCTACATAACACTCCTGCCTTGTCCGCGCGCTTTTTGAATCTGTTCGGGGGTTGTACGCGGCTGACAGGCAGCTACAGCAATGGCGCCGCCCGATTCGTATTGCCCTACGTTCTGGGCAAGGAGTGGACAGTCTCCGGCTTTGATGCCGCTACGATGCAATATGCCGATATGATCATCCTGTGGGGCGCCAATGTGCTCGAAACACGCTACGGCTGTGAAGTGCCTCAGCGTCTGATGGAAGCAAAACGGCGTGGTGCGCAGATTGTGGTGATCGATCCGCGTCGCTCGGCAACCGTGCAACATGCCGCCACCTGGTGGATTCCGTGCCGGCCCGGTTGCGACGTCGCTCTGATGCTGGCTGTATTGTATGTCCTGATCACCGACGATCTGTTGGATCGTTCCTTCATCGCTGCACACAGCGTGGGGTTCGATCAACTAGAACGCTACGTCCTGGGTCTGGATGGCAGCGAAGTACACAGACCGGAGTGGGCAGCAGACATTTGTGGCGTCCCGCCGGAGGAAATCATCGCCTTTGCACGAGCTTATGCCGCGACGAAGCCTGCCATGCTGCTACCCGGTTATTCTATCCAGCGTGTCTTTGCCGGTGAGGAAGCATTCCGCCTCACGGTGGCGTTGCAAGTAGCTACCGGCAATTTTGGGCAGCGTGGTGGGTCAACAGGTTCGATTAACAGCCAGCTGCCGGTACCCAGGGTGGGTCGACTGGACGCACCAGAGATTACCGACCAGCCAGAAGTGCCTGTCGTCCGCTGGGCAGACGCCGTTCTGCACGGACGTGGTGGGGGCTATCCCTCCGACATCCACGCCATTTATTGCATAGGAAGCAACATTATCAATCAGAGTTGCGACGTAAAAAAGGGAATGGCGGCGTTTGAGAAGGTGGACTTTTCTGTCTGCCACGAAATATTCCTAACCCCGACGGCGCGCTTTTGCGATGTGGTTCTTCCATCCACCACTACGCTCGAGAGAGAGGATATCGGCATCCCCTGGCTGGGAAACTACCTGCTCTACAAGCCGCAGGTCGTCCCACCGCCAGATCAGACGCGCAGCGATTATGACATCCTTTGTGACTTGGCCGAACGCCTCGGCTTCCTGTCCGAATTTTCGGTGGGTCGCAGTGCCACCGAGTGGATACAGCATTTCATCGAGCAGTCTGAGGTGCCTGACCCGGATGAGTTTCGCAGTACAGGTATTTACAGCGCACCCGACCAGGAAAGAGTGGGACTGGCAGACTTTGCCGCTGATCCTCTGAGATATCCTCTGAGCACTCCCTCTGGCAAGGTCGAGATCGCAAGTGAGAGCTATCAGCGCAAGCACGGATTCCCAGCTATTCCAACCTGGCAACAGCCACCTGAAGACCCTCGTTATCCGTTGCGACTGATCACGCCCAAATCGCCATATCGCACGCATTCGCAAGGCAGCAATATCCCCGCCATTCGGGAGCGAGCGTCCCATGCCCTGGTTATGCATCCTCAGGATGCTGCAGCGCGCGGTATCGTGGAGGGGGATGTGGTGCATCTGTTCAACGGACAGGGCAACTCATACATCCGCGCTCATTTGTCGAAAGATATCATCCCTGGTGTTGTATGTCTGCCAGAGGGTATCTGGGCAGAACTGAACGCAGATGCGATCGACACCGCCGGTTCGGCCAACATGTTTACCAATACTGATGGAACCGTCCCAGGGATAGCTTGCGTTATGCACTCGGTCGGTGTGCAGGTGGAGAAAATTTCCCCTGCTTCTGATAAGCATGTCGGCACGTAGAACAAGATAGATAATAGTGGAGAGCACCGGATACGTTGAGGGACGAACCTGTGAACGATCAGGACAAACAACGCCTCCAAATGCGCCATCGGGAAGAAAA
>JBMFPH010000056.1:0-16478 GCA_049969215.1 Anaerolineae bacterium | reverse complement strand
AGACATGTCGCTGGCAGATCACGCATGGTACCGGCAAACCGGCCGTGCATCCGGTGGAGCTGCTGGCACTCGCCTATGGCTATCCGGCCGAGGGCGCACTGGCAGCATTGGCGGAGGCACAACGCGTCTCGGCGTCACCACGCGTTTCCGCCTGACAGAGAGCTGGGGGCTGCTCCTCGTACCAAGTGACATCCCAAATGACAATGTGACAACAAGAGGAGGAAAAGATGCCAGGCCTGTTTTCTCCACTGCAAATCAAGCATTTCACGTTGCGCAACCGGATCGTGCTGCCTCCTATGGCCAACGACATGGCCGACGATTCCGGCCATGTGACCGAAGCGCACATCCGGCATTACGTGCAACGTGCTGCTGCCGGGGTTGGGATGGTGATCGTCGAGCACTGCTATGTGCGGCGTGACGGACGCTATAACCCTCGCCAGTTGGGTATCCATGACGACAGTGTGATACCGGGTCTGGCGCAGCTTGCTCGCGCCGTCAAAGCGTGCGATGCACTGGTTGGCATTCAGCTTGCCCATGCCGGCGGTCGCGCCAGCTCCAAAATCACAGGGGGTCAACCGGTAGCGCCCTCGGATGGGGTGTTAACTCCAGGGGGCAGCGAGCCGGCGCGTGCGCTCACGTTGGCAGAGCTGGATGCGTTGGAGGAGGCATATGTCGCTGCCACGCGACGCGCCGTCGAGGCGGGTTTTGATTTTGTGGAAGTGCATGGTGCCCACTGCTTCCTGCTGTGTGAGTTTCTTTCACCATTGGCAAATCACCGCACGGACGCTTACGGAGGCAGCCTGGAGAATCGCCTGCGCTTTCCCCTGCGCGTGGTACAGGCGATGCGTCGTGTGTTGCCGGATACGCTCCTGCTGCTGTATCGACTGCCGAGCAGCGACTTCTTGCCGGGCGGTTTGACCGAGGAAGAGGGACAGCAAGCCGCTCAGGCGCTGGCCGCTGCCGGTGTGGATGTCCTGGACGTCTCGGGCGGGATGTGCGGCTCCGAACGGCCCGGCTGGGATGGCAAGAGCCAGGGGTACTTCGTTCCCACTGCTGCCAGCATCAAAGCGGCGGTATCGGTACCTGTCATTGTGGCCGGCGGCATCACTGATCCCCGTTTCGCCGACCAGGTGATACGCTCGGGACAGGCGGACCTGGTGGCAATCGGGCGCGCGATGCTCCGAAATCCCAACTGGGTTCAAGAAGCACAGGAGAAACTAGAAACGAAATAACGGGTCCTCTATGGAAATCGTCCCCGGTCTGTATCGCATCGCGGACTTCTTGAGCATCTCCTATCTGATCGTCACGCGAGAGGGTTTGACGCTGATCGATGCTGGCATCGCCGGAGGCCATAGACGCATCCTGCGCACCATCGTTCGCCTCGGCTATGACCCATCCCGATTGCGTCACATTCTCGTTACCCACGCCGATGGCGATCACGTGGGCGGACTGGTGCCCCTGGTGGCAGCTTCGGGCGCACGGGTATATGCCAGCGCCGTCGAAGCACAGGCACTCGCGCGCGGTCAGTTCTCGCGCCCGCTGCGCTTGCGCGGCCTGCCGCGTTTCCTCTTCTGGCTGGCGCGACCACTCTACCGGGTGACGCCATTCGACGCCGCTGAGATAGTCAAAGAAGGGGATATCCTGCCGGGTTTGGGCGGCTTGCACGTGATCGAGACACCCGGTCATACGCCTGGGCATCTCTCCTTCTTTGCCCCTGCGAGCGGCATTTTGTTCGCCGGTGACTCGATCGCCTACCGTAACGGCAAGATGCGCCGGCCATTCGCGCTCGTCACATGGGATGAGCAGCTGGCACTCGCGTCTCTGCGGAAGCAAGCGGCATTACAGCCGCAAATTGTCTGCCTGGGTCACGGCCCGGTCGTGTACGACGCCTCCCAGAAGTTCTCCCTACCGAATCAATAGCTGCCCGACGGGCGCACCAATCGGTCCGCACGCGTCAGCCAGCCATCTCTCTCCCCTGGTGGGAGAGGGCCGGGGTGAGGGGGCAGATTAGCTGGGCATTCCACCTCTTCACGAGGAAGTGGATTGGCACGCCAGGCATTCCATAAAGTGAATAGCGGTGCGGATGCCCCCGAAGAATTGCGACACGCTCAGCTTCTCGTTAGGTGCATGGAGGTTGTCATCAGGAAACCCAAAGCCCATCATGACAACCGGGACTTGCAGGATGCGCATAAAATCCGCTACTACCGGCAAGGTGCCACCGGTGCGCAGGAAAACCGGCCTGGTCCCAAACCCCAAGTGATACGCTTCTACGGCAGCCTGGATTGCCGGTGCATGGCGATCAACCAGGGCCGGATAAGCATATGAGAGCCGACGCACGGACACACGCACCGTAGGCGGCGCAATCCGCAGGATGTGCTCCTCGAATAATTGGGCAATTTCCAGAGGATCTTGATCGGGCACCAAGCGCATACTTAACTTGATGGTGGCCTCTGCGGGGATGACCGTTTTCTGTCCCTCGGCGACGAAGCCTCCGCGGATGCCGTGGATCTCCAGAGTGGGCCGCGCGGTGATACGCTCGCGCACGCTGTACCCGACCTCGCCGGGCCACAGCGCGGGTGCTCCAATTTCCTCGTGCAAGAATCGCTCCTCATCGAAGGGAACGCGTTCCAGTTCATGGCGCTCCTCGGCGGAAAGCGGCTGCACGTGCTCATAGAATCCGGGAATTGTCACCCGTCCCTGCGCATCGTGCAGCCGGGCGATCATCTCGGCGGCAACCTGTAACGGATTGTGCACCGCGCCACCATAGGTGCCGGAATGCAGATCATGACGTGGCCCCTGGATGTCCACCTCGAAGTAAACCAATCCGCGTGTCCCGATGGTGATCTTCGGGGTGGTTGCGTCCCAAAAGCTGTCGTCGGAGATGACCACGGCATCGCACCGCAGCAGATCGCTGTGTTGCTGGATCACTCCTTCCATGCCGAAGCTGCCGCATTCCTCCTGGCCCTCGATAAAGAATTTGAGGTTGACGGGCACCTTGCCCGAGGTGCGCAAGTATGCCTCGGCAGCCACCAGGTGGGTCAACAGCTGTCCCTTGTCATCCGAAGCACCCCGCGCATAGATGTTCCCATCCTGGATGGTCGGCTCGAAGGGGGGGGTTCGCCATTGTTCCTCGGGGTCGGCGGGTTGCACATCGTAGTGGCCATAGACCAGCAGTGTGGGCACCCGGGTGTCGTGCGATCCCCACTCACCGTAGACCACAGGATGAAGCTCCGTGGGGATCCGCTGCACGCTGTGCAACCCGATGTGCTCCATAAGACTTGCCAGCCACTGGGCGGCGCGTTGCATATCCGCGCGATGTGTCGGTGATGTGCCAACGCTGGGAATGCGTAGGAATTCGATCAGTTGCTGGAGATAGTGTGTCTGGTGTGCCGCGACGTACTCGATGGCAGCTTGTGAAGAAGACATCGTAATCGCTCCTGTGAAGACCGTGCTTTGGGATCAGCAGCTGCAGAGCTCCTCAAGGGAGCTTCAAACTGCTGAAGGTGTGAAGCACATCATACCATGCTTCACTCTGGCGACAAAAGGGCTCCTTCGGAGCTCCTTTATGGGGTTCTTGAAACGGTGGCACGGTGGATGCATCAACCAAGCCGTGCACCCGTACCGAGCCGCGCGCGTCAACAAGGGGCAGAGATTTTGCTGCGGAGCATGCGGAGAGCGCAGAGAGAATATGAAAAGCCTCTGCGTGCCCGCCGAGCTCTGCGGTGGAAAGTCGCTACGCGGACGGGTATGCCAGCGTCCCCGCAGGGAGATGCGCAGCGGCATGCCTGCCCGGTGTGACTTCTGTCGCCAGAGCTTTTGCCCTTCACCGGTGGACAGTTTAGAATGGGTCTATGATGCATTCTGCTGGCACAGACTACTGGCTGCGCGAAGGCTGGGGCGTCTTCTTACTCACGCTTGCCCTGATCCTGATCATCTGCCTGGCTGTGGCCAGCGCCGGTTGGACGGATGGATTGCATATCATAATGCCGGTTGGTCTGGCCGCTTTCGCCTTCGCCTTTCTATCGGCACGCAGTCGTCTGCCCGCCCCCCTGGCACCCCCCTTGAGCGTACCAGTCGGCACGGCGCTGGCATTCCGCCTCACCGCGGATCTGATACCCGGGACAGAAAACTGGCCACAACGTTGGGCGTGGATGTGGTATCGCATTTACCTGTTCGGCAGAAAGGCGCTCTTCGGCGGCAGCAGCGCTGACGATCTCGTCTTCCTATTCCAGATGTGCCTCCTGGTGTGGGTGGTTGCCTGGTTGATCACCTGGTTCGTCTTCCGCGCCGAGCGCGTCTGGGATGCCGTCGTCTTGGCCGGGCTGCTGCTCCTGGGCACGCTCTACTATGCGCCGGATGACCTGACCATCTACCTGGTTCTCTTCCTTGTGGTAGCACTCCTCCTGGTGATCCGCTTCAATTTGTATCTGCGCGAGCGCATTTGGCAGCACATCCAGATTCCCTATCACGCCGGTGAGATGGTCCTCCATTTCTGGCGTACCGGATTGGTGCTCTCTGTGTTGCTCGTTGCGTTGGCCTGGTTCGCTCCAGCCATCCCGATGGACATGCGCGGTCGTGCCTTGGATGCCATGCGCACGGGCTGGTACAACCTCGAAGACCGTTTAGGGCAGCTCTTGACCACCCTGCGCTTTCGCGATACCGCGAGTGCTGATTTCTCCGGACAGGTCTTGCCTCTGGGCGGGCCACGTCAGTTGGGCAACGCGCCCGTGATGGAGATCGCTTCACCCGGCGGTTCGCATTACTGGAGAGAAGTGGCACTCGACCATTATACCGGCCATGGATGGGTCAACAGCGACGAAATCGTGGTGCGGTTCGGCGGTAACAGCCCCCCGCTTGCGGTCATCCGCTACCAGGCGCAGACACCGATGACACACACGGTAACCACGCTATTGCCCAACATGACGGCGCTGGTGATGGCCGCACAACCGGTATGGGTCAGCATACCGGCGCGCGCTCGCATCCACTTTGTTCAGGAGCAACTGGCAGAGGGCATCTCCTATGCCCGTGCTCGCCTGCCGTTGCGGGCGGGTGATGGCTACATCGTGGCCACGTTGGTGAGCAATGCGACGGTCGAACAGCTGCGCCAAAGCCAGGCGGTCTATCCGGAATGGATATCTCAGCGCTACCTGCAGCTGCCGGATACCCTGCCCGAACGGGTGCACCTCCTGGCGTATGCCATCACAGCTCAGGCGGCCAATACGGTGTACGACAAGGCGGTTGCGGTGGAAGCGTACTTGCGCCAAAACATCGCTTACAACGAACAGGTCGCACCGCCGCCAGCCGAACGCGACGCGGTGGATTACCTGTTGTTCGAAAGGCGCGAGGGATATTGCGACTATTATGCCAGCGCCATGGTGGTGCTGCTGCGTGCGGCGGGCATCCCGGCGCGCCTGGCTGCGGGTTATGCCTCAGGTGAGCGCCGTGCCGATGGGAACACCTTCCTGGTGCGCCAGAAGGACGCGCACGCATGGCCAGAGGTGTTTTTCCCGGAATACGGCTGGATCGCTTTCGAGCCGACCGCGGGACGCCCACCTATCGAGCGACCGCGTGCCGGTGAGGCGATGCTCTGGTTCACGGAACCGCCTTCGAGAGAAGGACAAGAGCCCACCCCACCGCAACCCCCCTCGGATGCGCCTCAGGGGACAGAGGATGGAGCCAACAACCCCCTCCAGATACCCGCGCTAGCGCCGTGGCTCCTGCTCGGAGTGGGATTGATATGTGTATTCCTTGTCGTGTTCATCCTGTTGCGCCGATGGCGCGGTGCGACAATCGCCGGTGTCCAAGCAGAGGCGTTCTATGCGCGTATGGGTTGGCTGGCCAGCCGAGCGGGTGCGTCGTTGCAAACATGGCAGACCCCCTTTGAGCAAGCTGCCGCGATTGCGGCGATTGTGCCGGATGGTCAGGCGCACGTCTGGCGGTTAGCTCAGCTCGTCACGCGTGCGCGTTATGCGGCGCATCCCCTCGGAGACGTCGAACTCACGCAAGCGGCGACGGCATGGCAAGCGTTGTACCCGTGCCTGCTGCGCGCCGTGTTGCGCTGGCAACTTGGCCAGCTGACAGGCGGTCTGGTGGGACGCCGCAGGAATACACCCCAGATGTTCCCAGATACACCCGGATGAGCCGATTGAACCGACCACCTCTGCCGAAGAGCAGCTCCCGTGTGACGGCGATGCGCACCAGACGGACAGGATGCTGGCAGTCGCCGCGATTCGTGCACGCAGTTCTCTTCCTGACGTGGCTGGCATTCGGACTACGGCTGTATCGCCTCAACTTTCAACCGCTGTGGGGCGATGAAGGCTGGAGTTTCTACTTTGCCGGTATGACGCTCCCAGAGATGATGCGGCATACCGCACAGGACATCCATCCGCCGTTGTATTATGCCCTGCTGCACGGTTGGCTCAACCTCATCGGTAGCACCCCCGAAGGGGCCCGTCTGCTGTCGATCATGATCGGCACGCTGATGGTGCCCGTTGTTTGGCGACTGGGGAGCTTCTTGCTGGATCGACGTGCTGCCCTGCTGGGTAGTGTGCTGACCACCCTCGCACCGCTGGCTGTTTACTATTCCCAAGAAGTGCGCATGTATATGCTGGTGACGCTGCTCGGCGCGGCGTCGTGGTATTTCTTCGCGCACCTGGTGCAGGTCGTTCCTGATAGTGCGGATGGAGAAAGGGACTCCCAGGGACAATGGGTCGGATGGCTGCTGGGATATGGACTGGCGACCGCTGCCGCGCTCTACACCATGTATTACGCCGTGTTTTTGCTTCTAGCTCAGGTCATCTGGCTGGGAACGCGTCGGGTGGCACGGCAGAAGGACGGATACGCTCAACCGAATGGGACTTCTGGGAGCGGTGATGGCACGTCCGCGGCGTGGCGCCGGGGCACTCTGGGAATAGGCATCGCGACGGTGCTCTACATGCCATGGGTGGTGTACGTTGTCCAGCAGCTGCTGCAGTATGTCCAGGGCAAGCGCGTCGCGGAGCAGTATGTGCCTCTGGACGCGCTGCACTACCTGAGCGCCTACTTAGCTGCCTTCAGCGTGGGGCATCTTTCCGAGGCGTTGGTGGGGCTGCGTTGGGTGGCCGTGGTGTTTGGCCTACTCGCTGTGCTGGGCTTGCTCTATGGCATCCAACACCGGCGTTTTCCGAATGGCTGGCTGCTGCCCTGTTGGCTCGCGGTGCCACTGGGAGGCGGCTTCATCATCAACCTGGTCTATCCGTTTGCGCCGCGTTATTTTGAACGCACCCTTTTGCTGGCAGCGCCGGCATGGTGGCTGCTGGTGGCGGCGGGCTGGGCGTGGCTTTGGCGGCACGCGCGCGTCCTGTTTCGCGGCGCTGGCATCCTGCTGCTGATTTTATCTTCGGTGGCGCTGGCTGATTTCTACACTGTGCCCCGTTACCGCGATGAGGATTATCGCCCCTTGTTGACTTATGTGCGCACACACAGCAGCGCAGAGGATGTCATCCTGGCCAGCTACCAGTGGCAGCTGGGATTGTACCAGGCCTATCTCCCCGCACCCCATCCGCGCTTCTTCGTGGTGCCCGGCTGGGGCAAGGATTGGGCGGACGATCCCCAGCGCATGCGCGCCGACCTGCCGGCGCTGGTGGAAGGGCATCCACGCCTGTGGTTCCCCGCCTATCAAGCCCTGGGGCGCCTGTGGGAGACGCGCGTGGAAGAGCTGCTCAATCAGATCGCCTTCCCCGCCGAGGTGGACTGGAATCTGCCCGGCACCAAGCTCATCCTGTATGGTCGAGGGGATGCCTTGCAGGAGGTCACGCCGCAGTTCGTGCAGAGTGCGCGGCCTGGCCGGGCGAATTTCGGCGACACGGTTGTGCTCGAGCGTGCCCAGGTCGACAGCGCGCCATTGGAGTCCGGAAGGGGCGTGCTGCCGGTGGTGTTATCATGGCGCCGCAACGAGCAGCCGACCGATGCCGCGGAAGAGCTGCGGGTGGCGCTGCGCCTGGTGGATGCCGCAGGGCAGCGCTGGGCGGGTCGCGACAGCCGGCCACTGGGGGGACAGAGCTCCTTCCGCCTGCTGGCGCCCGGCGCAACACTGGTTGATCGTCACGGCGTATTGGTCCCGGCGGGCACGCCGCCGGGCGAGTACCAGCTGCGGCTGGGCCTGGTGCGTGAGCGCGATGAGCGCCCCCTTGATGTGCTCGATGAGCAGGGCCAGCCGCAGGGAAGCGAGGTGATCTTAGGCCATATATATGTGCGATTGCCGGTAGAACCCTTGCCGCCGGAAGCGCTTCCCATCCAACATCCCTTGCGCGCGGATTTCGCGGGGCGGGTGCGGTTGCTCGGTTACAGCATCGGAGATATGCCGGTCAAGGCGGGTGAAATCCTGTCGTTCAGCCTGTTCTGGCAGGCGCTCAGCGCGCCCCAGGAGCGCTATGTAGTGTTCGCCCAGCTCCAGGATGCGAATGGCCAACCGGTCGCGCTGAGCGAGACACCGCCAGTCTATCCCAGTGAGCAGTGGGCCGCCGGCATGTTATTGCGCGATCCTCATCAGATCCTGTTGCCCCCGGAGCTGCCTGCCGGGGAATATCGGCTGGCGGTGGGATTGCTGCGCGCGGACGGCACGCGCGTGTCGACAGAGGGAGGAGATCAGGTTGTGCTGACGCATGTGCAAACGACCCAACGCGCGCGTCAGTTCACGCCGCCGGCGCTCCCGGAGCGCTTTGAAGCGGTCGAAGCGTACTTCGGTGCTTATGCGCGCCTGTTGGGTTATGAGTTGAAAGCGCCCGACCCGGTACCGCCTGAGGCGACTCTGGAGCTGGTGCTCTACTGGCAGGCGTTGCAGCCATCCCCACAGCGCTACAGCGTCTTTGTGCACCTGATCGACGCGCAAGACCGCATTTTCGGGCAGCGCGATCAGGAACCGGGCGGCGGGCAGTTCCCCACCACGAGCTGGGTGAGCGGCGAGTATCTGGTGGATGCATATCAGGTGCCGGTCCATCCCGACACCCAACCGGGCATCTACTGGTTGGAGGTTGGGCTGTATGACCCGATCGGTGGCCAGCGGTTGGAGGTGCGCGACGAGGAGGGGCGTTTGATTGGCAATCGTCTGCTGCTGGACCGCAGCCCGGTGCGGGTGCGGTGAGGCACAATGGATGCATCGAGCCGGGTCACGCGCGCAAGTGACTTATACCGCTCCCTGACGGTCGCGGCTCGGATGGAGGTATTATTTCAACCTCCCGCAGGTTCGGAACCTGCGGGAGGCTGCACCACGCGGCGCCATCTCATGCTAATAGCCAAAGCCCACCCTTCGCCTACAACGTCACCAGCAGGTAGGGCTCCTCAACTAACTGCTTGATGTATTGCAGGAAGCGCGCCGCCGGCGCACCATCCACCAGGCGGTGATCAAATGCCAGGCTGAGCGTGACCATCTGGCGGATGACCATCTGGCCGTCGCGCGCTACCACCTTAGGCGCAATGCGACCGACGCCCAGGATCGCCGCCTCGGGCAGGTTGATGACCGGGGTGAAGGCGTCGATGTCGTACGGGCCCAGGTTGGTGATGGTGAAGGTGCCCCCGGTCAGGTCGTCGGGCAGGGCACGGCCGGCGCGGGCGCGCTCGACCATCTGGCGGAGCTCCTCGCCGAACTGACGCAAGCTCTTGCGGTCCACATCCCGCACCACCGGCACCAACAGCCCGCGCTCGGTGTCCACGGCAATGCCGATGTTGACGTGTGCCAGCAACTCGATGGCATCCTCGGTCAACCGGGCGTTCATATAAGGGAACTTGCGCAGCGCGTTGGCGACGATCTTGGCCAGCAGGTCGTTATAGCCCGGCGCGAAGCCCCATTCCTCAGCCACCTGTTGCTTGAGCCGTTCGCGCATCTCCACAAAATGGGTCGCATCCACCTCGCTGACCAGTGTCACGCGCGCGGTGGTATGCACGCTGGCGGCCATGCGCTGCGCGATGACGGCGCGCACGCCCTTGAGCGGAATGCGCTCCAGCACCTCGACTTCAGGGAGCGGCACCGCCGGCACGGCTGGCGCAGGGGGCGGCGCGACCGGGGTTGGCACAGCGGGTGCGGCGGGCGCCGGAGACGGCGCGACCGCAGCCGGTGTCGGCACAGCGGGTACCACCGGCGCTGCCGCCTGGATGGCGCGCTCCACGTCCTCACGGGTGATCTTGCCGCCCGGACCGGTGCCCACCACCTGGCGCAGGTCGATGCCGGCTTCGGCAGCCATTTTCTGCGCCACGGGAGTGGCTTTGGGCATCGCGCTCAGATAGGCGAGCACATCGCGCTCGGCGACGCGCACGCCGCCTCCACCGGTGGGCGTGACCAGGCGCAGATCCACCCCCTCCTGAGCCGCCAGGCGACGCGCACGTGGCGAGGCAAACACCTTACCCGTTGCCGGCGCTTCGGGAACGGCTGTGGCTGGAGCTGCTTCGGCAGGTGCTGCCGCCGCAGCGGCTTCCGCCTCCGGTTGCGCCGCAGGCGCTCCTTTCACCTCGAACTTGTCGTCCTTCTTGCCGATGACGGCGACCACGGTCAGCACCGGCACTACGTCGCCCGCCTTATAGGGGCCCAGGTGGATGTATCCCGAGGCGTTTGCCTCCACCGGGAAGACCGCCTTATCGGTCTCCACTTCCAGCACCGGTTCGCCCTGTTCGACGCGCTGACCATCCTCGACTTTCCAGCCCAGGATGGTGACCTCTTCAACCGTCTGACCCAGTTTGGGGATAAAGAACTCCTCGGCCATCAGCGCACCACCTTTCTACACGCTTCGACGATGCGGTTCACGTTCGGAATGGCCAGATCCTCCAACACCTCGGCGCGCGGCACGGGCACGTTCGCCGCGGCGACGCGCACCATCGGCGCATCCAGCCAGTCAAAGGCGTGGTCGTTCACCTGCGCCATGATTTCGTTGATGAAGCTGGTGTTTTCGTACGCTTCTGTCACGCCCACCAGACGCCCGGTCTTTTTGACCGAGTTGATGATCGTCTCCAGGTCGAGGGGCTTGAGCGTGCGCAGGTCGATGATCTCCACATCGATGCCTTCCTTGGCCAGAATTTCGGCCGCTTCCAGGGCGCGCAGCACCATACGCGAGTAGGTCACCAGCGTGATGTCCTTGCCGGGGCGCTTGATGTCGGCCACGCCCAACGGGATGATGTACTCTTCCTCTGGCACAGGGCCCTTCTCGCGATAGAGCATCTTGTGCTCGATGAACATCACCGGATTGTCGTCGCGGATGGCTGCCTTGAGCAGGCCCTTGGCGTCGTAGGGGGTAGCGGGCATCACCACATAGATGCCCGGGAAGTGCGTCCAGAGCGACTCCAGGCTCTGCGAGTGGTGCGCAGCGATGGCGCGACCGGCGCCTCCCTCGGTGCGGATGACCATCGGTACCGTGGTTTTGCCACCAAACATATAACGGTTCTTGGCGCCCTGGTTGGCAATCTGGTCCATCGCCAGCGGGGTAAAGTCCACGTACATGATCTCGGCGATGGGGCGCATGCCCGCCATGGCGGCACCCACAGCGGCGCCGCCGATGGTTGCTTCGGAGATGGGGGTGTCGATCACGCGCCACTCACCGAACTCGTTGTAGAGATCGCGCGTGGCGCCATACGCACCGCCATAAAGGCCAACGTCCTCGCCCATGATGAAGACGCGCTCGTCCCGCAGCATCTCTTCACGCATCGCCTCCTGAAGTGCCTGGGCGTAGGAAATCTGGCGCATATTGGGATCGTTGCGCACGCGCTCGCGCAGGGCGCGCTCCGCCTCAATGTCTGCCTGTGTCCACGGCGAGGGTGCGTACACATCCGTGCATAGCTCATCCGGCGAGGGGTCGGGCGAGTTGGTGGCGAACTCCATCGCCTTTTCCAGCTTGCGCTGCACAGCTTCATCCAGCGCTTCGAATTCCCCTTCGGTCAACCAATTGATGCTCTGCATGGCGCTCTTGAGCAGAATGATGGGGTCACGCTTGCGCCATTCTGCCTCTTCCTCGCGCGTGCGATAGGCGCGTGGGTCGGAGTGCGAGTGGCCATAGTAGCGATAGGTGATGGCCTCGATCAGCGTGGGGCCCTCACCGCGGCGCGCACGTTCAACCGCTTTGGAGACCACGCTACGCACCGCCAACACATCCATGCCATCCACCGTCTCGCCGGGAATGCCGTAGGCACACGCGCGATGAGCGATGCTGGAGATCTTGCTCGCTTTGCGCCATGGCACGGACATCGCATATAGGTTGTTCTCGACCACAAAGACCAAAGGCAGGTCCCACAAGCTGGCCATATTGAGCGCCTCGTGGAAGTTGCCCGTGTTGGCGGCGCCATCACCGAAGAAGCACAGCACTACCCGGTCGGTCTTCATCAGCTTTTGGGCAAGCGCGGCACCGACCGCCACCGGGATGTTGCCGCCCACGATGCCAGTGGCACCCAGGTTGCCATGCTCCACATCGGCGATATGCATCGAACCGCCTTTGCCCTTGCAGTAGCCGGTGGCTTTGCCGAGCACCTCGGCCATCATCTTGTTGAAGTGCTCTTGCTTCGCCTCAGGGGTCTTGGCTACCTTGTCGCCATGGGCGTGGGCGTGACCGTGACCGCGATGCGTGCTGGTGATCAGATCATCATCGCGCAAGGCGCTGATCGCTCCAACCGCTACTGCCTCCTGTCCGGCGTAGAGGTGCGACGCCCCTTTCAGCACCGCTTTGCTCAAGAGGTTGGCAATGTTGTTTTCGAATGCGCGAATTTCCATGATCTGGCGCAAGGCGGTCATCAAGTCCTCTTTCGTCAGGCCTTGCTCCTCGATCAAAGCTGAGATGCGTTCTGTCTCCACATGAACCTGATCCGTTGTTGTTGCCATATGTCCTCCGCAAATGATTTTCTGGGCTACAAGCACCCGATAGTTCTAAACGCTACACAAGAATCACCCGAATGCCCAACGCGCGCACTGCTTCCACCAGGTCGGTGGGGGCATGTTGGTCGGTGATGACGCAGTCGATTTCCTCAGGGCTGGCGAATGAAGCGAGGCCCACCCGTCCCCATTTCGTGGCGTCGAGCACGGCGATGACCTGACGGCACATGGCAACCATAGGGCGTTTGACTTCTGCCTCGGCGCTGCTCACATCGGTCAGGCCCTCCGGAAGGTTGAGGCCGTGGGCGCCGAAGAATCCCTTTTCGATGTTGAAGCGTGCCAGCATGCCGAGTCCATCGGTGCCCACCAGTGAGGCGGTGTCCCGGCGTACCGTGCCGCCCGGCATAACCACCGTCACGCCGGGCACACTCAACATGTCCGAGGCGATCGCTAAGCTGTTGGTGATAATGGTGACATCACGGTGATTGCGCAGGTGATGGGCAATCGCTAATGCAGTGCTGCTGCTATCCAGGAAAACGGCGTCTCCGTTGGCGATCAGTTCCGCAGCTGCCTGACCGATGCGGCTTTTCTCCAACACCTGGCGCCGGCGGCGGATGGCGAGCGATAATTCGTCGAGCAGCTGGTTATTGGCTGGGACGGCGCCGCCATGGGTGCGCACGATCAGGTTTTGCTCTGCCAGCGACTGCAGGTCGGCGCGGATGGTCACCTCGGAGACGCCGAACTGTCGGCTGAGCTCCGCCACGGAAGCGCGGCCTGTGCGGGTGATGTACTCCAGGATGCGCGCGCGGCGTTCTTCCAAATAGAGATCGCGGACGATCTGTTCGGACATTCAACTTGACCCATAGATTGTTTTTGTTCACTTTCATTATATCACCAAATGAAAGAAAAGTCAAGCGATTTGAAGCCAGCTTGCGCGCCTCTACCTCGGACTTGGACGCGCCACAAGAAAGGTGGTATAAATCATGCACAACCCAAGACAGACGTTGGACGTTCATCGCAGATGGCAAAATCCAAACTCGATTGGCACGCTTTTCTGGTGCTATGCTTTGTTATCCTGATGTGGGCATCTGCTTTTGCTGCCATCCGTGTCGCGGTGGCCGATTATGCACCTGGCCAGCTCGCGCTATTGCGTTATCTCGTAAGTTCTGCGGTGGTGGCGATCTATATGTTCGCCACACGGCAGCCCTTGCCCAGGCGGCATGACATGCCCAAAATCATCCTCGCCGGATTTTTCGGCTTCACGGTGTATAACGTTGCGCTGAATTATGGCGAAATAACAGTTGCAGCAGGTGCAGCCAGCCTGCTGGTCGCTACCTCGCCCATCTTCACCGCTCTGTTGGCCACGTTTTTGCTCAAAGAGCGCCTCTCGCTATGGGGCTGGGCCGGTATTCTGCTGAGCTTTTGTGGAGCTACGATGATCGCCATCGGCGGTGACGGCAGCGCGTTGCGCTTTGAGGTGAATGCTCTCCTGCCCTTGATGGCGGCGATCTCTGCGTCCATGTATATCAACCTGATCAAATCGCTGCTATCCCGATACAGCGCATTGAACGTGACGGCCTATGCTATCTGGGCGGGCACTGCCTTTCTGTTTGTCTTCGCACCGGGCCTGTTTGACGGCATGCGCGCGGCTTCCCGCGAGGCCACGTTGGCCGTGATATTTCTGGGCATTTTTCCCGGCGCATTGGGGTATATCGGTTGGAGCTATGCGTTGGCGCGCACGACGGCCAGCAGCCTTTCCAGTTTTCTTTATCTGATCCCCCCGCTCGCCATCCTGATTGCCTGGCTGTGGCTGGGCGAAATGCCCGCCATGACCGCTCTGGCGGGCGGTGGTCTGGCACTGGCCGGCGTGGCATTGGTCAACACGCGCGGCTAATATCCTGTGGAGGCTTTTCAATGACAGAACGAAAACGTGTGACGCTCCCTATGTTGTTCCAAAAGGTGTCCGACGGCGTGCCCATTACGATGTTGACCTGCTATGACTATCCCACGGCGTATTTCCAGGATCAGGCAGGCATCGACATGGTGTTGGTGGGCGACAGTCTGGGCATGACGATGCTCGGTTATGATACCACCCTGCCTGTGACCATGGAGGATATGATCCGCCATGCCCAGGCAGTGCGGCGCGGGAATCCCCACTCCTGGTTGATCGGCGATATGCCTTATATGAGCTATCAACCCTCAGTGGAGGCCGCCATTCGCAATGCCGGACGCTTCATGGCCGAGGCGGGCTGTGACGCCATCAAGCTGGAAGGGGGCGCGGAGATGGCCGACCGCGTCGCGGCGATTGTGAAGTGCGGCATTCCGACGATGGGGCATCTCGGCCTGACGCCCCAAAGCGCCGGCGCGCTGGGCGGTTTTCGGGTGCAGGGGCGCGCTGCGCAACAGGCCAAGAAAATCGTGGAAGATGCCAAGATTCTGGAAGAGGCCGGCGCCTTCGCCATCCTGCTGGAGATGGTGCCCGACCGCGTCTGCCAGCTCATCACGGAGCGCGCCAGGAATTGCATCATTATCAGCCTGGGTTCCGGGCCTCACGCCCACGGACAGCTGCTCATCTATCACGATATGTTCGGCCTGTATCCCAAGTTCAAGCCGCGCATGGCCAAGGTGTACGGCGACGCCGGCCAGGTGATCCTGAATGGTTTGAAGCAATATGTCGCGGAGGTGACCAGCCGGCAATTCCCGCAGCCGGAGAACTGGTTCGGCATGCCGGATGAGGAGTACGCTGAATTGCTCCGTCTGCTGGGGGATTGACGCGCGGTTGGATCGCCGCTCCCTATACCCGGACAAATCTCTGCATCCTCTTGTGCTCACCGGTTGTATTGGGTCAGCGTCTCAAAATCGTCGCGGTGCTTGAGGTAGGCGGAGCGGAATATCTCGAGCAGCGCCTGATAGTCTGCGTGATGGCGCGCGTCGGGCTCAATGGGAGTGTCGTAGACAGCCCAGCGTGACCCCGCCTCGCCCGGCTGGTGCCATCCGATGGCGGCGCCGGCGAGGATCGCCGCGCCGAGCGCCGATTGCTCGGCAATCGCCAGTCGATGCACCGGTAAGCTGAACACATCGGCGACGATGTGCTGCCAGAGCGAACTGCGGGCGCCGCCACCGGCCATAATCACCCGATTGGGTCGCGCCCCTAACTCCACCAGCACCTGATAGGCATCGTAGCAGGAGAACGCCACCCCTTCCATGACGGCGCGCACCATCTCGGCGCGTCCATGGTGGGCGCTGAAGCCCAGAAACATCCCGCGCGCAGTGGGATCCATATGCGGAGAACGTTCGCCCGATAAGTAGGGCAGGAACAGCAAACCGCGCGCACCCAGCGGCACGCTCTCTGCCCAGCAGCTCATCTGGGCATAGGCATCCGGCGCCGTCAGCGCAAACACCTGATCACGCAGCCAGCGCAGCGCCATCCCCGCGTTGAGCGTAGCCGCCATCTGGTACCAACCTGCCTGTCCTGGCGCCGGCTCGAGGGCACTGCAGAAGGTGTGGATGCGTCCTCGCAGATCGACACGGACGTCCTCTGAGGGCAACACCAGCTGACCGCCGGTGCTGATCGTCAGAAGCAACGTGTCCGGGGAGACCACCCCACTGGCAAGCGCGCTGTTGGCCGTGTCGGCGGCTCCGATGACGACCGGTG
>JBMFPH010000055.1:0-16951 GCA_049969215.1 Anaerolineae bacterium | reverse complement strand
TGAGCAGATTGCCCTCTTCCCGCCGGTGCTCCTGGATGACATCAGTACCGATCTGCTCCTCGCCTGTGACCCAGAGACTGGTAACGATCTATTGGCCCATTACAACGTAGGTGGGGTGGTGTATCTTTAACGGTGGAAATTTATCGCTAGCCGAATGAAATGTCGGATGCGAGGAGTAGATTTTCGAGACCGTACCAAAATACGCAGAGAAGTGAGTAGATTTAATGCCCTTCGCACACAGAGATGTCGTCCGATTGTTATCGACCGGCGTTCCAGCACTGCTCGCAAGCCCTTGTTGAAGTTTCCACCGTTAGAGACACACTACCCATTCCGCCCCACACCGTGTCTGCCCCACACCGTGTCTATCAGGAATAAGGTATCCCTTTTTCATAAAATCTGTGTATGACCCAAAAGTGTAGCAATAGATGGAGATGAGAGCACGCACCCCTACCCATGATTTGGCGTGCCCGGGCCGAGTAGGATATAGTACGGAAGCACTGTGACACGCTCATGCTTATGGTCTTCTGCCGTCACTGTGATCCCACATGGCCTTTTGGTGAAGGATAATGAACGATGCAAATTCTATAGCGCGCGCTTCGCTCCGGCAGCGCCTGGCCTGGTGGGGAATCGACCGTGAGCTCCCTGGCAGTGCCATGGTGTTGGACTTCATCGAAGCCTACGCCGCACATCTTGCCGCTCAACTGCCCTATCCTGAATCGCAAGCGGACTGGCTGGTGCGTGCCACCGAGGTCGCTACGCGCTTGCGTTGCTCGTTGGGCCTGGATCGACTGGCACCCTATCGGACTCCTTTGAACGCGCAGGTGGTGGGTGTCCTCCCGCGTATTGGTTACAACATTGAGAAAGTCATCTACGAGACGCTGCCTGACCTGTGGGTGGCTGCGCACGTCTACGTCCCGGCTGATCTGCGCAAACCGGCACCCGCTATACTCTTCGCGCCGGGCCACTGGATGGAAAATGGCAAGCTGGAGCCCGACATCCAAGTGTGTTGCGCCAACCTGGCATTGCGCGGCTTTGTCGTATTGGTCTATGATCCCATCGGCCAGGGCGAGCGCTTGGGCGACTGGATGGAGCATGGCCATCTGGAACCCTTGCTGGTGGGAGTGAGCCAAGCTGGGCTCATGGTCTGGGAGAGCATGCGCGCACTGGATTATCTCCTTTCCCGCCCCGAGGTCGACGGGGTGCGCGTGGGGATGACTGGCGCATCCGGTGGGGGTCTGAATACCTTCTATACTAGCGCTCTGGATGCGCGCATTGCGGCCAGCGTGCCGGTCTGCTTTGTCACCACCTTTTACCAGATGATGACCGCCGAGCGCGATCGCAACTGGGAGGACGGAGTTGACTTGTGCAATCAGGTGCCAGAGGTGATGGCATATGCCGAGATGAGTGACATTGGTGGGCTGTTCGCCCCCAAGCCGCTCTGCCTGATCGCCGCACAGCATGATTGGATGTTTCCCATTGCTGGAACGCGTGCGGTGTACCAGCGCATGCAGGAGATCTATGGTTTTTATGGAGCGGAGCACAACGTGCAGCTGGTCGAGGTGGATGACGAACATGGCTACAGCCAGCCGATGCGCGAAGCGATGTACGGCTGGATGATGCGCTGGCTCCAAGGCGAGGGGAATGGAACACCCTTGCCTGAGCGGACGTGTGACCCCTTGCCAGCACCCTATCCCCCTGCCTTGACCTACATCGCGCCACCGGAGCGTGCCGATTTGCCCATTCTGCGCCAACGCGGCGATTACCCGCATGAGAATCCGGGCTGGTGTTTCACTTCCGCCCACGCTCCATCGTGTGGTGCTGCCATCGCCCGCCTGACGCAGCGCTTGGCCGCGGATCTGCCGGCACCGGCGCTGCCCGAAACGGCGACTTGGCCGGCGCAGCGCGCAGAATGGCTCACTCACATACGAGCGCTGTTGGGCCGTATGCCACCTCACCACCCTTTGGTCAAGGATCGCACATATAATCAGGTGTTGCACCAGGGATTGTTCGCCGAGCGCGTGGTTTTTGAGAGCGAGCCTGGCATCGAACTGCCTGCCATGTTCCTGGCGCCCGCAGAGTGGCAACGTTATGTCCCGGTGGTGATCTGTGTGGACGAGTGGGGCAAGCAGGCCGGCGTGGAAGCTGGCATCGTGGACGCCTTGCTGCAAGTGGGGCTGGCTGTGTTGGCGGTGGATGTGCGTGGGGTAGGGGAAACAACCGTCAGCGATTTCGAAGCAGCTACCAATGCGCTGATGAGCGATCGTCCTCTCTTCGGCCAACGCGTATGGGATGTGTTGCGAGTGGTCGATTATTTGTGGCGGCGCATCTATATTGGGGTGCAGATCGACAAGGGGCGTATTGGTTGCCTGGGACGCGGGCTTGGTGGTCTGTGGTGTCTCTACGCCGCTGCGTTGGACGAACGATTGGCCGCAAGTGTGTTGTGGGAGGTTCCGCTTTCCTACCGCGATCTAATCGTGGAGCGGCCCGGCTTCCCGCCGAGCGCTTATCTCTTCGATGCACTCCACCATGGCGACCTGCCCCAAGTGATGGCCCTCGTCGCCCCGCGCCCCATGTTGATTGTTGATCCTGTGGACGGTGTGCGTGCGCCGCTGACGGAATCGGCAAGTGCGGCGAAGCTGGAGTGGCCGCGGCACGTATATACGCAGGTTATCGCCCGGCCACACGCTTGGCAGGTGTGGGCAACGCCAGGTGGCACGTCCCCAAGCGAGTTGGCCACCTGGCTCAAGGAGTGGCTAGGCGGCTCACTGGCATAGAAGAATGGCAGCGTTTCGCAAAAGTTACGTATGAGGAGCGTCAGAATGGACCCAAAACAGTGTTGGGAGCACGCGCTAGCCGGCAGCGCATGGTTGTTGCAGCACCAGCGCCTGGATGGCAGCTGGGAGGAACTGCCCGACCCGCAGCTGGGTGCCTTCTACAAGGGCAGCTGGGCATTCGCCTTGACCGGACAGCCGATGGCAGCGCACCGTCTGCTCAATCATGTGTGTGCGCGCTTCATGACTGCGGATGGTGATTTCGCCCCGCGAATCGCGCTTATCCACCAGGTGGCTCACTACCTCTACATCAACGCCTACTTTGTCATTGGCAGCATGGCGGTAGGGCGTTATGAGATCGCAATGCCGGCAATGCGCTTCCTCACAGCGCAGCAGGACACACGCAACGGAGGCTTCTTGTCGATTCCAAGATCTTCAGGGGCACCCAGTGGCACGGATACCATTTCCACCTCAGCTGCTGGCGTCGCCTGCCTGGCTGCCGGATATCTCGATGCAGCGCTCCGCGCTGGTGACTACCTGGCCGATATCCTGGAGCGACAACGTGCCGCCTCTACCTACTTCTACACGGCCCTGACGCCCGACGGAACATTGGACACGGCAGCATCCGAGTCGGAAGTGCGTTGGTGGCGCGTGATCGATCTACATGCTCCCGATCAGTGCTGGTACGCACTCGGATTGTCCTTGGCTTTTCTCGTTTTGCTCCACCAGGCAAGCGATCAGACGCGCTATCGCACCGCTGCCGAGGCGTACTATGCCCTGCTGGAACGCTGTGTCAACGCCTGGGAGGGCCCTTCCAGTGGCAAAGCGGCATGGGGATGTGCCATGTTTTACCGCATTACTGGCGAAGCGCGCTACCGCGAAGTAGCTCTACGGGTGGCCCGTTATATCGTTGGTCACCAGGAAGCGGACGGCCACTGGGTTTTGGCCAAAGTCAGAGGCATGCCGGCGGGCGCCACACTGGATAGTGTTGATTTCGACGTGACTGCCGAATACACCTTGTGGTTAGGGCTGATCGCCAGCCATATCTTGGCCCGCGACGCCGGGTAACAGGGCATAGCCTGCTGGTATTCTTGTGCACGCGGGAGCACACTCGCTGTGCACGCTCCAACACCAGGTGAGATGGTGTCCGTTCATTTATGAATCTCGATCGGCGGCTGTTACGCGAGACGCGTCAAGCTACTCCATCTCTGTTGGCCGTGGCGTTGTGCTGCTGGCTGGCGGGTGTGCTGTTGGTGGGACAAGCTTGGGCGCTCAGCCAGGTGGTGGCGCAGGTGTTCCTGGAAGGTGCCACGCTACACGATGTGGCAGCCTGGCTTGTCCTGTTTGTCGCGTGCGCAGTGGTGCGCAGTGCTCTGGTATGGAGCGGACAGGTAGCGGCGCAGTATCTGACCGGCGCAGTGAAACGCGATCTACGTGCCCGCTTCGCTGCACAGCTGGTTGCCCTGGGGCCGGCCTGCGCACAGGGAGAACGTAGTGGTGAACTGGTTACCACCGCTCTAGAAGGCATTGAGGCCCTCGATGCCTACTTCGGCCAGTATCTGCCCCAACTGTTCAACGCAGCGCTGGTGCCGCTCACTTTCTTGTTGCTGGTCGCTCCGCTCGACCCCATCTCCGGCATCCTCATGGCGGTTACCGCACCGCTCATCCCCCTTTTCATGGTGCTCATCGGCAGCCAGGCGGAGCAGCTCACGCGGCGCCAGTGGCGGGCGCTTCGCTATATGGGTGCCCACTTTCTGGACGTGTTGCAGGGGCTTGCCACGCTCAAGGTGCTGGGGTGCAGTGCCCAGCAGACCGAGGCGATCGCGCGCATCAGCGATGAGTACCGCCAGCGTACGATGGCCGTCCTGCGCGTCACTTTTCTCTCCGCTTTGATGCTCGAGATGTTCGCCACGCTAGGCACGGCCATCGTTGCAGTAGAGGTAGGATTGCGTCTGCTGTATGGCAGCTTGAGCTTCCAACAAGCTTTCTTCGTGTTGCTGTTGGCGCCAGAATTCTACATGCCGCTGCGAGCTCTAGGTGCTCGCTTCCATGCGGGTGTTGCCGGTGCTACGGCGGCACAACGCATCTACCAGGTGCTGGAAATGCCCGTCGCAACGCCGCTGATCGAAATGCTGCCTGCTGTGCCGCTCACCACTTCTGTGGCTGTTGAGGAGACGCCTCCGCCTGTGCTCGTGGCACGTGCTCCCATCCACTTTGTGGATGTCCACTTCGCTCACGAGGATGGTGTGCGGCCGGCATTGCGAGGGGCTTCTTTCGATCTGTTGCCCGGACAGAAAGCCGCATTGGTGGGACCGAGTGGCAGCGGCAAAAGCACCATCGTGCAGCTGCTGCTGCGCTTCATTGAGCCTCAGCAGGGCAGCATCTACATAGGCGATGTGCCATTGGCCTCAATAGACCCCACGTGGTGGCGCACACAAGTCGCCTGGGTGCCCCAACAACCCTATCTCCTGAACGCCTCGGTGGCGGACAACATCCGCTTGGGACGGCCGGACGCACCCATGGAAGAGATCATCGCCGCAGCCCGGTTGGCGCACGCCGATGCCTTCATCCAGAAATTGCCCGACGGATACGACACCATAATTGGGGAGCGCGGCGCCCGTCTGAGCGGCGGTGAGGCGCAACGTATCGCTATCGCGCGCGCCTTCCTCAAAGATGCCCCGCTGCTCATCCTGGACGAAGCCACGTCCAGCCTGGATGCACATCATGAGGAGCTTTTACGGGCAAGCATCGCCCGGCTGATGCGTGGACGTACCGTGCTGGTGATTGCCCACCGCCTGACCACCACCCAGGATTCCGATGTGGTTTGGGTGCTCTCGGGCGGGCGTATTGTCGAATATGGCCGGCATCATGAACTACTGGCGCGCCGGGGACTGTACTACCATTTGGCCACTGCCTACGGTGCGATGCAGGTGAAAGCATGATGACGCCCTACCGAGAAGTCCCTCTCGAATCACTATCGAAACGTAACGGAGATGTGATCCCGGCGGCGCTGAGGACGTTTTGGCGACTGGTACGGCTGATCGGGCCGTATGCCCCGCGCATGGCGCTCGCCCTTCTGGCCAGTTTCGCCACTATTGCCAGCAGCATTGGCCTGATGGCCACCGCGGCACATATCATTGCCAGCGCGGCATACCATCCACCGCTGGCGGCACTGCAGGTGGCGATCGTAGGGGTACGTTTTTTCGGCATTGCGCGGGGCGTGCTGCGCTATTTGGAGCGCTACTTGTCGCATCATGTGACCCTGCGTCTGCTTGCGCATCTGCGCGTCTGGTTCTACCGTGCGCTAGAGCCGCTAGCGCCAGCACGCCTGCTGGACTATCGCAGTGGTGACCTGCTCAGCCGCATCATCTCCGATATTGAGACGCTGGAGCATTTCTACTTGCGCGTGTTGGCACCGCCCGGCGTCGCTCTGTTGTGCGCTGTGTTGATCGGGGGGTTTATCGCTCGCTATGACATGCCAGCTGCGGTTGTGGTGCTCGTCTTTCTGCTGGTAACCGGTGCACTATTGCCGATCGCAACGCGCCTGCTCAGCCGCTCCCCCGAACGCCAGCTGGTGGATGCGCGCGCATTGCTCGCCGCTGCGCTGGTGGACACCATCCAAGGCCTGGCAGAGCTGCTTGCCTTCAACCGAGCATTGGAGCAGCATGCCCGGCTGATGCAGCTGAATGACCACCTTATCCAAATTCAATCACGCGTTGTGCGCCTCGCCGCCCTGAACGAAGCGCTAGGGGGATTGCTTGCTAACCTGGCAGCGGCTGCGCTTTTGGTTATCACCATCCCGTTGGTGCGCGACAGCCGCCTGGACGGGGTGAGCTTGGCGGTGTTGCTCCTCGCTACGTTGGCCAGCTTTGAGGCAGTGGCACCTCTGCCGGCTGCATTCCAACAGCTGGAGAACAACCTGGCTGCAGCGCGTCGCCTGTTCGAGGTCATCGACGCTCCGCCGGCCGTTCGGGACATCGCCGCCACCTCGCCTCAGCCCGTCGATTATGGATTGGAGGTGGAAGCCCTGCGTTTCCGCTACGCGCCTGATGCACCGTTTACGCTGGACGGCATCACCTTTCACGTGCCTGACGGTGGACGGGTCGCCATCGTTGGCGCCAGCGGAAGTGGCAAGACCACCTTGGTCAACCTTCTGCTGCGCTTTTGGGAGTATTCGGAGGGAAACATCCGTCTGGGAGGCCATGACCTGCGGGTATATCGCGCCGAGGACGTGCGTCGTCTGATCGGCGTCGTGACCCAGCACACCTATCTTTTCAACGGCACGTTGCGCGAGAATCTGCTGTTAGCGCGTCCTGGAGCGAGCGAAGGCGAGCTGTGGCATATCCTGGAGGTGGCCCAGCTCGCCGACTTCGTGCGCCATCTGCCCGAGGGCTTGGATACCTGGATCGGTGAGCAGGGGGTACGCCTCAGCGGTGGGGAGCGTCAGCGCCTCGCAATTGCGCGTGTGCTGCTACGCGATACACCTATCCTCATCCTGGACGAGCCGACGGCTAACCTGGATGCACTCACCGAACGCGGATTGTGGCATGCCCTTGAGGCCTTGATGCACGGGCGTACCTGCATCGTCATCACCCATCGCCTGGTCGCTCTGGAGGCAGTGGATGAAGTGCTGGTACTCCAGGCCGGGCGCATCGTGGAGCGCGGGCGCCACAGCGAATTGCTCGAATATGACACCCTCTATCGGCGCATGTATCGCCTGCAGACGGAGCTGCTGGCATAGCAGAGGATGGTCTTCAGCAGCGCAGTCGGATTTTGCCCATTAGATTGTTGTGTGATAAAATAAAGTTTTGTGAATATAAATACCCCATGCCCGTTGGGATGATTGAGCATACGGGCATATGATATGGTGACACCAGTTTTTTGTATAGGATTGGTTCCCCGATGGCAAACGCAAGCGATCTGATCCGTTCGATTGAGAAGACAAAAGAGGATATCCCCGCGCTCCAAGCGGGGGACACGGTGAGAGTGCATACGCGCATTGTAGAAGGCGACCGTGAACGCGTACAGGTGTTCCAAGGCATCGTAATTCGCCAACAGGGCACCGGTGCGGCGCGCATGTTTACGGTGCGCCGTGTCGCCTCACATGGGATCGGTGTGGAGCGCACCTTTCCGCTGCACTCGCCGCGCGTCGAGAAGATCGAGATAGTGTCCCGTGCGCGGGTGCGGCGTGCCAAGCTCTACTTTTTGCGCGGTCGGCGCGGTAAGTCCGCTCGGCTGAAGGAAGAGCGCCTGCGCTCCTGAGCACGTGCGTCGTGGGGCGTCTATGGCGACCGTTGCAACTCTCGATTTTGAACGCACACTGCATAAGCGGGGTTATCGCTTCATCGCCGGTTTGGACGAAGCAGGGCGTGGGGCGTGGGCCGGCCCAGTGGTGGCAGCAGCCGTAATATTGCCGTTGGAGCGCGCCGATCTGCTCTTGCTGTTAGATGGCGTATGTGATTCTAAGCAGCTCACCCCCCATATGCGTACCCGGTTGGCGCAGCGCATCCGGGACGTCGCATTGGCGGTAGGTGTTGGGGTCGGCGCGCCGGCGATGATCGATCGTGAGGGGATTGTGCCCGCTACGCGTCACGCTATGATGCAGGCATTGCGGCGTTTGCACATCACGCCCGAAGCGTTGGTGTTGGACTACATGCGATTGCCTCAAGTGGATCTGCCGCAATACGTTATGCCCCACGCAGATGCGCACCATCTATGCGTTGCCGCTGCTTCGATCATCGCTAAGGTGACGCGCGACCGATTAATGGTTCTGTTAGCACAGCGCTATCCTGGTTATGGATTCGCCGTTCACAAGGGTTATGGCACACCGGATCATCACCGGTCCCTGATACAGCGAGGTGTCACCCCGATCCATCGTCGCTCTTTTGCGCCGGTGCGCATGCGGGCAGGAGAATGTGGGTGGATGGCCTAACTTGACAAATTCGATATTCGGGAGGATACTTGTTAGGCTTGTCTGCGGTCTGCACAGACGGATTTATTATCAATAAAACTTCTATCAAAGGCCAGGGAGGACATCCATGTACAAAATCATCATCGACTGGGACAAGTGTCAGGCTTGTGGGGACTGCGTAGATAGCTGCCCCAGCGAGGTGTTGGTCATCACGCAGAAGGATGGCAAAGATGTTGCGCAAGCAGTGCGTCCCGAGGACTGCATCGGCTGCGAGGCGTGTGTGGCCGCCTGTCCTGAGGAAGCTATCACCGTGACGGAGGAGTAGTAGCTGCTTACGGTGGTGCAATTTATAAATGGCAAAAGTCTGAGCCACGGCGTCCGGGGCCGTGGCTCGCTCCTTAAATCTATTCAGTTACTTAAGGTAATCAGAACAGCCCGCCCAGATCGAACTATCGTTCACCGATAGGGGTGTTCACCGCCGGCCCTCTTTAGCCCATGCCTATCGGGCACTCTCCTCGTGCCACGGATTAGGTGCTTCCCTTTTTCTGAGCGGTATCCTGCTGATTGCTTTCATTATACCACAAGTGGTGGCCTGCTTCAAGATAGATTTTGTTATATTTTCACGATCGTTGTGCTGGTCGATGGTATGCAAAAGTCTCATGTTTAGGAAGCAATCCCCTAAAATCCTTTATACTGCAGGAGGAGGAACTGTTGAGCCAATGGCGTCTGTCCCCAAGCTGAACTCTGCGTGCAGAGCACGCACGGCATTCTCGGCATCGTGCTGATCCACCACAATGGAGATATTGTACTCGCTTGACCCCTGAGCGATGGCGATCACGTTGATCTGTTCCCTTCCCAGGGCGCCAAATACCTTGGAAGCGATGCCCGGCGTGCCCTGTATACCAGCGCCGACCACCGTCAAGATGACAATGTTGTCCTGCGCGGTGATATTCTCGATATCCTGGCGTTCCAGCTCATGTGCCATTTCGTCGCGCAGAGCGGTCAGGACACGCGGCGCATCGTTGGTGGGCACCACAAAGCAGATGCTCTGCTCGGAAGAGGACTGGCTGATCATCAGCACATTTGTGCCCGTCTTGGCTACCGCTCCGAACGCACGGGCAGCAACACCGGGCACTCCGAGCATGCCGGAGCCTTCAATCACGATCAAGCTCAATCCTTTGATGGCCGTTACCGCTTTCACACGCTTGTCACCTCCATTGAGTTCACGAGTGATCAGAGTGCCAGGATGTTCCGGTTCAAATGTGTTGAGGATGCGCACCGGTATGCCGGCGCGCCTGGCAGGGCGGATCGCCTGGGGGTGCAACACTTTGGCACCGAAGTAGGCCATCTCGCCCACTTCTATATAGGAAAGATAAGGGATGGTCCGCGCATCGGGCACTATGCGTGGATCGGCGGTCATCACGCCGTTCACATCGGTCCAGATCCACACCTCATCCGCTCCAATGGCACAACCCAGGATGGTAGCTGAGTAATCACTGCCTCCACGCCCCAGAGTGGTGATAATGCCCTCTTCTGTTGCACCGATGAATCCGGTGACCACCGGCACGATCCCAGCATCGATTAAGGGGACCAGAACCTCCTGGCAGCGGCGTGTTGTCTGGGGCATCAGGGGACTGGCCGCCCCGAAATTGCTGTCCGTGATGATGAGTTGGGTGGCATCGAGCGCGCGTGTGGCAAAACCCTGACTCTCCAGGATGGCAGCCACCTGCCGCACACTCATCCGTTCACCCATTCCGGCGATGACATCCAGGGCACGCGGGGTCAACTCACCCAGCACCTTGATGCTGTGGCACAGGGAGTCGAACTCGTCGAGGAGCGACTGGATGGCATTCAATACTTCGTCATGCACGTTGGGATTGCTCAGAAAGGCATCGAGGACTTCACGGTGGCGTCGCAGCATCTCTTGGTGGAGCTGGTGTGCCGTCTCGGTGTCGCCTTGCACTGCCTGGCGAGCGCCTTTGAGCAACATGTCGGTCACTCCGCTCATCGCCGATACGACCACCACAACTCGGTCGCCGCGCTGGACACTACGCTTTACAATGTTCACCACTTTCTCCAAAGCAGCCACGCTGCCCACCGAGGTGCCTCCGAATTTCATGACGACCAACATAAATTAGCTCCTTTTCACACAAGAGGTCATAATCCGATATAACGTGAACACAGGGAGCGTGCCAGGGCAAGATCGTCCGTGCCTTTGACGATTGCTCGCCCGTCACGAAACAAGGTGATTTCCCACGCCTCAGCCTGAAAGTGGATCAGATACTCATTTTCGGCCACCGGCAATCCCGAGGTGCGCAGGCGCTCGGCCAACGATACCAAATCTACCGGGGTTCGAGATAGCTGTACCTGCACCGCATTGCGACCACATAGGCTGCTCGCTTGGATGGAAGATGCTTCCAAATACTCAAAATACCCTTGTCCGCATGTCGGACAATCAGGGCGCGGGTCACCGCTCTCGAGCACATCGTAGGTGTTGTGCCACACATCCACGTAGATGATTCCGCGGTTGATGGTGCCCGTACCGACTAGATACTTGATGCCCTCTGCCACTGCGATCCCCGCCACGACGGACACGATCGGGTTGACGATGCCCACTGTATCGCAGGTAGGAGTGCTACCCGGCATAGGGGCTTCAGGAAAGACACAGCGCAGACATGGCGTCTGATGGGGCAGGATAGTCATCGTCATCCCGTAGCTGGCCACCACACCGCAATAAATCCATGGGATATGGTGCTTGATGCACACATCGTTGATCAGGTAGCGTGTCGCGAAATTATCGGTGCCATCCATTACCAGATCGGCATCTCTGAGCAACTCCTCGGCATTTTCGGGATTGAGGTCGGCGACCACACCGCGCACCGTCACAGTGGAGTTAATGCAAGCGAGTTTGTGTTCCGCTGCCACCGCTTTGGGCAGACGCGCCACAACATCCGCCTCGTCAAAGAGCACTTGACGTTGTAAATTGTTCAGCTCGACAAAGTCGCGGTCGATGACGATCAAACGGCCCACACCGGCACGTACCAATCGGTCTGCTATGACGCTACCATCAGCGCCACAACCGACCAAGACTACATGTGCGCGAGCGATCTTTTCCTGCCCTGTCTGCCCGATGCCCGCAAAGAGGATTTGACGCGCATAACGTTCCGAGTCGTATGCCATTTCCACCCGTCTTGGAAGAGTCACCGACTGACCGCAGTGTCTGCTTTTGCAGTGGTTGGCGCGCGATTGTACGAGAAATCGGCGCTCTCGTCAACTCAGCGCGATCGAGAGGCAGGGCTTTTCCATGGCGATCTTGACAAAACCATATACTTGAGGTATTATATCCACAGCAACAAAATATAAAACCTGGGGGAGCTGGGTGAGCCCGGCTGAGAGGAGACCTGATTGATGTCTCGACCCCTTGAACCTGACCTGGGTAATACCAGCGTAGGGAACATAGGAATTCGGCGTATGAGCCGCCCACCTGACCAGGTCGGGCGGCTTTCTCATTAATGAAGAGGGTTCAGAAATGGAGATTGTGCGTTATCTGGTTGAACAAATCGGCCCGCGTTGGGCCGGCCGCAGTGGCGCCGCTCAAGCGGCTCAGTACCTGGCAGAGAAGTTCGCCCAATTGGGGTTGCAAGTGGAAACACAGAGGTTTCCCTTCGTGGGTTGGGAAGTGGATGAGCCCCCCACGCTGGAAATCCTTCAACCCGAGGTGGGTCATGCATCCGTCGCTTTAATGGAATATTCTGGTTCCACCCCACCCGAAGGATGGGAAGGGGAATTGCGACCGGCCGGCCAGGCCGGCATCGTGCCTGGCTTCCTGGACTGGCCACGTTATGCCATCGTGACCAAGGACAACCGGCCGGCGGCTTATCTGATCGCCCACATCGGGCTGGGAGGATGGTTCGCTCCGGCGATCCCACTCGCCAATCCGGAGCCGTTCTATCCCTTCCCTATGGCGATCCTATCTCAAGCTGATCATCAGCGCTTTCAGGATTGGTTGAACGCTGGAGAGCGCATCTATGTGCACTTTCGCGCGCGCGGACACTATGACGAGCACTTCGTGGGTCATAACGTGATCGCCACATTGCCCGGCAAAACGCAACGTACCGTGGTGTTGTGTGCCCATCTCGACACCGCGTATGGAACACCAGGTGCGAATAACAACGCGGGCGGGGTGCAGGCACTCTACGAAGTCATGTGCAAGTTGATGGCAGTACCCGATCGGCGGTTGAGCTATCGCTTCCTGGCATGCGATGCCACCGAATGGCACTACCTAGGATCCCGCTTTTTCCTCCAGGAGGCGCGCGCGCAGGGTTGGATGCACCACATCCTGGCAGGGATCAACCTGGATACAGTTGCCTCCGGGGATCAATTCTATTTTCTGGCCTGGCCGCAGAGCATGCGTGAGCGCGCTGAGCGGGTGGTGAATCAGCTACAACTGCGCGAGCGTTTTCGTACCATCGAATTCCTCGGCGCTCTGGCCGGTTCGGATCACTATTCTTTCATCCAGGCAGGGATACCTGCCTCTGAGATCCTCTTTTGGCCCTGTCCGGTGTACAAGACGCCGGAGGATGATCTGCGATATGTGGATGAGAAAATGGTTGCACTGGCTTCGGAAATTGCCGATGCATTGGTTCGCACTTTTGAAGAAGAGGAGGTGAAGTAACATGGCTCAAGAACGGTTGGACCTCGGATTGGCGCGCTGGACTACGCGCGAGATCATCGTGATGGCGGTCATTTCCGTCGCGCTCGGGTTGATCTTTATGGCATACGGTGTGCTCTATCTCGCCTTGGTGCCGGTTCTGGGGCAGGTGGGCATTATGCTTCTCCTGGGGTTCTACTATCTGACAGGTATCCTAGTGCCCTACATTATACGACGTCCAGGTGCGGCACTGGTGGCCTCTTTTCTGGCTGCCTTCACCGAGCTCTTGGCGGGCAGCCCGTTTGGCATCGCTGCCGTGTGGGCTGGACTGGCGCAAGGCGCCGGCGCAGAGGTCGTCTTTGCCCTACGCGGTTGGCGTGATTATCGCCTGCCGGTCTTGATGGGTGCAGCAGTCCTCTCGGGCGTGTTTGCCTATGTGTATGAATATTTCCTGCTGAGCTATGCCGCGTTAGAGCCCATCGTGCAGCTGGGGCTTTTCCTAGTGCGCATCCCGAGCGCCATCGTGCTCGCTGGATGGCTGGGCAAGGTGCTCGGTGATGGGCTGGCACGCACCGGAGTACTGCGCGGCCTGGCCATCACCCGTTCGAGACCTTAAGAGAGGTGAGCGTATACCTGTATCAAGAGCGGGACACACCCCTGCACCGCCTCAATCCAGTGGCGAAGCTGCTGGTCTTCTCGTGCTTCATCCTCATCTCGACCCTTTACCTGGATGTGGCGGTGCCGCTCACCTTTCTCATCTTCTCATGTCTGATGGGGTGGATTTTTGCGCACATCTCTCCGCTCACTCTCATGCGCCGCCTGAGCCCGATCCTGGCAGCGACCTTGGGCCTGGCCATCTTCAACACCCTTTTCTACGGTGGTCCGCGCGAACACCTCATCGTGGCGCTGGGCCCCATTCATATCTGGCGCGAAGGGCTTCATATCGGAAGCAGTATCGGATTACGCATTTTGTGCGTTGCCTCCTATTCCATCTTGTACATGTGGACAACGGATCCCAGCCAGCTGGTGGCTAGCCTCATGCAACAGGCTCGCATGCCATATCGCCTGGCTTACGCTGTGTTAGCGGCCTACCGTTTCTTGCCCATCTTGCAGCGAGAATGGGGTCACATTCAAGCAGCGCAACAGGTGCGTGCGGCCCATTTGAGCCGCCGTGAGAGCGGGCTTCGGCGCGTCATCCGTTCTGGCATGCCACTCCTGGTGAGCGGCATCCGTCAGGCAGAACGCCTGGCCATCGCGATGGATGCGCGCGCTTTCGGAGCATCACCGAAGCGCACCCATTATATCCGCACGCATATGAAAGCCTCGGATTATGCGTTCACAGTGGCTTCCCTAGCAGCGTGTGGGCTTATTCTACTCGCTTTGGGCGAGCTCGGCCTATTGCGCAGATTCTTGGGCGGCGTGGCTGAAAGCTTGGCAGGAGCACCACAATGAAAGGATACGGTATCCGGGTCAACGCATTGCACTTTCGTTATGCCGATTCGCCCACAGCTGTGCTCAACGGGATCGACATGGCGGTCCAACCCGGCGAGATGGTGCTCCTGCTCGGTCCGAGTGGGTGCGGCAAAAGCACGTTCGCTTTATGTCTCAACGGCTTGATCCCGGACGAAATCCCAGGCGACTTCAGCGGAGAAATCTGGATCGGACGCCATATGACGAGGCGTACGCCCGCCGGGCAGCTGCGTCAACAGGTGGGCATCGTCTTCCAAGACCCCGAGACCCAGCTGGTCATGCCACGCGTGGAGGAAGAGGTCGCTTTTGGCCTGGAGAACCTTGCCATCCCCGAAGCGATAATGCGGACGCGCGTCATAGAAGCGCTGAGGCAGGTTGGGTTGGCCGAGAAGGCCCGGGCGTGGGTCGAGACTCTCTCAGGTGGCCAGAAGCAGCGCCTGGCGTTGGCCTCTGTGCTGGCTATGCAGCCCTCGGTGCTGATCCTGGACGAACCGACAGCCAATCTCGACCCAGCAGCCACGCGCTCCTTCTATCAAGCCCTGGAAGATTTGCGTCGCACCACCCAGACAACCGTCTTGTTGATCGAGCATCGGGTGGACGCCGTGCTGCCTCTGGTGGACCGTGTCGTGGTATTGGGCCGGGAAGGTCGCATCATCGCCGCCGGCACCCCACGTGCGATCTACGCGCTCGACGATGCCCGCTTACAAGACGAGGGCATCTGGCTGCCAAGCCCATGCCACCTAGCAAAAGCGCTCAAGTCGATCGGTTGGCCACTGAAAGATTGCCCCCTGACCGTTGACGAAATGGAGCAAGCCATCCGAGCGCTGCACCCATCGCTGCCACGTCCGGATGTCCTCTCGCGTTCCGGGATCGTCCCAGATGTTCCCAACCGCTCCACACCAGCCAGCTCCGAGGCGGCCATTTCCATCGCAGGGGTGCACTTTGCCTATCCAGACGGCACCGTGGCGCTTCAAGATGTCCATCTGGATGTGCCGCGGGGCAGCTTCTTCGCGCTGGTGGGCGCGAACGGCTCAGGAAAGACCACCCTCGCCAAAATTCTGGTGGGCCTTTTGCCGGCCCAGAAGGGGCAGATCACTATCTTGGGACAGGCGGTCACACCGCGCAACCGCTTACGGGTCGTCCAGCAGGTGGGCTATGTCTTCCAGAACCCAGAACACCAGTTCATAACCGAACGGGTGCGTGATGAGCTGGCTTATTCACTTGACCCTAACCTGGATGCAGAGGAACAAAGACGTCGGATTGAGGACTTGCTGGAGCGGTTCGGATTGTGCGATTATGCGGACTTCAACCCGTTTTCGCTTAGCCAGGGGCAGAAAAGACGGCTGAGCATCGCCACGATGGTGGCCATGGAACAGCCCATCCTCATCCTGGATGAACCGACTTTCGGTCAGGATTACCAGAGCGCCCAGGAGGTGATGTCCGTCCTGCAGGCATTACAGCGGGCAGATACCACCATTTTCTGTATCACCCACGACATGCAGCTGGTGGCCGATTATGCCCATGTGGTGGCGGTGATGGCACAAGGACGGATCATCTTCCAGGGAACGCCACGTGCCCTTTTCCAGCGCCCAGAGATCCTATCCCAAGCAGGACTAAACCTGCCACCCCTCGCTGCGCTCGGTGCGCGGCTTGGCCTGGACGGGTTTTACACCATGGAAGACTGGCTGAGATGGGCTGCTCTCTATGTGCCTGTGGCCGGATGAATGCATCGGTGGCAAACCCACAGACAACGTCCGGCTGAACGGGGGTATAGGAAACATTTTGTGGGTGGGTTTTCACTGTTATGTGCGCAGAGAATGTTGCTGAGATCAGCACATTTATCGCGGCTGAGGCGGGATATCAGTCGGCACATCCTGACTCACTGGGACTGACTGAGTCTCCTCAGTTCATCAATTGCCCGCTATCGGCTCTCTCACGGGACAAAAGGTGGTCGTGATAGTAAGCAGTAACCGGGTTGACACTGATGCCTGCCCGTGCCAGCGTGCCGGTGGTCTCAGCAAGGGAACCTACCGCAGACAATGACGAGTGTACCGTCAAGGTTATCCACGGAGCTTTTCAGTTCTCAGGGGAAGCTCTCTCCACTCGGATACAAAAGGAGGCTCAGACCCCGGTCCGGCTGTTCCGCTA
>JBMFPH010000054.1:0-17132 GCA_049969215.1 Anaerolineae bacterium | reverse complement strand
TCCACGTCCACTAAACCATGGTCGGTCAACTTGAGCGCCGGGATGACGGGCAATGCCAGGAAGCTGAGCGTCATAAATGGATCGTGCAGACGGCAGCCGAGCTTGCGTGCCGCATCAGTCACCTCGTCCATCTGGCGGCGCACCGTCTCAAAGGGTTGATCGCTCATCAGACCGGCAATCGGCAGGGGCAGCTGCGCCAGCACGGTATTGCCGGAAGCAACGGTGAGCCCTCCCTGGGTGGCGACGGTTGCCTGAATGGCGGTCATCATGCTGACATCGTCCACACCTGTCACAACGATGTTGTGATGGTCGTGGGCCACACTGCTGGCCACCGCTCCTTCGCGCAGTCCCAGTCCCTTGACAAAACCCAGCCCAACCCGGCCGGTCGCGAGGTGCCGTTCGATCACCGCCAGTTTCAGGATATCACGCTCCACATCGGAGATGATCTCACCGTCGTGGTTGGGCATTTCCTCGATGAGGTGCTCGGTGACAATCTGCCCCGGAATGATGCCCAACACGCGCACATGCCGTCCGTTAGCGGGCACACGCAGGTTGGTCTTGGCCCAATTGATGTTGATCGAGCTGCGCAACACAGGGCGGGGCTTGGGGCGCACCCACGGAATCACCTGACCATCGCGCGCTACCAGCTTGCCGTTGCGGAAGACCATCTCGGCATGCGGTGCCTTCAGATCGGAAAACACCACCAAATCGGCGCGACGTGCCGGCGCCACAGCCCCGCGGTCGTGCAGCTGAAAGTATTCACTGGGGTTCAACGTGGCCATGCGAATCGCCGTGACCGGGTCCACTCCGCCATCGATCGCCATCCGGATCATATGGTCAATGTGTCCTTCGTCCATGAGATCAGCAGGTACTCGATCATCTGAGCAGAAGCACAGGCGCCGGCTGGTGTGCTCGTTGACGATGGGGAGCAGATCGCGCAGGTTGCGCGCCGTGGTGGCTTCGCGCAAGAAGATGAACATTCCCAACTCCAGCTTACGCAAAGCTTCTTCCGGTGTGATACACTCGTGGTCGGAGCCGATGTTGGCGGCAGCGTAGGCCATCAGCCCTTTGCCCTGCAACCCTGGGGCATGGCCGTCCTTGATGCGTCCTTGAAAGGCGCGCAGGCGATCGAGCACTTCCGGCTGACCGTTGATCACGCCGTGATAGTTCATCATCTCACCCAGCCCCAGCACGTACTCCTCGTGCAACAAGGTTTGCAGGTCGTACCAGTAGAGGGCAGCACCGGTGGTTTCCTTATCGGTGGAAGGCACACACGAGGGCGCCATAATGTACACGCTGAGCGGGTTGTACTTGGCCATATCCAGCATGTAGCGAATACCTTCCAATCCCAACACATTGGCGATCTCGTGGGGATCAGCCACCACGGTTGTCGTGCCGTGCGGCACCACCATGCGTGCGTACTCGTTGGGGGGCACCATGGCGCTCTCGATATGGACGTGGGCATCAATGAAACCGGGACACACATAATGTCCTCCAAGGTCGATCTCCTCGTGGCCACGATAGTCGCCCAGCCCCACAATGCGCGTCTCCAAGATGGCAATATGGCATTCCTGGATCTGGCCGGTGAACACATTCACCACGCGCGCGTTTTTGAGCACCAGATCGGCAGGTGTGTCACCACGTGCCACTTTGATAAACTCTGCCAGCTCCATGCGATGGCTCTCCTTTGTGCCTGCGTGGAAACTCATCGCCCATGCGGTCAGCAACGCGCCGCAAACGCATACAGCGCCCGCTTGAGATACTCTCCCCTCCCGGGGCGACCGATAAACTGACCATCGCGCACGATGACCTCACCGCGGCTCAGCACCATGCGAGGCCACCCGGTCACCGTCCAGCCCTCAAAGGGAGTATAGTCGCAATTCTGATGCAACGTCGTCGCCGACAATGTGACCGAACGCTCCGGGTCGAACAGCACCAGATCCGCATCAGCACCGGGCATCAACGAGCCCTTGCGCGGATAGAGGCCAAAGAGACGCGCCACGGCTGTGCTGGTGCGCTCTACGAATTGGGGAAGCGATAGGCGCCCTGTACGCACTCCGAAATGATACAGCAGGGGCAGGCGCGTCTCGATGCCCGGTGCGCCGCCGGGCACTTGATCGAAGGAGGGCGTGCGCTCCGCCCATGGCGACTCGGGCTCCATAGCCTGCACGCTGCCGTCGGGCATCTGCCGAAACTCGGGTGTCCGCCGCGCCCCTCGCTTCTGTGCCAGAGTAAAGGGGCAATGGTCGGTCACAACGCAGTCGAGCAGGCCCTCCTGTAAAGCTTGCCACAGGGCCGCGTTGTCCGCTGTGCTGCGCAATGGCGGCGCCATCACGTAGCGCATTGCCAGATCGTCCGGCTGATCGTACAGCGTCTCGGTGAGCAACAAGTGTTGCGGACACACCTCGCCGCTGACCGGCTGACCGCGAGCCCGAAATTCTTGCAGCACCTCGACCACTTGCGCCACGCTGACATGGGCGATGTGCACGGGAATTTCCATCTGAGCAGCAAATGTCAAGATACGATAGGTGGCCTCCGCCTCGCCGGCAGCCGGATGCACATGCGGATGCCAGCGCACTTCCGTACGACCCGCCGCGTGGTGCACGCGTGTCAGGTAGCGGATCAACGCGTGATTCTCGGCATGTACCAGCGGCAGCCCGCCATGTGTCTTGAGCTGCTCCAGTGCGCGCAAGATGCCCTCGTCCTCGAGCCGGATGCCCTCATAGGCCATGTAAATCTTGAAACTGGAGATACCCGCCTCGATGATGGATTTCACCTCGCGCAAGCTGCGGTTATCCACCCGGTTAAAGGCCATGTGGAAGCCATAGTCGATCACTGCCTGTGGAGCTGCCTCGGCCAGGCGCGCTTCAAACGCCTGCATCCATGTTTGATCGGGCAGCGCTTCCACGAAGTCGATGACAGTGGTGGTGCCGCCATGAGCGGCTGCCACCGTACCGGTCAACCAGTCGTCGCTGGAGATGACCCGGTGTGGCCCTTGGGGGTATTGCAAGTGCACGTGCGAGTCGATGCCACCTGGCATGACCAGCAGACCGCGCGCATCGATCTCAACGGCACCATCCACGTTGATCCCCTGGCCGACTGCGCTGATCTTGCCCGCCCGGATGAGCAGGTCGGAATGAAATGTCTCGCCTGCCGTGGCCAGCAATCCGTTGCGGATCACCAGGTCGGGATGTTCGGGAGCCATCGCGTTCGTTCAATCGATCTGATTCAGGAAACGTTCGATGCGATCGAGTGCCTTTTTGATGTTCTCCATGCTGGTAGCATACGAGAGGCGCATATACGCATCCGCGCCGAACTCGCATCCGGGCACAGCCGCCACCTTCTCGTGCTCCAGCAACAGGCGGCAAAAGCTCATCGAACCTTCAATTCTTTCGCCCTGATAGGTGCGCCCAAAGGTTTCTGCGACGCGCGGGAACGCATAGAAAGCGCCTTGCGGCCGCGTGCAGGTGATAAACGGCATCGCCTGTAGGCGTTCGACCATGTAGCGGCGGCGGCGATCAAATTCCTGACGCATTGCCTCCACCGTGCTCTGGTCGCCCTGCAATGCGATCAGGGAGGCGTATTGCGCCACCGAGTTGGGGTTGCTGGTGGAGTGGCTCTGAATACGCGCTGCAGCGGCGATGATTTCGGCCGGCCCGACGGCACAGCCAATACGCCAGCCGGTCATGGCATAGGTCTTGGACATAGCGGCCACGATGATGGTCAGCGGATAGATGTCCTCGCCCAACGAGGCGATGCTGGTGAAGGGAACGTCATAGACCAACGCGTCATAGACCTCATCGGACAGGACGGGCACTTGTTTCTCCACCAGCACCTCGGCCAGTCCCATCAGCTCGTCGCGTGTGTACACTGCGCCGGTAGGGTTGGAAGGCGAATTCAGGATGAAAAGGCGCGTGCGCTCGGTGATGGCGCTGCGCAGCATGTCTGGGGTGACCTTGAACTCCTGTTCTGGGGTCGTCTCGATGATGACCGGCACACCTCCCACAGAACGCACCTGTTCTGGGTAGCTCACCCAATACGGTGCCGGGATAATCACCTCGTCACCGGGATTGACCAGGGCGTAGATGATGTTCCAGACCGCTTGCTTGCCGCCGGCGGTGATGATGATCTGATCCGGCCGGTAGGTCACCCCACGTTGCTGGCCGATGTGCTGCGCCCATGCGGCGCGCAGCTCGGGAGTGCCGGCGGCGGGGGTATAACGGGTGAACCCGGCGTCGATGGCTTCCTTAGCGGCTGCCGCGATATGTGCGGGTGTGGCAAAGTCGGGTTCCCCGGCTGCCATCGCGATGACATCTTCCCCGGCGCGCTTCATAGCAGCGGCGCGGGCGCTGATAGCCATCGTGGCGGATTCCTGGATGCTGCAGACGTGGTCGCTGAGTCGATACATGGCTGCTCTAATCTCCTCATGTGGAAGCTCGGCTGTATGCCGCCATTATAACCTGCTGCTTGGGTTTGTACAAACGTTAAGAAGGAGAGGGTATTGAAAAACGTGCTCCACTCTGCCTTGCCCGACCGTGGGCGGTCGGGTTTCTTTTTGCAGTTACGCCTCTCGGTTTCACCAATTTGCACTCACGCATTGCCTGATATATGATATTACGTCAAGTGCATTAGACGTTCCGTTCTGGTTGGTTCGAGATAGCCATCTCCGCACCCAAGAGACCAGCTTGAGCTTGTGCACAGAGAGGATAGGGTAGCGATGATAACCAGTACGACATCCCCAACTGAGACAAGCGCACCCCAGCGACCCGGTACCAGGTCTTCTATCAACACGCAGATGGCACCACCAGGCGGTCCACAGGGCGAGGAACAAGGGGAATGGGGCGAGCGTAATCAACGTCTGCGTGAGGCACGTGACCGCGTGCAAGATTTGCGCACCATTATCTCCGGTGCGCGTAACGGCGACATCACCCCTACTGAACTTGCCGGCGCCATCGAACGCATCCGGGATGAGGTCAATAACCTGTTGCATGCGATCCCCGGCGCCGAACCGGTGCGCCGTGTAATCAGCCTCTGGACGCAGGTCGAAGCCCTCCCCTTGGTACACGACCCCTACGCCGCGCTCAGCGTGCAAGAATATCTGCGTCAGCTGGGTGTATTGGAAGCGCTATGCCGCAAGATCGTGTTTCAGGTTGGCCTGATCACCATCCCGGAGCGCGTCAACGAATGGCTCAGGTTGGCGCGTCCAGGCTATTACATTCCGTTCCACGATGTCTTTGCGGACGAGCTGCCCGACTTTGAGGAGCGCGTCAAGGTGCTCAACTATCTGGCCTGGGCACCCCGAGTGCTTACAGGAGGGCTGGTGAACGTCGAGATGGGGTTGATTTACCGCTATTCCCACAACCCGATGCATCGCTATCTCACCGCGATCGGTGTGGCGCTGGCCTTTGTGGCAGCTTCCGGCTTGATCGTGGCAGCGTGTCACCTGCCGCTGTCGGATTGGCCCTTACAGCCGACGCGCCTTGGCACACTGCTGGTGGGTTGGGTTGCGGTGTTGATCGGGGTTCTCGTCCACATCGGCATCAGCACCACCAAGCAGGTGCAGCTGCAAGGCGGACGCCCGCCCATCATCGCGCTGGAGGATGCCATGCTGTGGATCAACGCGCGATTTGGCTACATCCTGTTCAAGCTGCTGATGGCTCTGATGGGCTTCTTTGCGCTGGCGTTCACTACTGGTGCGGACAAGGTGGCCCCCTTCAGCATGTTCCTAGTCGGCTATGGCCTCGACAGTGTGATCGAGATCTTCGGCGTCAGCCTGGAGCAGCGTGCCGCAACCCGCTTGGGCGCTCTCAAGCGGCGGCTGGCGCTGGAACTGATGGGATAAGACAGGGCACACTTAAGCGCAGATGGATTAAACCGCCACCGGCGCCTTGATGGGGGGATGGCAGCGATAGTCCAATAGCTGAATGTCTTCGTATTGGAAATCAAAAAGGGAAGACACGGCGGGATTTAGTTCCACGCGCGGCAAGGGATAGGGTGTGCGGCTCAGTTGGAGCTGCACTTGGTCTAGGTGGTTCAGATAGATGTGGGCATCCCCCAGGACATGGATGAACTCACCCGGCTGCAGGCCGGTCACGTGTGCCACCATTAGCGTCAACAGGGCATAGGAGGCGATGTTGAAAGGCACCCCCAAGAACAAATCCGCGCTGCGCTGATACAGCTGACACGAGAGGCGACCCTCGGCCACATAGAATTGGAATAACACGTGGCATGGCTGCAACGCCATGCGCTCCAGGTCGGCCACGTTCCAGGCGCTGACCACCAGGCGGCGCGAATCCGGATTGCGCTTGATCTCCTCGACTACCCAGCTAATCTGGTCGATGTGCTGCCCATCGGGCGTCGGCCATGCGCGCCATTGATAGCCGTACACCGGGCCCAGATTGCCATCCGCATCCGCCCATTCATCCCAGATGTGCACGCCGTGCTCATTCAGCCAGCGAATGTTCGTGTCTCCGCGCAGAAACCACAGCAGCTCATAGACAATGCCCCGCCAGAACATCTGCTTGGTGGTCACCAGGGGAAAACCGGCCGCCAGGTCGAAGCGCAGCTGCGCACCGAAGATGCTCAACGTGCCCACTCCTGTGCGGTCCGCCTTGCGCTTTCCACACGCGAGGACATAGCGGAGCAGGTCCAGGTATGGCTGCATGGTCTCACCACCACCCCTTAGGGCTGAGTATCCTCTTCACCGGCACCCCCCTTTTCCTCATCATAGGTCGCCTTTATCTCATCATAGATTCGGTTGACACCTGCCCGGATGCGCTTTTCCACAAAGGACCTGTCCCCGGGGCGGTAGGGGAAGTAATCGATCATCTGGCTGACCACAGTGGCCGCTTCGGATTTGCTGTGCCCCGCTTTGATCTGATTGCGCACCTTCATGCGCATCAAGCGGATGTACTCCGAGATATGCTGCGTCGCCTCGACGTCACACAGGGGGCCATGGCCCGGCACGATGACGTTCAGCGACATCCGACGCAACCGCGCCAACGTGTCCAGCCACTCCTTGCTGTTGCTCTGTCCCAGGGAAGGATGTTCTCCCACCACCACGACGTCGCCGGTGAAGAGAACCTTTTCTTTGGGCAACCAGACCCCACACGTTGCCGGTGTGTGACCGCCCAGATAGATAAAATGCACCTCGCGCCCACCCTTTTTGATGATAAGCCGTCCGGTGAACGTGAGCTCGGGCTTCTTGATCACCACTTCGTCAAACTGTGCGGCGATCTCCGGCTGGCGCTTGAAAAGATTCTTGGTGCGTTCAATGAAGGCATCGCGATAGCTGGACATCTCCTTCCAGGCCAGCTCATGGGCGATCACCGGTGCATCGAAGTACTGGTTGCCCATAATATGGGCGCGGTGGTGATCGGTATTGAACACATAGAGCACCCGCTTAGCCAGACGCAGGACTTCGGCAGCCCACGCCTTTCCCTCTTCTGGGATCAACGGGGTGTCCACGACGATGGCGCCCACATCGGTGAGAATGCAGCCTACATTCGCACCCTCATAACCTGTGTGAACGTAGACGCCAGGGGCAATCTGTTGTAGCCCGTCTCTCGGATCGCTCGCTAGCTCGCTCATAAGCCTCCCACCCGCGCCAAAGCTGGCCGAAAGCTGGCCAGATAAGATGACGGTTCGCATCCACCGGGGAGCGCGATGCACTAGAAGGCAAGCTGTCCACCGTCCACCACAATCACCTCCCCGGTGATGAAGGAGGCATCGTCACTGGCGAGGAAGGCATAGACTGCCGCCACCTCCTCTGGGTTGCCTGTGCGTCCCAGGGGAATGTACTTTTCAATATATTCTTTTACAAAATCCTCCGAATCCATGCCTGAGGAAAGCGGCGTGACGATGTAGCCGGGCGCGACACAGTTGACCCGGATGCCGTAAGGCGCCAGGTCCAGCGCCATGGACTTGGTCAACAGAGTGATGCCGCCTTTGCTGGCATTGTAATGGGCGTAACCCAGCTCGCCAACCAGCCCGTTGGTCGCTCCCATGTTAACGATGACCCCCGAGCGCGCTTTGGCCATCTCGCGTGCCACCGCCTGACCGACCAAAAACTGCCCTTTGAGATTGATGTTGATGACCTCGTCCCAGCGTTCCTCGGTGATCTCCAGGAAGGGCTCCGTGTAGGCGATGCCGGCGTTGTTGATCAAAATATCGACGCCACCCCACTTTTCCATCACGAAAGCCATCATACGGTCCACATCCGCTTTCTTGGAGACGTCCATCTGGAACGTCAACACCTCGCCACCGTACTTCTCTCGGATCTCGCGGGCAGTCGCTTCCAAAGGTTCCGCGCGGCGGGCGGTGATAAGCACGCGCGCCCCTTCAGAGGCAAAGCGCTCTGCGGTCGCCTTGCCGATGCCCAGACTTCCCCCGGTGATCAAGACGCGTTTGTTCTCGAAACGTCGCTGCATAATGTTCCTCCCCATCCTTCAATATATTTTGCCGCGGGCAGCAATGGGCCAGATGGCCTCCAGGATACCTCGTCGGATGACATAATAGTGGTCGTGTAAATTGATGGTGGTACAACCGTGATTCGGCACGATTTTCACCTTGTCGCCGCGCTTGAGCGGTGGGCCGTCCAGGCGCTCCAGGAAGCCATGTTCTTCGGCCAGTGCAGTCACCTTCCAGCCCGGCGGCTCCAGGACGAGTGGCATGCCGAAGTCGCGCGTCATGGTTTTCATGCCGGCGTCCACAATGGCACGCTTGTCCCCATGGACGCGGATCACGGTCGCCAGCACGGTGAGCGCATAGGCAAAGTCAATGCCAACGACCTCACGGTACTGGCTGTCCATGGTGATGTAGGAGCCCACTTGAAGCTCGGTGACGCCAGGATATCTGCCGGTGATAAAGTAGGTGCCGGTGCCACCACCGCTCACAATCTTCACCGGAAAACCCGCTTTTCTGAGCAGTTCAACGCTGTCCATCATTAGCTGGAGGCTGGCCTCTGTCTTTACCTTGCGTTCTTCCGGGTCGGGCGTGAAGATAACGTGCCCTTCGTAGCCCATCACCCCCTCGAAGCGCAACCCGGGCGACCTGGTAATTTGCCGTGCCAGCTCGAGCACCGGTTGGCCCGGCGTAACCCCGCACCGTTGCATGCCGATGTCGATCTCGATCACTACGCGCAACCGAACCCCTTTTGCCTGAGCCGCGGCGTCCAGTTCGGCGACATTCTCCGGATCATCCACCGCCACGATGACCTCGCTGTGAGCTGCCAGATTGACTAAGCGCGCAATCTTAGCGCTTCCGATCACCTGATTGGCGATCAGGATATCGCGGATTCCGGCGGCCACCAAGACCTCTGCCTCGCTCAGCTTGGCACATGTGATCCCGATGGCACCTGCCGCCAGCTGCATGTGGGCCAGCATAGGGCACTTGTGCGTCTTGGCATGGGGACGCAGGTGCACCCCGGCCTGGCGGGCAAATTCGGCCATGCGCGTGACATTCGCTTCCACTGCTTCAATATCCAGACACAAGGCCGGCGTATCGATATCCAGAGCTTTCATGCCAATCCACGTTGAACGCATAGGCGCCTCTCGCCCTTTATGGAAGTGCCAGCAGGGTTTCCTCGGTAATTGGGTCGAACAAATGGAGCTTGTTGGGATTGAGATGGATGGTGACCATCTGATCTTCGGCGGGTGGGCAATCGGCCGGGGTTCTCGCGATGAGCGTGGTACTCCCGATCGTGAGGCTGACGTAGGCGTCGGCACCCAGCCCTTCCACCAGGTCGACCTGTGCCTGTGGGCTTGCCGGTGTGACCGGGGCATCGTCCAATGTGATGTCCTCGGAACGTACCCCGCAGATGACTTCGCGAGCGCCCAACGTCGGCGACCTGTCCGGCTTCAAACGCGCCACCAGCGGATCGCCGACCGGGAAACGACCAAACTCCGTAGCGACCACGATCTTCCCATCATCCGTCTCCAGGCGCCCCTTGAAGGCATTCATCGCCGGGCTTCCGATGAACTGCGCGACGAACAGGTTGGCCGGGTGGTTATACAACACCTCGGGTGCCCCGATCTGCTGCACTTTACCCGCGCGCATCACCATAATGCGATCGCCCATGGTCATCGCTTCGACCTGATCGTGGGTCACGTAGATGGTCGTGGTGCCCAAATTGCGCTGTAAGTGGATGATCTCACGGCGCATCTGCACGCGCAGCTTCGCATCCAGATTGCTGAGCGGTTCATCCATCAGGTAGAGCTTCGGATTGCGCACGATGGCGCGCCCCAAAGCGACGCGCTGCCTCTCGCCGCCGGATAGCTGGCGCGGCCAGCGGTCTAATAAGTGTTGTACGCCCAACATGCGCGCAACGGTGTTGACACGTTCCTCGATTTCCGCTTTAGGTCGCTTGCGCAAGCGCAGCGGATAGGCAATATTGTCAAAAACCTTGTAGTGTGGGTATAGGGCATAATTTTGAAATACCATCGCGATGTCGCGGTGACGTGGCGCCAGATTGTTCACCCGCACGCCATCAATGAAGATATCGCCCGAAGTGACCGTCTCCAGGCCACCGATCATGCGCAATGTGGTGGTCTTGCCGCAGCCAGAAGGGCCGACGAACACCATAAACTCGCCGTCCTGGATCTCCACATTGACATGGTCGACCGCGACCGTCGCGCCAAAACGCTTGACTAAATCTTTACACACGACAACACTCATAAGCTGCGTGATCCCTCCTGCATTACTTTTCGGAGATTGCCAACATGCCCCGTGTGAGCTTGTCCTGCACCGTCATAAAGAGTGCCACCGCCACGACGGTTGCCAGCAACGAGCCAGTCATCAGGTGGTGCCACTGAATCTGGAAACGCGAGATAAAACGGAACAGCCCTACCGTGAGCGGCATCATCTCGTCGTTGCTGATAAAGGTGAGCGAGAACAAGAATTCATTCCAGCCGTCCATAAAGGCAAACACACCCACCGCAACCAACCCTGGCCACGATAGCGGAAGTGTCATCTTGATCATAGCGCCCAGCCGGGAGTTGCCGTCCATCATGGCTGCTTCCTCGATCTCCGGTGGTATCGCCGAGAAATAGCCCACCAGCAGCCAGATGCAGAAAGCTAAGCTGAAGGACGCCGCCGTCACCGCCACCACAGCTATATTATTGAGCAGCCCCAGTGTGACCACCACGCGGAACACTCCCAACACCACCACAATTGCCGGGAACATCTGGGTTACCAACAGGAAGATCAGGTAGGGCTGACGTCCCGCGAAGCGGAAACGCGCCAGGGCATACGCTGCCGGTACACCCAGCACCATAATCAGAAACGTCTCGCCCACACCCAGCAAGAAACTGTTCCGAAAATGGGCTGCCAGTGGGATGATGTTCCATACCTCGCGATAGTTCTCAAGGGTGAAATTGCGCGGAATGAACGTCGGCGGTATCTGGCTGACCTCTTCCAGGGTCTTGAACGAGGTGGAGACCATCACAATGAAGGGAAAGACCAATACGAACAGCATCGGAATGCCGTAGAGCACCAGGGACAACCATTTGAACCATTGGATGCGTTGCATGGGTCATCCCTCCTCGCTGCGCAGCACCCGGGTGTATACCACGCTGAAGATGAGCAGGAACACAAAGGTGGCGAACGCCAGGGCGTACCCTTCGCCGAAGCTCAGCGACCTGAAGGCTAGCTTATACAGATAGGTGACCGAGTTATCGGTGCGGAAGAAGGGATTGCCCTGCGTCATCGGCCAGATCACGTTAAACGAGCGAAACGCCCAGATGATCGACAGGAGTGTCACAATGGTGGTAATGCGCTTCAGCTGCGGAAGGGTCATATCCCAGAACTCGTGCCAGGCGTTCGCGCCGTCCATTTTGGCGGCGTCATAAATATGGGGTGGAATGGATTGCAGTCCTGCCAGAAACATGATCGTCATGAAGGGAATGGAAGACCATACCTCCACGAATATGACGCAGATGAACGCTAACACGGGATCGCTGAGCCATGCAGTGCGCGCTTGGGTGATGTTCAGCGTGTTCAACACATAATTGAGCGCCCCTAACTGGTCGTGGAAGATCCAGCGCCATGTCATGGCAGATATGGCGAGCGGTGCAGCCCACGGCATCAACAGAAGAGCGCGCGCCAACGCCGCTCCCGGAAACCTCTGGTTGAGGATGAGCGCCAGGGGAAGCGAGAGCACCACCGTGAGCGCCACCGAGCCAAAGACGAAAATGACCGTTTGTATTGTAACGTTCAGGATATGTTTGTCGCGAATGAGGTCGCTGAAATTGATCAGTGTCCCAAATTCCACCGCACGTCCTACCGTGTCCGTCTTGGAGAAGGCCCCGATTATGGTGTTGAACAACGGATAGATGACCAGGGCAGCAAAACACAGAATGCTGGGAATGAGGAGAAGATAAGGAAAGTGATTCTCGCGCATCTCGCGCACGATGCTTCGCCAGATATTCTCGCGAGAGGACACCTCGGAACCTGATGTTACCACTTCTGCTGTAACCGTCATTGCATCTCCTATGTTCTCTACCGCATTTGGGCATCCTGACCAGTGAGCGCGGAGACGGGCCCGTCTCCGCGCTCCGAAACAAATCGGTCACACTTCGGGAATCGAGGTTTCCCTAGAAGCCATTGGCCTCGTCGATCATTGCCGCGCTGCTCTTGCATGCTTCTTCTGCGGTGATCTCGCCAGCCACCGCGCGGGCCACCTCCATCTCGAAGCCCAGGTTGAGCGTCTGGTAGTAGTTCTCTGGCCACGGTGTCTCATAGACGTTGTGCGCCGTCTCCAGCGATTTCACGAAGAACTTCTCCACATCGCTGACGGCATACTCCGGATCCATGCCCACGTCGATGCGCTCCGGGATGACGCCGCGCTGCTTGGCGAATGCCAATCGGTTCTCTTTGCTGAACAAGAACTCCAGAACCTTGGCGGCATGCTTGGGGTATTTGGTCTGCTTGAAGATAATCAGCGCGTCGGGCCAGAACCCGGTTGCCGGTTTCATGCCAGCTGTCTTCACCGGTGGCATCGTCAGACCATAGACCAGGTCTGGCGCGTTGTTCTTCAGCAGGGTGGGGAACCAAGAACCGGTGATCAGCATCGAGAGCTTGCCGGCATAGAAGAGCGGCTGGAGCTCCTCATCACGACCTGCGGTGGTGTAATCCTCGTTGGTGATCTTGTACTTCTGGGTCAGATCGACACACCACTGTGTGGCTTCAATGGCTTCCGGCTCGGCCAGGCGGGAACGCCCATCTTCCTTCCAGATGCTCAGATTGCCATCTCCACCGATGACGCCGAACCAGGCATACCACCAATAGTCCAAGCTATCCGACTTGAGCGAGAAGGTTTGCCCGTAACCGATCATATCGGGTGGGTTGTGCAGCGCCTTGCCCGCTGCGACCACGTCGTCCCATGTCTCTGGCGGGTTTAACCCCTTTGCATCGAAGAGATCCTTGCGGTAGTACATCGCCCGCGGATCGAGGAAGTAGGGCATGCCCACCAGCTGTCCCTTCTTATTGGTAAATGCCTTGATACTGGAGGGTTGGAAGTTGGCCAAGAATTCCTTGGACAGAAGATCATCCAGTGGAAGCACCTCGCCGATGGCATCCCATTCACCTAGCCACTGCGCGCTCACGTTGCACAGGTCCGGAGGCTGTCCGCCGCTGATCTGCGTCACCAGTACATCGTGACCCTGGCCCCAGCTCACGACATCCAGCTTCAGCTCAATCTCGTCCTGGCTGGCGTTGAAGGCATCGACCACCGCCTGCGTGTCCGGCTTCATGTTCTCGTCATAGTCCATCACCATCAGGCGCAGGCTAACCTTCTCGGCGGCAGGGGGTGCAACGTTGGGGGTTTCGAACGTTTCCGACTGTGAGGCGGCTGCCGGCGCGACGTATGCTGCGGTTGCCAGCCCGGCACCGGTGAGTGCCATCAAACGCAACATCTCACGTCGATTCATTTTTTGTGCTTTCATCATGCTCCTCTCCTTCTTTGGACACACAGTGAACGTTCACTTGACCGAAATAACATCCACAGCGAAATTCACCGCTCGTCAGGCCCGAACCACCTCCTTTCACCGTGGAATAAATTTTGCCCTCAGTATAACAGATTTACCGCAGTCGTGTCAATAGAATAGCGGTATTCTCGCAGATCAAATCCTCGGCGTTCTCGACGAAGGGGGAGCCAGATGCCACGTCGGTGGCGTAGCCACCCTCTGCGCTCGCCTTTGCCGTCGCGATGTAGCCGAGGTAGCCGTTCGCCAGCGCAATGACATGAAGTTGCAGGTCAGGCGCAAGCGCCTTCATCCGCCGTCCGATCTCGGTGAACGGTTCACCCGGGATGGTGACGAAAACCGCTTTGCCCAGGCGAAGGCCCACCAGCTCAAATTCAGCCCCCGGTTCACGGCGGTTCACGTGTTTCAAGATGAATTCCGCCTTGATCTCGTCGGAGATGCCATCGCGCAGGGTCACTGCCTCACGGGGGCCGCGGGCCATTACCTCCTCCGCCCAGGCGATCAACTCAGGCGCCACCCTGCGATAGGGCATCAAGAAGGTGTGGCGGGCACTGCGGATCACTGGCTGGCGCTCCATCTCTTGGATGCCTGCACAGACCTGCAGGACAGCGTTGCCCAAGGCTCGCCCGCGTCGTTCCACCCCGACGAAGTCACGATCCACAAAGCCCTCGATATCGACGCTCCCTTGGGCACCGTTGGTGAAGAGCGCGATGCCTCCCAAGGCGCGCTCGATCATATCGGCGGCATAGCCGGGAAAGTCAGCCGTGATGGTGAAATTGTCGCCGGGGAGTGAGTTCGGATGGCAGGCATAGTTGAAGATCACCGCAATCGTGTCGCCGCTCAGCGCGTTGATGCGCACCACCCCGAGTTCCGGATCTCCCTCCTCGGCAGGACCCACGATCTGATCTGCCGGGAACTCCTCCCAGTTCATCACGATGTGCCCATCGCGCGTCCACAAGCGACGATACTGGCTGATGGTCGTCTCCTCACCTCGGCCCACTCCCAGCTGGGCTGGCTGTAGCTGCTCCGCCGCATGTCGACTCAGATGCACCAGGCGCTCGGATAGGTCTCGCAAATATTGCGGGTCTATCCGCTCCACCGGATCGAACAGGGCAAGCATCATGGGTCCGGAGTGGGTGTGGCTGCATGCGACCACCACGCGCTCGAACTGGCTGTCGATGGCTTCGGCAATACGCGTGCGAACATCGCGGGCGTACTCGTTGGTCATGCCGATCAGGTCACACGTCACCAGACAGATGCGCTCTTTCCCATGTTCAATCACCAATGCACGTGCATACAGGGGGTCGTGGATGGCATTCGATGGCTGGTCACGCGGAATGCCCTCCAGCCAGCATCCCACCGGTGGCGTGATGTCCACCTTAGCGGCTCCGGCGCGGAATCCGACATCGCTGCTCACTTGTCCCATCTCCTTTCGCTATTTGGCTTCAGACCCATTTTCATGTATAAGAGCGGCGGAATGGTACATCCTCTTCAGAATCCCTTCTCGAGCAGTTCTCTTCCGAGCCGCGACCATAAGGGAGTGGTTGATGTGCCGTTTGCTCACGCGCGCGGCTCGGTTTAAGCATTCACCTGATCACCATTTCAAAGAACCTACCCGTGAAAGTCCTCAGACTCCCCCTCATCCACCAATCCGTGTTCGTCATAGCGACCGTATCGTTCGGCCGCTGCCACCAGCGCTTCGGTGCTGGCAGCCGGCGTGGTGGCACCGATGGTGCATCCAGAACTCAGGATGAACCAGCCGTGGCGGCCCATCACCTGGATGGCCCGGCGTGCCGCGCGTTCCACCTCCTCAGGTGTGCCGGTCGCCATCAGGGTCGTGTCCACATTCCCGATCAGCACGCTGCGTCCCATGGTAACCTCACGACAGCGCGCCATGTCCACTTTGGAATCCGTCTGAAGCATCGCAGCCCCGGTATCAGCCAGATCGCCCATAATGCGCGTGGCGTTGCCGCACACATGAATACACAAGGGAACGCCGCGTGCTTTCAGCTCCTCCACCAGGCTTTTCTCATAGGGAAAGGCAAATTGCCGATAAACGCGTGGCGATGAGAGATCCGGCCCGGCCAGGGGTTCCCCGATCTGGGTGAAATCGGCGCCGGCATCCGCCTGGGCGAGTGCCAGGCGGCGGCATTGTTCGGTGGTGAACTCCAGCAGGCGATGCACCGCATCCCACTGCTCCGGATCCACTGTTGCCAGTAAAAAGTTTTCCATACCCACCAACATCGCAGCCAGATTGAAGGGCCCCTGATCCGCCTCGCCCAGCACGCATGCCCGCCCCTTGAGCGCCTGCGCGATCAGGCGAGTCGCCTCCAACAGGGCCGGCAACGTCCCGTCGCGCGTCGGGTCAATGGGCTCCAGTTTATCCACATCTTCCAGTCGCTGGATGGCTGGCCCGAGCAGACGTGGCGGTTGATCTTTGGGATACTCGACCTCACATCCCAGCGCGCCGGCTGCCGCCACCGTGCCGTTTTCGACGTCCACGATGTCATAGCGAAAGCGCTCCCAGGCGGCAATCTGTGCTTCGGCCATCAGCCGTGGATTGCGACAGAACTCGTCCAGGGAGAATCCGGCGAGATAAGCGGTGTTTTGGAAATTTTGTGCCATCACGGGCACGCGGTCTGGCAATCCTCCCGTCAGCACGCACCAGACGCGCTCAGGCGATGTCATACGCTCCATTTTCAGACTCCCCTCTCAGTGTTGTAGCTCATCCGCTTGATAGGCAATCTCTCCGTCCAGGATGGTCATCTTGAGGTTGAGTTCACAGTCCAACAGGATGATGTTGGCCCGCATGCCGCGATCCAGGACGCCCTGGTCGTTCAGACCGAGCACGTGCGCTGGTGTGCGCGAGCAAAGCACAGATGCTTCGGGGATGGAGCGGCCGAATCGGCGTACTGCCTGCTGAAAGCAACGCAGCTGGGTCATCGCGCTGCCCGAGAGCGCGTCATCGGGAATGCGCCGCACCCCACGATCCGGAGTCACTTCCACCCGAGCTCCTTCATACAATCCGTCATAGACGCCGGGCGGGCTGCCGGCACCCAGCACACTGTCAGTGACAAACGCGACACGTCCCAATCCCTTGCAGCGGAGTGTTTTTTCCACTAATAGGGGATGCACGTGCACCCCATCCGGGAT
>JBMFPH010000053.1:0-17166 GCA_049969215.1 Anaerolineae bacterium | reverse complement strand
CCCAGGCGGATTGCCTCAGCTGCTTCCTCCAGGCTGTGCCCGTGATCCAGGAAGGTGGCAACCGGCACGCGGGCCCTTTGCGCCGCCTGGACGGCCATCGGCAGACCCAGTTCGATGGGGATGTCGGGCGTGACGTGGCGATTGAAAGCCAGGATCACGGGTGCGCGCGTCTCCTCGGCAGCGGCCAGAAAACCGGTCACCATTTCCAGGTTGCCGGCAAGCAAACTGGGCACAGCGTAACGCCCTCGTCGGGCCGGGATGAGCACCTCGGTGATGCGGACATGGGGCATCGGGGGAACTCCTACAGGGTGCTGGCGCGGCCGGCGCTGCCCAGCATATCGATCACGTGCACCGCTTCACGGTAGAAGTGATCCACCGTCCAGCCTACCATTTCATGGTACAGAGGCGTTGCCTGCGCCGCGCCGGCCATTTGGGTCAGGTGCGGCCACACTCCGCTGGCAATGGCAGTGTAGAAGTGAATGTTGGAGATGCCGCTCTCGATGACGCGCCGATAGTCCTCCACGAACAGCCCGGAACCTCCGTGCATCACCAGGGGGATGTCCACCAGCTCGCTGATGCGGCGCACGCGCTCAAGGTCCAGGCATGGCCGGCCACGATAATGGCCGTGCACATTGCCGAACGAGATGGCCAGGGTGTCCACTCCGGTGCGTGCCACGAATTCGACCACGTGCTCCGGTTCGGTGAAGTAGCTCTCCTTTCCCTCTGTGGTACGCACGGCGGAGCCACCCACATAGCCCAATTCACCCTCCACCGCGACGCCGAAAGCATGGGCCACGCGCACGATTTCGCGCGTTTGGGCGACGTTCTCCTCAAAGGGCAGGTCGGAGCCGTCGAACATCACCGAGGATACGCCCAATCGGATGGCGCGCATGATCGTGTCGAAATCGCGCCCATGTTCCAATTGGGTGGCGACCGGCACGCGGGCGTGTTGTGCGGCGTTCACGACCATGGGCAAGCTGTGTTCCAGCGGCACCATCGGGAAGACCTCGGGGGCGAAGCCGAGCGCCAACGGGGAATCGCAGTCTTCCGCCGCCCGGATCTGGGCCACTACCATTTCGGTGGTGCCGCCCAACATGTGCGGCAGGGCATAGCCCCCCTGCCGCGCGGCGTGTTGCAGAACGTCGATGCGTGCGTGTCCCATGTTGTCCTATTGACGATCCCTCAGGCGCGCGAGGGAACGGAAATCCTCCTTGACGTGATGATAAATCTGCTTGTAGAGCGCGAAATATTCCATGTAGCGCGCGTGGTTTTCGGGGTTGGGCTCCATGGGATCGATATACTCAGCCCACTCCTTCGCCACGGAGTAGTCCTTGAAAACGCCGGTAGCGACGCCCGCCAAAATCGCATCGCCGAAGGGTGCGCCGGTGCGCCGTTTCATCAGCACAATGGGGGCATTAAACACGTCGCAGATGATCTGCCGCCACAGCTTGCTCACGGCGCCCCCTTCGTTCAGCACGATGGGATAGTTGATTTTAAGGCCGGATTTCTTGATCAGCTGATACGAGTCGTACAGGGCATAGGCAACTGCCTCCATCATCGCGCGCACGATGTGCCCCTTCGTGTGATTGAGCGACAGGCCGAAGATGACCCCACGCGCATAGGGATCCCAAATGGGGGTGCGCTCTCCCATCAGGAAAGGCAAAATGATCAGCCCATCGCAGCCCAGAGGCACCTTGGCCGCCTGCATATTCAGCAGATCGTAAGAGGAGACGCCCAACACCCGCTCCACTTCCACCTCGTACTGCGAGAACTGGTCGCGCAGGTAGCGGATGGACTGGCCGCCGGTGGTGGTCGAGGGAATGGTCATGTAGGTGTCGGCGGAATTGACGGTGAAGGCCAGGTTGATCATAGAAAGGCCCTCGGGCGAGAACATGAAACTCGCATCCTTGAAGACGATGCCGAAGTTGCCCACGGTGCCCAGGTTGCTCATGATGTCGCCTTCTTCGATGACGCCGGCAGCGATGCAACTGGCGTTGAAATCCACCTGGCCGAAGGTGACCGGTATCCCCGGCACCAAGCCGGTTGCCTCGGCAGCTTCCGGCGTCAGGGGTCCGGCGATCTCCTCGCAACGGCCCAGCTCGGGCAGGATGGCGGGGTCGATGCCGATGTCGCTCAGCATCTGCTCGTCGAAGCGCTCATGCAGGATGTCGTAGGCCACGCCGTAGAACGCGGCGCCGCCATAGTTGCAGACGGCGCGACCGGTCATCTTGAGGGTGATGAACCCGTCGATGGTGAGTGCCTTCCAGATGCGTTTGAAGGAATCAGGGCGGTTGTTCTTCTCCCACAGCAGGTTGACCAGCGAGGGATGATCCTCAATGCGGTTGGCGGTCAGGCGCATGATGCGCTCTTCGCCGATGTGTTCCTTGAGCCATTCCACCTCTTGAACCGCGCGCCGGTCCATCAGGTTATAGGCGCGGTGGATGGGATTGTGGTCCTTGTCCACCATCACCATCGAGGGCAAAGCGGAGGACACGGCGATGCCGCGGATCGCGCGCGGGTCGATATGCGCTTGGGCGAGGGCTTCTTGGATCAGCTGGCAGGCAGCGTGCCAGTAACCCATCGGCTCGTGTTCCGACCAGCCCGGTTTCTCGTGGATGAAAGGATATTCGGTGAAGCCGAAGCCAAGCACCTGGCCCTCAGGGTTGATGATGCACGCTTTGGCACCGCCGGTGCCGTAGTCAAGGCCAAGTAGATAGTCACTCATAATGAGAACCCTCTCCGGATGTGCAATAATACGTCAATCTGCCCGTCCTCGCACTCGGTCCAGGACGATGGCCATTCTAGACCACTGAAGGCAGGGCATATCCATTCGGAAATTCTGGGCTCAGCTGGTAGTCCACAATCCGCTCCAGCAGCTTGAGATATTCGATCCCATCGCGCGCCGCGGTATCCGCGTCCGGCACCATCGGGGAGCTTTCAATCGTGCAATAGCCGCTGTAGCCGATCTTCTTGATGGCACGGATGACCGCCTTGAAATCAATTTTCCCGTAGCCGGGCGTGAGCGAGTTCGAGTCGCGGAAGTGCATATGCCACAGCAACGGATGAGCATCCATCACCGCCTCATAGGGGTCGAGCTCCTCGATGTTGACGTGGAACCAGTCGATCTGGATGCCGATGTTGTCACAGCCGGTCAGTTCGATCATGCGCTTGTGGTTGAGCACGGTGTTGACGAACTTGCCCATCTCAAGGTGGTTGGTCGCCTCGAAGACCAGGCGGATGTTCTTCTGCCTGGCGTAGTCCGACATGCGGCGCAGCGCGTCCACCGCGACGGCGGTACACTCCGTGACATTCCGCCCATCGATAGGGCCATGGATGGCCACCGCCACGGTGACAAACTGCGCCCCCAATTCCGATGCGAAGTCGATCGTCGTGCGCGTTTCGGAGACGGCCAACTCGGCGGTCTTGGGCTCGGTCAATGTTTTGTAGTTGGGCGAATAGGGATCCCATTCCTCACCCCAACACTCGTTGACCGACGACACGGCCAGCTGGTAGTCCGCCTGGAGCTGCTGATGGGTGCGCAGATATGCTTCCATGGACACCCCCATGCCGTAGCGCCCCTTGGGGGGACAGACCTCAATGGCGTCGTAGCCAAAGCGTTTCAGGCGTTGATAGGTCTTCTCGGGGTGCCGATACGCCTCTTCCTGCCCAAAGGTGAGCTGGAAGTAGCTGAACTTGAGTCGGTTGGTTGCGTTGTTCATCGTGACCATGAGTTTCCTTGTTGAATAGCTAGGCCCAACCGCGTCCGTTGGGATGGATGAGCGCTTTGACATCCTGCTTCGCGCGCAGGTTGGCAAAGGCGGTTTCCCATTCTTCAAGCGTGTAATGGTTGGTGATCATGGGATCCAGATGGAAGACTCCGCGATTGAGCAAATCGACGGCGTGTTCCCACGTCTCGCGTCCGTTCCAACTCCAGCTGCCGCGGATGTCCAACTGGCCCAGGCTCACTTCGTCCAGATTGACGGTGATCTTGCGTCCCCACAGGCTGATGAAGACGATCACGCCCTTGCCGCCCGGCCCTTCATGGGCTTTACGCGCGCAGTCAATCGCATGCTGAACACCTTCTTGGCTGGCGGAGCATTCCAGGACGAACTCGGCGCCTTTGCCTCCCGTGATCTCCATGACGGCTTTTGCCGGCCCATCCTCGGAGTAGAGGATGACGTCGGCGCCGACCTGCCGGCCAATCTGCAGGCGTTTCTCGTCACTCTTGAGGCCAATCAGGATGACGCGGCGCGCGCCGCATAGCTTGGCAAATTGCACCGCCATGATGCCCATCGGGCCCGGGCCAACGATCACCACGTCGTCTCCCACTTTCACCTGGGCGCGCTCCTGCATCAGGTGCTGTGTGGCGACGATCGGCTCGCACAGGCACGCGTGATCCAGCGATACGTGGTCGGCGACGCGATACGCCACGTGTTGGGGGATGCGCATGTAAGGTGCGAAGGCGCCGTCCAGGGTGACCCCCAACCATTCACCCTTGCCACACTCGATATCGGCAACCAGCTTATCCCCTTCCTGGATGTGGGTGACGTTCTTGCCCACGCGATAGGCGATCCCGGAGAATTCATGGCCCAGCGTGACCGGCGCGCGATAGAAATGGCGATCCTCCTGGATCAACAGGTCGCTGCCGCATACACCTGCCGCATACACTTTCATCAAGATGTCATCCGGGCCAATCTCGGGCTCCGCCACCTCACACAATTCCACGTTGCCCACACCGGGTGCCGTCTTGCGCAATGCCTTCATCGTTTATCCCTTCCTATAGTCGCGGTGTTGGAGTGTTGTACGGATTCCCAGCGACTCATTCCTTAAAGAGTCTCTCCCGGACGATCAGCACCTCACCGCCAGTAGTGCCCACCAGCAGCGGCGCATCGTTCTCCAGGCCCAGAGGAGCTGCCACACAGGTCAGCGCCTGGTCATCCGACAGGTCCGGACGCCACTCGTTCCACGTTGCGCCGTCGTCCTCGGAGACCACCAGCGCGGCATGGAGCAACACCAGAATGCGTGGTCGCGCCGGATACTGAGGATCGAGCACAATCCCATTGATCGGCCCGGATAGGGCATCCCCGCCCAGCCGCTGCCAGGTGCGTCCGCGGTCGCTCGAGCGGTACAGTCCCCGCGACTCGCTGCCGGCGAAGAGAGTGCCGTCCGTCGCGTACTGTGGGGAGATGGCCAGGCTCAACACAGGGGCGAAGTCGGTTGAGCGCATCCCTTCGGGGCCGCCATCCACTTCGCGCCAGGCACGGCCCCCGGTGGTGCTGCGGAAGATGCCGCTGTCGGTGGCGACGAAGAGCGTCTGGTCGCGCGCGTAGTCCGGTGACACCGCTAAAGACAACACATTGAGGTCCAACAGTCCGAAGTTCCACGCCGCCCAGTGGGCGCCGCGGTCGCCCGAACGGAAGACGCCATCTTCCATAGTGCCCACAAAGACGCAACCGTCCTCGGCGTAGTGGGGCGATATGGCGAGGACCGAGACGAATGGCGGCGGTGAGGACAGCACAACCGTGTGCCATGTTTGCCCGGCATCCTCAGAGTACATAACGGCGCCCGGCACGCCGGCGAACACGGTTCTGTCCACGGCAAAGTGTGGCGAGAGGGCCACTGCTGAAGTGGGCAATGGCTTCTCGATCTCTGAAAGGTTATATGCCGGCTGCCAAGTATGGCCGCCGTCGCAGGAGCGATACAAACCGGAAGGGCGCGCGGCGAAGCACACCCCATCGCGCGCAAAGTCCGGTGAGGCAGCCAGAGCGTGTACGATCTCGGTGATGGGCATTTCGTCTGTCATTTTGCTCGGGTATTTTACAGTTGTTTCGGCATGCTGAGGTCGGGCAGCGGAGCTTGTTCCGGTTGGGCGTGATGCACCATCACGTCAATGGTCAACGCCTGTGCCGCGCTGGTGATGGCCGTATAGGCCACCGACTTGGTGACGATGGCCGGGTCGTAGATGCCGGCCTTTGCCATGGGCACCACACGTTCGCGCACGACATCGAACCCATAACCCGGGCCATGTCGTTTCAGTTCCGCCAACGTTTCGGAAGGATCAAAGCCGGCGTTGGCGATGATGGTGCGGATCGGTGCGGCCACAGCTTCAGCCAGGATGCGGTAGGCGGCGCGCTCATCGGGATCCGTAGCGGCGCGTGCCCTGGCTTCCAGCGTGGGGCGGCAATTCCACAGAGCCACGCCCCCGCCCGGCAACACCCCTTCGCGCAGGGCACCACGCAACGCCGTGGCGGCTCGCTTGGCGCGCTCGACCCGTTCGTCGATCTCGCGCTGCGTCATGCCGCCCACCCAGAGGGTGGCGGAACCCCCCAACAGCTTGCCGATGCGCTCGCGCAGCAAATTGCGCGTGTTGGGGTTGTCCGCGCGATCAAAAGCTGCGCGGAGCGTGGCGATGTGGTGTCGCAGCTGGCGCGCGTTCCCCTTGCCGCCAATGATGCCGAAATTGTAGCGATCCGCCCAGGCGCGACGCGCGAAGCCGAGATCTTCCTGTCGGATGCGCTCAAAGGTGTCGCCGGCGGCTTGCACAAAGGCACGTCCGCCGGTCAGCACAGCCAAATCTTCCAGCGCCCAAGCTTTTTGTTCCTTGTCATGTCCTGGTGTTTTGACAGCCACCACGCGCAGCTTCTCGGGATGCTTGTTGGACAACAGGAAGCCAATGGCGCTATCTGAAATCTCGCCGACCACCATCAGCAACGAGCGAATGTTGTTTCGGATGACCAGTGCCAAAGGCGGATAGAGCTGTTGCGGATGTTTGATGTCGAGATCGCTGATCAGGATGGCGCTTTCTTCCAGATCGGTGCGCAGCTGACCATCGCCGTCCAACATCCCGCGTGAGACAGCGCCGCGTTCCCAGTACATGCCCTCCACGTACTCGCGTTCCAGCTCGCGACTGCGGCCCGGGCGGATCTCCACGCGGCCGAACTCACCCACGATGTCGAAGATCTCCCCCAGCATGTCGGCCAACGGGGGGTCATAGCAGACCGTCTCCGCGATGCGTGCCAGCTCTTCTCGTTCGGAGAGGTGGACAACCATCGCATTGAGCTGTTCCAGGATATCGCGCAACCCTTGTTCCAGGAAGGTCTGCAAGCGTCGTGCGTTGCCGCCGGCGGCGATGTAATGCACCCCGCGCTGAAATACGGCCTGGAACAACACAGCGGCTGTCGCGGTGCCGTCACCGACTTGTTGTTGCAAGCGCCACAACACATCGCGCAGGAGCATCGCGCCCACATCGGCGTCGCGGTCTGGCAGCTCGATGATCAGGCGCGCAATCGTACCCCCGTCGTCCAACAGGCGGGGCGTTTTGTCATGGTAGTCCACATGGTCAATGGCCACGACGCGTGGCCGCGGGCCCAGCGTAGGGCGGATGGCGCCCACCAGCTGATCGATACCGCGTTGCATGCCGCGATAGGTGGCCGGCTGGAACACCACCCGCTCCATGTTGGTATAGACAGTGGGCTGCATCACTCGCGCAAGCGGCTTGCGCATAAATGGTAGGATCATCGCTCACCCCTTGATCGCGCCGGCCATCACACCTTCAACGAAGAAGCGTCGGAAGATGAGATAGACGACCAACAGCGGCAAAATGGAGGCAAACACGCCCGAGTAAATCACCTGGAAGTTGGTGGAGAACTGGCCGGCGGTGTTCGCAATGAAGGGCAAGAGAGTGGTATTGGCAGGATCCAGATAGACATACGGCTCCAAAAACTGGTTGTAGAACAGCGGCAGCTGGATAACCGTCAGACTGACAATGGGCACTTTGAGCAACGGGAAAAGGATATGCCACAGATATTGCCATCGGCTGGCGCCGTCCAGCATGGCCGATTCCTCCAGGTCGCGCGGGATGCCGCTGATAGCGCTGACGAAGATCATCGTGGAGAGCGCGGTGCCCTTGATGTTAATCAGGATGACCGCAAACAGCTGCAGGGCCTGGCGCAGAAAGCTGTTCTGCACGTCGTAACCCGGGAACAGCTTGAAGAACCACTGGAACATCTGATACTGCGGCAGGATGATCAACATGGCCGGAATGACCATCTGCAGCAGGTAGAGGTTATAGACATACATCTGGTCACGCCGACGCAATCCGGCCAGGCCATACCCTGTAAAGATGGAAAGCACAATCAGAATGCCCAGACTGACAAACGCAACCAAGATAGTTCGGATCAACGCCGCCCAGAAGTTGCTACCGCCTGCCTGGCCGAAGAGCAGCGTCTGCCAGCCATTGAACAGATAGAATCCCTCGAAGTAGCTCCTGATGCGCTCCTCAGGGATGTTGTATTTCTTCGCCACTTCCGCCAGAGTCTCCCGAGCTCTCAGGACCTTGCCCTTGGGAATGCCCAGGGCCTGTTTCATCTCCTTGAGATCGAGATTGTAGAACACCGACAAATTACCCACTTCGGCGTTCATATCCACCAGCCGTGCCTTGGGTATCCACAAGTGCAGCTCGCCCGCGTCCGCGGTAGCGACGAAACTGCGCACAAAGAGCATGTAGAATGGGAAGATGGTAAAGACGCTGTAGATAATCATCACGGCCAGGCCGAATATTCGCAGCGCCATTCTCCTCCTGGAGAGTGTCCAGGCAGAGGCGCGGTGTGCTCGCAAGGATTCAAGAGTCTGCACCTGACTTGTCATCGCAATGATCTCCTCCGATCCCTGACCAGGCCTAATATTGCAATTTGCGCTGCAAACGTTGCAACGCAATACCCACCAACACCAATGGTAAGAAGGTCTCCAGTGCCAGGGTCATGCCCATGGACAGGCGTTCCACCTGGAAGCCATAGATGAAGAACAGCACGCTCAAGAACTTGGCGTTCGGGTTCACGTACAACGCGCCCAGTGCGACCAGCTCGTCGAACACCGCCCATGAACCGATCAAACACATCGTTGTGGCCAAGATGAACGAGGGCCACATCTGCGGAAAGTAGATGCGGGTGAGGCGCTGCCAATAGGAAGCGCCATCGACGACTGCCGATTCGATGGTCTCCTTGGGAATCGAGAGCAGGCCGGAGAGGAAGATCGCCATGTTGTAGCCTGCATAGCGCCAGCCCACCATTAATGGTAACAGGAGCGCTGTGCCGGTGGCTGTGTAGATGTTGATGGGCTCTTTCAAAAGGCCCAATTTCATCAGCAACAGGTTGGCGGAACCTGTCTCCTTGGCGAACAGCATCGAAGCCATATACCCGACGGCCAACCCTGAGACCATCAGCGGCAGGTAGATCACTGTGAAAAAGCCGCCGCGAAAGCCCACTTCGTACATCAACAGCGCCAAGCTCAGCCCGAAGATGTACACCGTGGTGTAGTTGAGGGCAACGAAAATGATGGTCCGTTGGAAAGCCGGCAGGTAGTCTTCTTGCACCGCCCAGTCGGTGAACAAGGCGGTAAAGTTGCGCAATCCGACATAGTTCACCTGGGGGTCGTTGAACTGTGACATATCGGTGAGCAAGATCGGGATGGCTACAAAGAGCGGTATGATGTTGAGCAGAATAAAGAAGAACAACTGTGGGAAAATAAACTTCCAATCCTCAAGTATGCGACGTCTGCTCAGGGCACTTATGGACGGCGCACCGGGCCCTTGGAGCGTAACACCGCTGGGAGGTTTTGTAGCCGCTACTTGCATAGAGATCTCCTTCTTCGAGAGATAGGAGGCGGCCTGCCGGCGTGACAGGCCGCCTCCCGTCACGCTAGGCTAAATCATCCGGGCACTGCGGGCAGGGTGGGCAGGTTGGGATCGGGCAGCCCCTCGTAGCTCTCCTCCCAGTTCCGCTGCAAGATGTCCAGGCAATCTTGCACGGTGATCTTGCCGGCGAAGAGGTCGGTGAACACGGCGTTGTTGCCGTTGGACTCCCAGTCGAAGACGCCCTTGGAGCCCTTCTTGCGGTAGGGGCTGGAGAGCACCACACCCGTCCAGTTCTGCTCCCACTTAGTATTGGGCCACGGACCCTCTTTGTCGCCGATGAACTTGAGCACCTTGGAGAATTGCCATCCCTTGAGCTCGAAGGGTTCATCCAGCTTGTAGAGCGGCCAGCGGCCTTCCACCTCGGCCTTCATGGGCACGGCCTCGGGGCTCCAGAACCAGTTCCACGCCTTCACGATCTGCGGCCAGATGGGCAGCTTCTGCACACCCTCGCGCATAAACCACTGGTTGTCGATGTTGGGCGGCAGAGCAGCCTGCAACCAGACCTCCTGCCCGTCAGCGGGCGGGGTGGCAGGCAAGCCTTCCTGATGGCCGGCGGTGGCAAACGGAGAACCGGCCGCCATTGCCTTGTCCCACACCCACGGGCCATGGAGCATCATGACCGACTTGCCGGCAATGTAGCTGGCCTCCATGTCGCCCTCCCACAGCCGGCTGGGCATGTTCTCGGCGATCCAGCCCCGATCCTTGGCCTTCACCCAGAACTCGAAGAAGTGGCGATAGGGCGAGTCGGGGTCATTGAACTTCCGCTTGCCCAGCCAGCAGTCGGCCAGATCCTGCCGGGTAGCATCCTTGAAGGCCAGTGTCATATGGTCAGGATACGGGATGCCGAAGACCCAGTTGTGCCAGGCCTGGTTCCAGAACCACTCCACCTCGCCGGAGGACTTGGCCCAGGCGGTGCCTTCGTCCAGCCACTTCTCCAGGTCGGCCCAGGTCTTCACATCGCGGTGCGGATCCAGACCTGCCTTCTCCATCAACTCGCTGTTGTACTGCCAGGTGATCACATAGCCCTGGAAGCAGTCCAGCGAGCGCGGGCCGGGCAGACCAAAGAGCTTGGGCCAGGCATTCTTGACATCGAAGGTCCAGCGATCCCACCACTCGAAGTCCACGGTGCTCAGGTCCACCGCCATCAGGTAGTTGTCACGCTTGAAGAAGATCTGCATCTCCTGGGTGAGCTCGATGGCAGCCAGGTAACCACCGGCGACCTTGGCCTCGTAGGCAGCGGCGGTATCCTCGTTGATGGAGAAGACGTTGATCTTGATGTCGGGGTTCTCCTCCTCAAAGACGGACCACACCTCCTGATAAGCTTTCTCATACTCGGCCAGCGACATCACGTCCAACACGACCTGCTCCGCCTTGGGAGCGGAAGCGGCCGGTGCCGCCTGTGCCGGAGATGGAGAGCCCATCACGTAGGGGGCCACCGCCAGACCGGCAGCTGTCATCGCCGAAATGCGCAGGAAATCTCGCCTGCTCAGATTCTTGGTCTCCATATTTGACTTTCCCTCCTTTGCTCAAGAAACAAGAGACACCGAGAAACGAAACGGTTTATGCCCCAACGGGCATGTCAGATATCTGACTCGTTTCTTGCTCTACCACCCCCTTTCCCGCTCATAGGGGCCCCTGCGGCATGCCGTGGCGAAAGGGATGGTTCGGCCGCTAGGGATGCCCTCAACCTCGATGGTAGTACACATCCCAGCCCAGGTAGGTATCAAAAGCCTCGGCCAGGATATTACCCACATGGGACGCGTTGATGGCGCAGTGATGCGCATGGCCGTTGAGACACAGATAGCGCATCAGGCCATCTTGATCCGGCACCTGAACCACGGCGCGCATACCGGACATCTCGGAGAGTGGGTCGTCGGTGAACATGCCCTCCGCCACCACGGCGCGGATCAAGCCCAGTCGGTCGTCGGTATCCAGGCGGGCAAAGGTGACCGGGCCGGGCGCGGGCCGGCCTTCCAGCGCTCCCCAGGTGTTCTCCGGCCCTAAAGTCGTGCCCAGGATTTCCGCCGAGATCATCTTGATGTCCTTGACCAGGCTGCGCGGCCAGTTACCGCAATGGAAGAGCAGCAGCTTGTCCGGTTCATCATTGTAGTTGTTGTTCCAATCCACCAGGGCGCTGGGCGTGCCGGAAGCTAGCTGCAGTGCTACCATACCGGCAACGCCGCAGATGTCCACTTCGCATGCGCTGGGCATCAATTGGTCGCTCATCATGCTCATCAAGGTGCAGGCGTTGATGCCGTAGTTCTGCTGAATGGAGGTCCAGCACTGGAAAGCGGTGGCATCAATCGAGTTGGCCTGCATCCAGTCGGAGATGACCACCCCCAGTTTGGCCATTTTGACCAGCGATGCTTCGGGCGCGCCGCCGGTGTTGGTATAGGCTTTGATCTCGTCCAGCTTGGCGCGCACCCGTGGGGCGTTGTCGGCCAGCTTCTGCGCTCCGCCGATGATCTCGGAGAGGTCCACCGTGGATACGCTGATGCCAGATGCCTCCAAGAGCTTCTCGCTGAAGCGCACCGTCTTGAAGGCATCCGGGCGCGCTCCGATGGCACCCAGGCGCAACGTGCGCATGCCGTTGACCACGCGACATAGCTTATAGAAGCGGGTTATCTCCGCCTTGAACTCGTCCGAGCGCGGATCGAGGGTATGCCGCCGCGTGACGCTGAAGGCGTAGCCGTACTGATACAGGTTGTTGCACACGGAGAGCTTGCCGCAATAGGCATCGCGCCGATCGGCAGCGGTGAGTGCGGTGGTTTTGTCCGGGAAGGCGTGCACCAGGATCGGCACGTCCAGGCCCGAGAGGCGAATGGTGTCGGCGATGCCCTTCTCATCGCCAAAGTTGGGCAACGTCACCAGAATGCCCCCGATTTTGTCGCGGTTCGCTTTGAACAGTTCGGCGCACTTCTGCGCATCCTCCCAGGTCTCCACGGCGCCCAGCTTGGTGGTCTTCTCATCCGGGGTGATCACCTCAATGCCCAGCTCGCCGAGCACGGAGAGGATTTCCTTGCGTCCTTGCTCGACCAGACTGTCCGCAAAGAAGTTTCGGTTACCTACGATGACCGCCAGGGCGTTCTTCAGCTGCATAACGATCTCCTTTCTTCGTTATATGATGACCGATGTTATGCCGTCATACCATCCGACCGCGCGAAATAGCTCACATCTTCCCTTCACGCAGCTAAGTCTCTTCTTCGGGCGGATAGACCTTCTCGGGTGGCATACGGCGCTGGGGTCGCGAGATGAGCTCCAGAGTGGTCCCGATCAGCGCTTCGGTATCGAGGTAGGCGTAGTGGCCATCGCCGTCCAGCCCGAAGCCACTGCCATCCATCGTCATTTCCAGCCCGGCTGCGGCGGCGTCGCGAAGTGCTTCCTCCATGTCATCCACCAGCACGCCGAAGTGATGCACGCCGTAGCCATGCGCTTTGACAAACTCATCATATACGGTGTCACCTTCGAGGACCTGGATCAGCTCGATGCGCAGGGGGCCCAGCCATGCCAGTGCCACGCGCATCTTATGTTCGACGGGGCGACCACGATAGGACATCCGTTTCACCAACGGCTTGCCATAGGTGTAAAAGTGCCATGGGCCGATGCCGAACAGCTTCCAATACGCTGCAACGGCCTTTTCCAGGTCTTCGACCACAAGGCCCACCTGGGCAATGCCGTTTTTCAGAAACGGCAGAGAATGATTGGATTGCAAGTTCTCGGACATTCAATTGTCCCTTTCTCGTCCTCGAGTCACCGTGCACCCTGAAGCACTTGACATCCAGAAAGGCCAGATCCTAGACGTTCGCCGAGATGTATTCCGCCTTTGGGTAGAATACCGCTTTGAGCACTTTTCCTTCCAAAGCCAGCGTTGCCCCCTCCTTGAACTGCTCAAGGGGCAGGCGATGGGTGATGAGCTGATCAAATGGATACCTGCCCGATGCCAGCAGTTTGAGCGCCTGATATTGATGGCGCGGGCCCAGTGTGGTGGTGCCAATCAGGTACAGACCATTGTAATGCACGATGTTCATGTCAATCGGCGGTTTGCTGTCGTGCTTGGGCAGGCCACCGAAGAGAAGGATGCGCCCGCCTTTGCGCGCCATCTCCACCGCCTGCACCTGCGTGGCCGGCACCGAATTGGCGGTGATCACCACATCGGCACCCTTGCCGTTGGTGAGTCGGCGCACCTCAGCCACCACGTCGGTCTGAGCGGCGTTGATGGTGGCATCCGGTTCGAACATCTCGGCCATCTTGAGGCGGTCTTCCGACACATCGGCGATGAACACCTTGTCGGCGCCGCGGGCGCGTGCCAGCAGCACGTGGGTGCAGCCGACCGGGCCGGCGCCGATGACCGCCACCGTATCGCCCAGCCCAACCCAGCCTTTCTCTTGGGCATGGATGCAAGAGGAAATCGGCTCCGATATGGCCGCCAGCGCCGGATCCAGACCGGATGGCACCGGTTGCATGATCCCATTACGTGCTGCTTCAGGCGGTATCGCCATATAGTCGGCAAAGCCACCCGGCCACGCCTGGGCGATCTCCCGATAGTTCTCGCACAGCTCGTATCTGCCCGTCATACAGAAATCGCACCTGCCGCAATAGACGAACGGCGCCACCGCCAGCAGATCACCCTTGCGCCACGGGCCTGCGTAGTTTGCGCCGACCTCTTCCACCCAGCCGGATACCTCATGGCCGATAATCCAGGGCAAAGTGACCCGGATATGTCCGCTGCGCAGCGTCCTGAGATCCGAGCCGCACAGGCCACAGGCGTACACCTTGAGGAGAAAGCCCTCCCGCGGCACCTCTGGAACGGGCACCTCTTCCACGCCGAAATCCATCGGCGCGCGCACAACTACCGCTTTCATCGTATCAGCCATATGCACATTCCCGCGCTATTGCTTCGTGCTGGGGTTCACGCGACTGCTCTGCCGCCAGCATCGCGTCCTGCAGCTGGCGCAATTGATAGACCAGCTTGCGCGTATCGGGGGCGACATTTTCCTCGGTCAGCATCTCACCCTTGGCGATATCCTTGATCACCTTGCCGCCCACTGCCAGGCCCATCGGAATCGCCTTGCGGGCACGCGCCTCGGCATAAGGATAGACCAGGTTATAGATGTCCGGGCTTCCCAAATCGCCCACCGTCTCACCCGCTTTGAGCGGGCGCTTCGCGATGGGCACAACTTCGGCAACCAAGCGGTCGGAGAACAGGACAGCTTCCCCGTAGATCACCGCTTCGGCGACGGAAAGAGGAGTCTCGATAGCACAGAGGTGATAGGGCCGATAGAGGGTGTAATAGGGGCCGTCGCCCATCGCGTAGAAGCGCATATCAGCGCGGATGCGCGGGTCATCGCTGGTCACGATGACAAAGACGCCCGGCGCCACCTTGCCGACAGAATATTCAACGCATCCGCGGTGGTTGAGGATGCCGCCGTCCTCCTTGGGGATGAGCACCTTATTGAGGTCGGGCACATCCACCTTGGCACCATGGCAACCCGGCACGTCGATCACCAGCCCGGTCGCGTTGGCCATAGCGGCCAATTCGACCATCGTCTTGGTGCCATCCTGGAAGGCAGCCAGCATTTTGGGGTTCATGTTCTTGCGCTGCGCCTCCTCGCGGCAGCTTTCCGGCGTGGCGTCGTAGTTGATTGGATTATTTTTCCCTTTGCCCAAACATACTACCTCAAACCCCAGGGAAGTGGCAAAATCATACAGGGTCTTGCAAACCCCTGGCTCGTCGCCCATGGCGGCGGTGTAAACGCAGCCGATCTTCTCGGCCATGCGGTGCAGGATAACCCCCACCGTGACGTCGGTTTCGACGTTCAGCATAATCACGTGTTTGCGATTGAGGATGCTGTTCCACGCCACCTGGGCACCTACCTCGGTAATGCCGGTGGCTTCAACCAAAGCATCAAGGCTCTCCAGCTGGGTCAGCACCAGGGCATCCTCGGTGACGACGCGCTTGCCATCCCGCAAGGCATCCTCTGCCTCTCCCGGACGATTAGTGATACAGATGCCCGAGTCGGGTATGCCGATCTCCTTGAACGTGGCGACAGGGCGACTGACGTCCACGTCGGCAATCGCTATGATGTTCATGCCGGCCATCTTGTGCACCACGTGCACCATCCCCGAGCCCATCTGGCCGCAACCCACTAACCCTACCTGGATCGGGTTGCCTTCCGCTTCAAGCCTTTGCAAATGTCCGAGTAGTTCCATGGAGAATGTATTTCACCTTTCAGTAGAAGGGTAATCTGGTTCGCTTAACAGACGGGTGGCCGTGCGGTCGTCCGTCACCAGCACGTTGATAAGGCCGCCACGCAGGGCGGCGCGGATGCTTTCATACTTGCCGGTGCCGCCGGCCACACCGATGACACGCGGGATGCGCTTGATCTGTTCCAGTTCGAGGGCGATGATGCGTTCGTTCACCTCGTGTTTGATGGGGCGTCCGTAGGCATCGTAGCAGCGCAGGGCGATATCGCCCACCATGCCCAGCGCTTTGAGCTCGTTGATCTGTTCCTCGGTGAGCAGCGAGCTCACCTGGAGCACTACCGAGTCGGGCGTGAGGGCGCCCAGGCCGACCAATGCCACATCCGCGTGTGCGGCCATGGTCAGCGTTTCGGCGATATGGGTATCGGCCAGCAGGGCATCCCGCGCCAGCTTGCTGGCGACAATCCCCGGCGCCGGGATCATACGGGAACGTGCTCCCAGTGCCTGAGCGGCGCGCCGGGTGAGATCGCTGCCGTACACTTCTGCTTCGGGGCGTCCCAATCCACCCGCCATCTGAACGACGGTCATATGCGGCCAGTTACGCGAGGGGAGGGCATCCACCGTGGCACGCAGGGTGGTGCCCCAGGACATGGTGAGAATCTCGCGACCTTTGAGACAGCGCATCAGGCAATCCGCCGCTGCCTGCCCCAGCTCGCGCACCACGTTGGCCCGGTCATAGCGCGCCGGGGAGACCACCACCGCTTCCAATAGGCCAAAGCGCGCCTCCAGCTGGCGTTCCAGATCGGCAAACGTGCCCGGTGGGGGCACGACGGTGATTTTAACGATCCCTTCCTGGCGTGCTTGTTCCAGCAATCGTGACACCTTGACGCGAGACAGCCCAAAACGCCGCGCAATAGCGTGCTGCGTCAGCTCGTCCCGGTAGTAAGCTTTGGCGATCTTGTAGAGGAGGTTCTTATCGCTGGCGTGCGTGCTCATGCTATCGTCGTCACCCCCGCTGCTGAGTCACGCACTTCACCAGCGCAGAGCTCCGCAGCGAGCACCATGTGCATTTGTACATATCCGTACAAATGCACATTCATTATAGCACAGGTATGGGGTGTTGTCAAGTGTTCGAGGGTGAACATTTGTTCATTTCGGGCGCTACATTTCATTATTTCAGGGAGAAGCGCGGCTCGAGCCGAGCCGCGCGCGTCAGCAAGCGGCGTGATACCGCTCCCGCACGGTCGCGGCGCGGATATTGGGTCGCGGCGCGG
>JBMFPH010000052.1:0-17307 GCA_049969215.1 Anaerolineae bacterium | reverse complement strand
GACGGCACGTTCGCCCAAGCGGGTGCGTTTGTCCGGCGGCACATCCTTGAACAGCAGGTCCTTGGAGATAATCTTGCCGGCGACCTTGGCCTGCAACATAGCGAAGACGTCGGAATCCTCCTGGAGCTCGATGGTCACCGCCGTTCCCGGCGCGTGGAGCACGCCGGAAGGCAGGTGGAAGCCCTCACCCGGCACCAACAGATAGGCACGCGAGTAGCGCAGGATCAGGTCGTCCTTCCATTCTATCAGGTGGGGCAACAGCAAGTCCATCTTCTTCTGCTCGACAATGTAGGGATGGACGCCGAAGAAGGTCTCAGGATGCGGCCCCATATCTAACCCTTCGGGGAAGTAGTACGCTTCTTCCTTGGGATTGCGGCCCAGCGGCGCGACATCTTCTTTCCTCTGGTGGATGTGATAGGGGATGCGGTCGGCAAAATCGTAGATTTTGGCCAGCCGTCCCAATCCTTTGTGGGTACGTGCGTATTCGGCACCCATGATCTCTGCGCCAGCCACATCCACTGCTTCCTTGAGGGTGATCTGCTCTCCGCTTTCCATGGCCAGGTAGCTGAGTCCCTCATCGGGTGGGCCGATGCGATTGTCCGCTTTGGTTACCGAGGCGAGCCAACGTTCAGAAATATAACCGCGCTCGCCGACGTCGTATTCTTCTTCCTTGAGGCCCAGGCGGTAGCCGGGGGGCAAGAAATCGCGCGCCACCCAGGCCGGTTTCAGGCGCAAGATACCGTTTCCCTGGGTCAACGCTTTTTCCACAATGGCACGAGCTTTGTTGGGTTCCATTCTTCATCTCTCCCTATGAGTGGTGTAAAAAAGAAACAGGCGCGTGCCAGTGACACGCGCCCGTGCTCTCCCTGATAAGGGCTACGCTGCCACTCGGCCACGCTGCAACCAGCTGCCCAATTTCCAAGGTTACGCCGAGTTCGGCAAACCCAATAGGCCGGGTGGGAGTCGAACCCACACTCCCCAAGGGGAAGGGGATTTTAAGTCCCCTGCGTCTGCCATTCCGCCACCGGCCCCCATAATCCTTTACATTGTAGCGCACCCGTGACATCCCGTCAACTCACGCTTTGACGTGCTCTATCTTCGATGCTATAAGAAGGAAAAAATATCCGAGAGGAAGCACATTTTATGCCCGCCGCAATACGCGTCTGTCTGGTCGGCGCCGGGCGCGCCGGCAAGGTGCATGCCCGTTCGCTGACCCGCCATCTACCCTCTGCTCGTCTGGTATGTATGGTGGAAGCAGTGCCCGAGACACTTGCTATTGCCTCCGCCGAGTTTCCCTGTGACGCCACATTCCCCACGCTCGAGGCAGCGCTGGAGTGGGGTCAGTTCGAGGCTGTGGTCATCACCACGCCGACGTTCACCCACGCCCCACTCGCCGTTATGGCTGCACAAGCGGGCAAACACATTCTGTTGGAGAAGCCGATGGCGTTGACGCTGGCTGAGTGCGATGCGATTATCGCGACTGCCCAACGCGCCGGCGTTCACCTCCAGTTGGGCTTCATGCGTCGGTTTGACCCCGAATTCGAAGCGGCCTGGGAGCGCATCCAGGCAGGCGAGATCGGCCGGCCGATGCTGATCAAGTCGCTGGGGCATGGGCCAGGTTTGCCGCCGCCATGGGCACGTGATCTCAGAACCTCCAATGGGATGTTGGCCGAAGTTAACAGCCATGATTGGGATTGCGTGCGCTGGCTGGCTGCCTCCGATCCACAGCGCGTCTATGCCGAAGTGGCCAACTTCAAGGGCGCTGCCCATGGCGTGGATACGCCTCACTTCTACGACACAGCCATTGTGAACGTTCGTTTCGAGAGCGGCGCCTTGGGCAGCATCTCCGGCGTGTGCCCATGTGAATACGGGTATGACGCGCGTGTGGAGATCGTGGGAGAGCGTGGCATTATGCAAATTGGTCAGCTGCAGGGCCAAGCTGTGGTGGTATGCACCGATCGGGAACGCGGCCTCAGCATCCCCGTCTACCGTACCTGGCCACAGCGCTTTGCCTGGGCTTACATTCGCGAGATGGAGCACTTCATCCACTGCATCCAGCACGACACCCCGCCACGCGTAGGGGGTGAGGATGGTCGCTGGGCAGTGGCCAGCGTATTGGCTGCCACCAAATCCTTCTTGGAAGAACGCCCTGTCCTCTTGGGCGAAGTGCTCGCCGAAGCAGCCACACAAGGCAGCAGGCCATGAAGACGATTGTCTATTATGGCAAGGACGATCTACGCCTGGAAGAGCGCCCCATTCCACCCATCGGTCCGGGCGATGTGTTGCTCAGGGTGCTCCGCGTCGGTATTTGTGGCACCGATCTGCGCATCCTGCACGGGGCTCACCGCCACTATCCCCCTGGGGTCGTGCGCATTCCCGGCCATGAGGTGGTTGGCGAGATCGCGGCGCTGGGTGAAGGCGTTTCGTGCTGGCAGGTGGGTCAACGCGTCTTTGTGGCGCCCAACATAGGTTGCGGCCACTGTCGCCAATGTGTCAGCGGCAACAATAACCGTTGCCCGGACTACAGCGCATTGGGCATCACCATAGATGGTGCTTTCGCCGAGTATGTGCGCATTCCGGCAGCGGCACTCCAACAGGGCAACCTGATCCTGCTTGACGAGACGGTGGATCCGGCTGCAGCTGCGCTCATCGAGCCCTTTGCCTGTGTGTTGCGCGGTCAAGATGCGGTGGCGGTGGGTGCCGGGGACGTGGTGCTAATCGCGGGGGCAGGGCCAATCGGCATCCTGCACACCATGCTGGCGCGCGTGCGTGGAGCGACGCGCATTATCGTGAGCGAGGTGTGGGGCGCCCGTCTGTCACTGGCCGCCGCCGTCGGAGCCGACCGCACCGTGGATGTCACCCAAGAGGATCTGCGGCAGGTGGTGCTTGCCGAGAGCAACGGGGCAGGCGCCGATGTGGTGATCGTCGCGGCGCCCGCTGAGGCAGCTCAGCAAAGGGCCCTGGAGCTCGCCGCTTTAGGCGGCCGCGTCAATTTCTTCGGTGGCTTGCCCAAAGATCGTTCCATCGTGTCTATGGACACCAACCTGATTCATTACAAGGAGCTGTTGGTCACCGGCACCACCGCGTGCAGCACCCATGATTGTTGGTGCGCTGCAGCGTTGGTGTGTTCTGGTCGCATCGACCTGACCCGGCTGGTTAGTGGTACATACCCATTGGAACGGTTCACTGAGGCGTTCGCCGCCGCAGAACAACGCAGTGCCCTCAAAATCGTGTTTGACCCCACGCAATAGGAGATCTGTCTATGCACTTAGAACGCAAAACCCCGTTTGTCTACCAAATCACCCTTACTCCGGAGAGCTTCGCTACATTCGATCGTCACATCGTGCGCCGTCTCTCTTCGATGTTGGGGCAGTATCAGGATCAGATCGCCTATGCCGCCATGCTATCCCTGGACGATGCGATCGTCTACGAGGTGTATGAGATTGCGCGCCCAGAAGTGGCAGGCGAGCTGATGACCGGCCTTTCGATCGTGCATCCCGGCAAGGTGGGCAATGAATACTTTATGACCAAGGGCCACTTTCATGCCGTGCTCGAAACTGCCGAGATCTACTACTGCCTGCGCGGCCAAGGCTACATGCTGATGGAAACGCCGCAGGGTGACTGGGCGCTTGAGGAACTGGTGCCCGGCAATGTGCTCTACATCCCACCTTATTGGTCGCATCGTTCCATCAACACGGGCGATGAAAAATTGGTGACCTTCTTCGCCTATCCCGGCCACGCCGGCCATGACTACGCCACCATCGAGCGTTTTGGTTTCCGCAAGCGCGTCGTCGCGCGCGATGGCAAACCGACCGTCATCGATAATCCGCTGTGGCGTCCTCCGGAGGAGCGTTGAAATATGGATCTGAAGTCCTGTCGTGTCTTGGTCACGCCCCGCTCATATGGTCTGAACGATCCGCGCCTGCGCAGCGTCCTGGAGGAAACGGTCGGTGAGGTGATCTACCGCGGTCGCATCCACACCTCCAAGGAGCTGCAGGAGCTGCTTCCCGGCTGTCATGGGTTCATTGCCGGGTTGGATGAGATCGATCGGGCAGCTCTGGAAGCGGCAACCGAGCTAAAGGTCATCGCCCGCTACGGCGTGGGTGTGGACAATGTCGATTTGGCCGCTGCCCGTGAAAAGGGCATCGTGGTGACCAACACCCCTGGCGCCAACGCCGGCGCTGTCGCCGAGCTGACCATCGGGTTCATGTTGGCCTTGGCGCGTTCGATCCCCCAAGCGAACGCCGCACTGCGGGCCGGCACCGCCACCCGTGCGGAGGGTTTCTCTCTGGAGGGGAAGACGGTTGGCCTGTTGGGGTTGGGGGCTATCGGCAAACAGGTGGCGCGCCGCTTGCAGACGTTCGGATGCACGGTGTTGGCATATGATCCTGCACCCGACAGAAGCTTTGCGGAGCGCTATGGGGTCACCCTGTGCTCTCAGGATGAGGTGGTGGCACGGTCCGATTTCCTCTCGTTGCATCTGCCGGCCTCACCCGAGACGTACGGCATGGTGAACGCCGCATTTCTGGCACGGATGAAACCGGGTGTCTTCTTGATCAACACGGCACGCGGTGAGCTGATCGACGAAGCGGCACTGTTGGAAGCACTGCGCAGTGGCCATGTGCGTGGGGCTGCGTTGGATGTCTTCGCCATCGAACCACCCCCACCCGACCACCCGCTCTTGGCGCTGCCTCAAGTGATTGCCACCCCACACATCGGGGCACACACCGATGGGGCAATGAACCAGATGGGTTGGATGGCGTTGCAAGACTGTCTCGCTGTGTTGCGTGGCGAGGCGCCGGCCCACCGCGTCGTCTAGTCGTCTTCAGATGGTGGTGTAGCTGGCTGTTGCGCCAACACCTCTTCGCGCAACACGCGGCGCAACACCTTGCCGGCGGGAGACAAGGGCAGAGATTCGCGGAAGTACACCGCGCGCGGCACTTTGTACGGCGCGAGTTGAGCGCGACAATATTCGCGTAACTCGGCAGCAGTGGCCTGTTCGCCCGTCTTGAGCACCACATAAGCTGCTACCTTCTCACCGCGCAGTGCGTCGGGCAAACCGATCACAGCAGCTTCATGCACCTTAGGATGCTGACGCAACACATCCTCAACTTCGCGCGGGTACACGTTCAACCCTCCAGTGACGATGAGGTCTTTCTTGCGATCCACGATGTAGAAGTAACCGTCCTCATCCATGCGGGCGAGGTCGCCGGTGCGCAGCCACCCATCCACCAGCACTTGAGATGTTTCCTCGGGATGGTTCCAATAGCCGAGCATCACTTGAGGGCCTTTGACCCATAACTCGCCCACCTCACCCGGTGGCAGCTCGCGCGTACCCGTCTCCGCGTCCATGATCTTGGCATCGGTGCCCAGAATGGGGATGCCCACGCTGCCATATTTGCGCAGGCCACGGCGCGGATTAACGTGGGTCACCGAAGAAGTCTCGGACAGTCCATACGCCTCCATAATGCGGGCGCCTGTCTTTGCTTCGAAGGAGCGGATCACCTCTACCGGCAAAGGTGCCCCGCCGCTGAAACAACCTTTGATGCAGGTGAGGTCGATGCGCTCGATGCCGGGATAACGGTCCACTGCCACAAACAGCGGGGGCACACCCAGGAAGAAGGTGGGACGTTCATCCCGAATGGCCTCAACCAACATCTTGATATCCAAGCGTGGCAGCAGCACGATGGTCGCGGCCAGGTGGATGCCCAGGTTCATCACGCCGTTCATGCCATACACATGGAAGAGGGGCAAGATGCCCACCACGCGATCCTGCCCCTCGGTGTGGCCTTGCATCAGGAACGTGCGAATCTGATACACATTGGCCACCAGATTGCGATGGGTCAGCATAGCCCCTTTGGGCAGCCCGGTGGTACCACCGGTGAACTGCAGGCAAGCAAGATCATCGGGGGACAAGGAGACGGGCGGCAGGGAGTCGGCCGGATGTGTCAGCAGTACGCGCAACGGGATAATCCCTTCTCCATAGGGAACACGCACCCCCTTCCCCTGGCGGCGCAATTGTAATGGGAAGAGCAGATTCTTGGGGAAGGGAAGAAAGTCCTGGATACCCGTGACGATGATGCGCTTGAGGGGCAGGCGCGCGCGCACTGCGGCAACACGTGGCCAGAACATATCCAACACCACGGCCGTCTCCGCGCCAGCTTCACCCCACTGATGTTCCAGCTCCCGCTCCACGTAAAGCGGATTGGTGAGGACGGCCACGGCGCCGATCGACAGAGCGGCATAGTAGGTGATCACCGTTTGGGGGCAATTGGGCAGCATGATCGCGATGCGATCCCCTTTGCGCACCCTGAGCTGGTACAGCGCACGTGCCATACGTTCTACCATACGATGCAACTGGGCATAGGTAATGCGTCGCCCCAGGAAGACCAACGCCTCATGCTGGGGAAAGCGGCGCGCAGACGAACGCAGAAAGTCGGGAATCGTGACCGGATCGTACGTCAGCGTACGTGGTACATCTTCATCATAGAAGCGAAGCCAGGGCCGTTGCAGGGCTTCCATCAGAGATTACTTCAGTACCAAGTGAATTCAAACCATTGACCTTCCACTAATGGTGATAGTTGCTTCGCCTTGCGAAGGCACACCCGCAATTGAGGCTTTCAGAATGTATTCGCCCGGATCCAGATAGATGGGCTTTCCCCGATAACACTGTTCACCGGTCTTGGGCGCCAATTCCTGAAAGACGCCATCTGGAATGACGTCCACCGTCACCACGTCGCCACGACAGTTGAGCATCACCAATCCCCCCTTGCCAGCTGGTATGGCAGGTTGCGCACTCTTAGGGGTGGGGGTAGCCCGCGCCCGAGTGGGTGTCGGTTTCACTGATGGTTCAGCCGATTCGCCGCTCAGCACTTCACGTGCTGCGTCTGGCCACCAGCGGAAACTGCGCACCACATCCAGCAGAGATTCTTCCCAGTCCGGCCACTCGGCCGGCGGGATGCGCGCCATTAAGATGGCCAACACGCCGGATGCTTCCTCGGTGTAGAAGAGCATGCGCGCGTCCTCCGCTTCGGACTCCGCCTCGAAGTAGAGCCAGTGTTGGCCACGCTTACCTTCTTCTCGATAGACTTCAACGGCATCCTGCCCCACTTGTTCCAGCATGTTCTGGACCATCGGATCGACTGCTTTCTTCCATTGGGCATCCGAGAGCGCTTTCTTCGCTATGATTTGGAAATACACGCCCACAAAATAGTTTTCATCACCCCCCATCGAGGCTACGTAAATATACCCCTCATCCTCCAGGTACGGGCCTTCCGGTGCATCAAAGGCAGCCGGGTAAGTGAGCTCAAACACGCTATTAGGATCCTCAAAGGTCACAGTCTCATCACCCGGTGTGGTTGTTTCCTCAGCGAGTTCCTTGGGAGTAATTTCCTCCTCAGGGGTTTCCTCGGGCATAATGACATCCACTTCCCCGGGCACCTCCTCGGGGGTTTCCTTGGCGGTTGGGGTCTCAGCTTCTTCAGTTTCCTCAGGGAAGACGGATTCGATAATGATCTCTGGGGAGATCTTGTCACCCTCTTCAGGGGTAGCTGTTGCTTCCTCAGTTGGAGCGGCAGATTCAGGAGACTCCTCGGGGAGAGCCGTGGCTTCCTCGGTCGGAGTGGTAGCTTCAGGGATCTCTTCAGGCTCCACTGTTTCCTCGGCAGGGGATGTTTCGGCTGGTATGGCTGTGCCACCTGCTTGAGCGCGCACCACCTCAGAAGACCATTCCAAGCTCTTGAACGCTTCCAAGAAGAGCGTGCGTCGTGCCGCCCAATCTTCCTGCGTGGTCACCACGGCGGTGATGGCCAAGATGCCTGTCGCCTCTTGGGCGAAGAGAGCGCTGTGAAGCAGCTCTGCAGGGTCTTCAGCCTCCTCATACTCGCCTTCCCAATAGAGCTGGTGCGTGCCCGCTTCACCGAGCTCACGGGCCACCTCGACAAATGCGGGGTTGTCGAAGCGGCCACCCAGCTTACGCATCAGCCCCTGGGGCCCCATCGCGGAGAGGAGCACCCGCCATTCGCCCTCGCTTAAGTCGGTTTCGGAGATCACCAAGAAGCCCACTGCGAAGGTGGTGCTTGCAGCTTCGTTGGTGAACGTGTATCCATAAATGTCAGGAGCATCGAGCGAGCGAATGCGGCTTAGGTCAGCCGGGTAACGCACGCTGAAAGCGCCAGTTGCCTCGTCGAAACGGGCCAGGCGTTGGCTTGGTGGTGTTGGTGCAGATTGAGGGACCAGCTGACCGGTGGAAGTTCCCTGGGCTATCGCGAGGCAGGGCACCGCTTCTGCAGCGTATATGGCAGATGGGAAGCTCCCCAAGTGGAGGCCACCAGATAGCACTAAGGTCAGGATAACGCTGATCGCCACAATTTTCACGTCGTGTTTCACGGTAAATCTCCTGTCGTCGCATACAGGCAAACCCAACATGGCATGTCTGCCTGTGCTATGCTCACTCACCCGGTTCAATGATAAAAGTCCCTTGCTGGACAAATTGGTTGTCCACGTACATCTCGATCTTAAACTCTCCCGGCGTGAATTGGTATAAGTTGGTATAAGATAAGCTGAAGGGCTTTTCGGCGCTGCCCGACTCACCCAACGACCATTGCTCGATCAGTCGCCATGAGGGATCTTCCCAACCCTCGTGATAGAGCTTCCACAGCACTTCCTGTCCATCTTGCATACCTGAGTAGTCGAACAGAGCAAGCACCTTATCAGTACCTTGTGGAAAAACGGTTGCAATCGTGCGCCCGATCAGGTTCCCTTCCTCATCATATGTTGGGATGGCGAACTCAAATGGAGAGATAGCGATCGTCACCAGCGCAGCAGGGGGCTTGCCAGTGTATTCGAGCGCTGTGGTAAAGCTTTTCAGTCGTTTGATAATGTCTTCCGCAGCTATTTCAACGACCTGGGGATTGACCACTTTATCTCGGGGCGGTGCTTCCGTCCATGGACGTGGTTCATCCCGTAGTCTCTCCAGCAACCCTTCGAGGTCGCGTGCCGCGGCATCCATATAAGTCCACAGCGATGCGGGTGGCCTGCCGCCCTTTTCTATGGCTTGGGCCACCTGTTGTGCGGCAATCTCCATCGTCTTGGCGTACTCGGTGCGGGCGCGCTCGACATTTCCCGCTGCCAGCCAAGCGATCGCCACATTAAAGCGCACCCCCACCTGGGCAGGATCCAGCGCGAGAGCATGTTGACTGGTGGCGATTGACTCATCGAAGCGGCCGAGGAGGTAATATGTCCAGCCCAAGTTCCAGGCCACATTCACGTCATCGCGCCCAGTCGCCTGCGCAGCCAGATAATCCTGCACGGCACTCTCGTAGTCACCCAAGTCGTAGACGACATTCGCGCGCTCATAGTAGGCGTTCGCGTAGAAGGGGGTCTCTTGCAAGGCGCGGGTGAAAGCATCGCGCGCTTGCTCCAGCTCGCGCTGGTGCGCATAACCAACCCCTTGGGCAAAAGCTTGGATCGCCTGCTCCGACACGCTGCGAATCGGGGACAACGTGACCACCAGAATCCAGATAAAGGTTAGCCCGGTGATCAGCAGGCCAACGCCGACGAAGAGCCAGCGAATCCAGCCGGCAACCGTAATCGCCAGGCCAAAGAGAAACAAGCTGACAGCCAATAGGGCCAAATGGGTGACATAGGCGTTCGCTTTTGCCGTCCAGTCATTGTTGAGCGATGAGGTGACAGCATAGCGCTCGGCGAGCGCCGTTGCCTCTACCAGATAGGTATCTGCTTCATAGCGTTCGACGTTGGGCGTTGTGCTACTTTTGGGATCGTAGTAGGGGGGCGCGAGCAAGGGGCTCAGCCCGGCTATGCGTGTGCGCAACGTGCGATAGCGCGTCGCAGCTGCCGGGTCATCGAAGCGATCGGCCAACAGAGCCTGCACATCCAGCTCTTCATACAATTGGTAGGCGTGCCAGGCATAATCCATATTCGCCTGACCGGTGACACGGCAACCCATCGCTCGAATGGCATAGCTCTGGGCATCTCGGCCCATCTGGCCGGCGCGTGCGGAGGCACTGGTCTGCAACAGGGTGATGATGGCTGCCAGCACGGTGACCGAAGTGATTATGGCTATAACAAGGCGCTCGAACGGATCGCCGTGGAATATAGTTTCCATCCACGAGCGTGGCTTCTGCCCGTCCATAGGTCTAGGGTGTTCAACCTCCTCTGCCACGCACCAGCTCCTCCAATACAGCCGCAACGATGCCCACCAGCGTCAAGCCCACTCCCCCCACCGCCAGTACATAGCGCAACGCGTGGTGCAACCCTTGTGCCAAGGTGAAAAACCATACTGCCGCGGTGAGCAGAATAATGATGATGAGCAGACGGCTGACCTTGCTGCGCAACAAATTCGCCGCAGCGAAGTGAGGCTGGGGGTCGAGATCTTTCTTCATGGCGGCTTCTGCCCATGCCTCGCCCAATTCGCGTTCTGTGTCGTATTGACCATCTCGGTTGAGATAGCGCGCGGGAAAGAAGTTGTTAACTGCCACCGCCAGTGCCCATGCCGTCTGCATAGCCTGGCCCAGTGCCTCAGATTGGACTTCATCGCTGGCTTGTTCCCAGTCCTCTTCGACCAGATCGCCCAGCACGTTGTAGCGCGTGTAGGCCGCGTACGCGCGATAATTCCGGTACATGGTGAGGGTATTAAGCGCTTTGGTCTCTTCGGCGCTGAGGGAAGCGGCAAGGCCGTAAAAGTCCTCGTCGCCGGCTGCCGTGCTGATCAGGGCAGCTCGTGTCCCCAGCGCGGCGCCCAGCAGGGTCACGAGGGCAATCAGGATAGCCATCGCCGTCTGGAAACGGTCGGAACGCTCACTCCCAGGAGAGGTAGACATAAGCACAACGCTCTCTTCGCGCTAGATGCGTCACTGCAGCGGGCCAATAGAGCTCTCGCATCGGTGACTCCCCGTTCAAAGAGGCCTAGATTGCCTTTACTGTATCACCAAACTCAAAATTTTGCAATGGGCAAAAAACTTGGGGTTCTGAGCGCAAGTACTATGTTCGCTTGACATCCCTCGAGAGGATGGTATAATTTTGCTTCAATTAGACGTAGATGTTAGAGCGGGGCAGAATTTTCTGCTGAGATGAATGTCTTCCCGATCGCATAACCTCTAGTGCGCATTGGGTATTAGTTACTTTTAATTGCTTTTGGAGTCTTCAGAGAGGACGAATGGCATATCCCGGGTGCAACCACATATGGATTCGCAACATATTTGGATCGACCGGGGCTGCCGATTAGTGTAGTGAAAGGGGGGATGATCATCGATAGGGTGCTTGCTTTTTCACATTGCTTGACCGTTAAAGTAAGGAACATCTTGTATCGAGCTCACGCATAAGGAGGAGGACACCATGAAGAAGTGGTTTGTTCCATTGCTGGTCATTGCGTTGGTATTGACGCTCTTGCCGGTTGGGGCATTAGCTGCACCACCGACCCAGGTGCCAGAGGTCAAGATCGAGGGCAAGATCTACACTGTTGGACCGCGAGAGACACTCTCCCTGATCGCCGCACGCGATTTCGGCAATGTGCTGGCCTACCCAGCTATTGTGTATTACAACAACTTTGCCGCGCAAACCAACCCGCAGCTCACCAAGATCACGGACCCCAATGCCTTGAAAGAGGGTGATGTCATCCTCATCCCCACCGCAGAGTTGGTGCAGGCATATCTGGCGGGTGAACGTATCGGCCCTGCCAAGGGCGACGCGCCGCCAGATGATCCGTGGGGAGTGGTCACCGTCGGTCCGGGCGAGCCGGTGCGCATTGGTTTTGCCGCGGCACTGAGCGGTGCCGGTGTGGACGTGCTAGGCCTGGATGAGAAGCGTGGAGCGGAGCTCGCTGTGGCGGATCGTCCTACATTGGCCGGCCATCCTGTGGAGCTGGTGGTAGAAGATGACCTATGCTCCGGTGAAGGCGGTACGGCGGTGGCTAATAAGTTCGTGGCCGATCCCACCATTGTCGCGGTTGTCGGCAACATGTGTTCCAGCTCCTCCATCCCAGCCTCGGACATCTACGAGCGCGCTGGCTATACGATGGTTTCGCCCAGCTCGACTGCAGTGGCGTTCACAGCGCGTGGCCTGCGCGCGGCCAACCGTGTGTGCTGGAGCGATGCCATTCAGGGACCCGCTGCCGCTAAGTTCGCATTTGAGAAACTGGGTGTCCGGAAGGTAGCCACAATCCACGATGGCAGCCCTTACGGTGAAGGCTTGGTGAACGCCTTTGCAGAAGCATTCAAGGCAATGGGTGGTGAAGTGGTCGCTCAAGAGGCGGTCTCAGTGGGTGACACCGATATGCGCCCGGTATTGACCAAAATCAGCGTGAACAAGCCGGAGCTGATCTATTTCGGCGGTTTCGTGGCTGAGGGTGCCTTCCTGGCCAGTCAGCGTGCCGATGTCGGTATGGAAAACGTCATCTTCATGGGGGCCGACGGCATCAAGGCGGAAGATTTCATCAAGTCCGCCGGTGCAGCAGCTGAAGGTGCGTATGCAAGTGCAGCGGATTTGGCCACCGCCGGACCGGGTGTCAACGCCTTCCTGGCCAAGTACGAAGCCACCTACGGCGAGAAGCCCCCGGCGCCATTCCATCTGCACGCCTATGATGCGGTCAACGTGATCATGGATGCCATCTACCACTCGGCGGTGCAGGGGCCGGATGGCACCCTGTGGATTGGGCGTGAGGCGCTCAACCGTGCCATCCGTGCCACGACCGGTTATCAGGGTCTATCCGGCGTGATCACCTGCCAGCCTAACGGTGACTGCGGCACCGGAACGGTGGCAATCTCCAAGGTAGTGAATGGCCAGTGGGCACCCGCGGAATAGCGGGCAGCGTTTGCGAAGCAGGACGGTGGGAGATTTCTCCTCACGCCGATTCGTGACATGAACTCGAATGGGATAGGGGCGGTCGGATGAGCCGCCCCTATCGGAATGTTTTAATCTAATCTTTTAAGGGGTATTTGGAGCGTGTTCGCATGGCAGTCGTTTCTCGGGAGGCACGAGTCAGCCGGGCACCAGCGGTGAGGGTCTCGCTCAATCGCATTGTGCTTTGGGCGGTGGGACTGGGGGTGACCGCGCTGGTGGTGTGGCGCATCGCGGGTACTGCGGCACAAGGATTGTATGGGCCCGACGTATGGATGATGCAAACCCTCAACGGTCTGGTGCAAGGATCGATGTATGCCCTGGTCGCTCTGGGATACACCATGGTGTACGGCATCCTGCTGATGATCAACTTCGCCCACGGCGAGATTTTCATGATCGGGGCGATGGCAGGCTACTTCGTCCTGAACGGCTTCCACCAGTCCGGCTTCCTGGCTTCCAACCCAGTGCCAGCTTTGTTGATCACCTTCCTGGTCGGTATGGGAGTGCCTCCCATCGTGGGCGTTTTGCTGGAGCGCATTGCCTATCGGCCGCTGCGCCGCGCACCGCGCCTGGTGCCCTTGATCTGCGCTATCGGTGCTTCTTTCTTCCTGCAGCAAGCCGTGCGTCTGCTGTTTGGCATTCGCACCAAGGTCTACCCCACCGTCGCGGTGCTCTCCGGCTCATGGACAGTCAACGTGGGCGAACGGGAAATGCGCATCCAACATATGAGCGTTCTCATTATCGTCATCACCATTATCCTGATGGTGGCCCTCTATCTGCTGGTGCGCAAGACCAAGATCGGCAAGGCAATGCGCGCAGTGGCGGAGGATAAGGAAGCAGCGGCGCTGATGGGCATCGATGTCGACCGGGTGATTATGGTCACCTTTGCCATCGGCGCCGTCCTCGCCGGCGCGGCAGGTGTCATGTGGGGATTGTGGTACAAACAGGTGATTCATACAGTGGGTTTCATTCCGGGCATCAAAGCCTTCACCGCTGCAGTGCTGGGTGGCATCGGCAACATCCCCGGTGCGATGATGGGTGGTCTGTTCCTCGGCTTCGTGGAGGCAATCGCGCCCACCGCTTTGGATATCAGCACGCAACTCAAAGATGTCATTTCCTTCGGTCTGCTGGTAATCGTGTTGATCTTCCGACCTTCCGGAATCTTGGGTGAAGTGCTGTCCGGCAAGAAGGCCTAGGAGGAATGCGCGCGTGAACCTGCTATCCCTCGTTCGTGCTGGCATACGCAATGGCCTCATCGTGGGTGTGAGCGCCGTTTTCATCGTGTTGATCGGCATGGTGCAGACCTTCGCGAAACGGTATCTCACCGGCGAGATCACGCTCGGAATGGTGATTTTGCTGATCTTTGGATTGGCCGCCGGTGCCTTAGCGGCGCGCCAGGTGGCCAAGAGTTCTCCCCAACTGGGGCACAAAGTGCTGGCGGCAGCGACTTCCGGCCTGATCACCGGCGCCATGTTGGCCGTTTTGTTGCTCGTGGTAAGCCAAGTGGCGTTGCGCGATGTGCTGGTCAACGCCACGCCGGAGATGGTAGCCGCTCTGTCTTTCGGGCTGCCATTGTCCAGCGCCGCCTTGATGCTGATTGGGATGTCGGCAGTAATGGCAATCCTGGCTGTTCTCTTTGGGTTATTGCCGCAACAGCTACGGCGCGCCCTCGTCGAGGGCATTATGGCGGTCATTCTGATCGGGATATTCTGGGAGGCGATCATTGGCCTGGATGTCTCGCGTCTCGTGATGAAATTCCTGGGTGTGAAAGCTGGCAAGGTACTTCCATTGCCGGCCGGTATCAGCCTGTTGGTCCTGGTTGGCCTGGTAACTTACCTGTTGCGGGCGCGCCCGCGCCCGGATGCAGTGGTGATTCGACGGAGGAGTGGGGGTGCCTGGCGTTATGCCTCGGTTGTGCTCATTGCCGGCGCCTTAGCTGCGCTCCCCTTTGCGGTGGGGTTGTTCTGGTCGCAGACGTTGACCACCATCGGATTGTTCACGTTGATGGGTTTGGGTTTGAACATCGTGGTCGGTATGGCCGGCCTGCTGGATCTGGGCTACGTCGCTTTCTATGCCATCGGTGCCTACACGATGGCGCTCTTCAGCTCGCCGGCCTCATCACTCCATTTGGGATTACCATTCTGGGTGGCATTACCGATCGCACTGGTGTTTGCCGCGACATCCGGTATTCTGCTCGGCATCCCCGTCTTGCGTCTGCGCGGTGACTATCTCGCTATCGTCACATTGGGGTTTGGGGAGATCATCCGCATTCTGGCGCTCTCGGACGTGTTGAAGCCCTACATCGGCGGGCCACAGGGCATTATGGAGACCCCACCGCCCCCCTTCTTTGGCATCCAGTTGAGCGATCCGCGTTATCTCTATTACCTGATCCTGGCCGCGTGTCTGGTGGTGGTCTTCATCTCGTTGCGCCTCAACGACTCGCGCATCGGACGAGCGTGGATCGCCGTGCGTGAGGACGAGGACGTGGCACAAGCGATGGGCATTAACCTTGTGGCGGCCAAGTTAATGGCATTCGCCATCGGCGCGTCGTTTGCCGGCGTGGGCGGTGCGATCTTCGCTGCCCGCCAAGGTGCCATCTTCCCTATGGACTTCACCCTCTTTGTCTCGATCAATGTGTTGTGTCTGATCATCATCGGCGGCATCGGCAGCATCCCGGGGGTGATCACGGGTGCCTTTTTCCTTATCGGCCTGCCTGAAGTGCTGCGTGAGGTGGACGAATATCGTATCCTGGCTTATGGTGCAGGCCTGGTGATTATGATGCTAGTCCGACCAGAAGGACTGCTTCCTTCGGCACGCCGTCGCCTCGAACTCCGTGAAGAGGAAGAGGCGGAAGGAGTAACTGCGCATGCCGTCGGCTGACAACAGTGGTACAGGAGGTGCCATGGCACTTCTGGAGGCGAAGAGGGTCACCAAACGCTTCGGCGGCTTGGTGGCGGTCAACAAAGTCGACTTTGTGTTGGAAAAGGGGATGATCGCCAGCATTATCGGGCCCAATGGCGCCGGCAAAACCACCTTTTTCAATTGCATTACTGGCTTCTATAAGCCGGAGGAAGGGCAGATCGTGTTTGACGGCAGTGATTTGGTCGGATTGCGTCCTGACCTCATTACCGCACGGGGCATTGCGCGCACGTATCAGAACATCCGTCTCTTCAAGGAGATGACCGCGCTGGAGAATATCTTGGTGGGTATGCATACCCGCATGAAATCAGGATTGTTCGGTGCCATCGTGCGTGATCCTGCCACGGTGCAAGAGGAACGTCGTGCTGTCGAACGCGGCAAAGAACTGCTGCGATTTGTAGGGCTACGCGGCAAAGGGGATGTCTTGGCAAAAAATTTGCCGTATGGCGACCAGCGACGGTTGGAAGTTGCCCGCGCTTTGGCGAGTGATCCACTGCTGCTGCTCCTCGACGAGCCGACGGCCGGCATGAACCCGGCCGAGACCGAGGAGATGATGGCATTCATTAGCAGACTGCGCGACGAGCTCGGGTTGACCGTATTGCTGATCGAGCATGATATGCGCGTTGTGATGGGCATTTCGGACCGCGTCACCGTATTGGATTATGGCGAGAAGATCGCAGAAGGCACACCAGCAGAAATCCAACGCAATCCGGCCGTGATCGAGGCCTATCTGGGCCGTGGGGGAGATGGCCATGGCATTACTTGAGGTTGATAACATCCACACCTACTACGGCAGCATTCATGCGCTCAAGGGCATTTCCATCTCGGTGGATAAGGGCGAAATTGTCACCTTGGTGGGAGCGAACGGTGCTGGTAAGAGCACGACGCTGAACACCATCTGTGGCGTCCTCAAGCCGCGTCACGGCGAGATCAGGCTGGACGGCGAGTCGCTGAACACGCTCAAACCCCACGAAATCGTGGCAAAGGGCATCTCCCAGGCGCCGGAAGGACGGAGGATCTTCTCCCGGTTGACTGTGATGGAAAACCTGGAAATGGGCGCTTATGCGCGTGCGGACCGCAATGGGATTGCTCAAGATTTGGAACGCGTCTTCACCATATTTCCACGCCTGAAAGAACGCGCGCGCCAAGTGGGTGGTACACTATCCGGTGGCGAGCAACAAATGTTGGCCATCGCCCGCGCATTGATGGCACGCCCACGTGTGCTGTTGCTCGATGAACCTTCTATGGGGCTGGCGCCGATCCTTGTACAAGAAATTTTCTCGATCATCCGCGAGATCAACCAGCAAGGCACTACCATCCTGTTGGTAGAGCAGAATGCCAATATGGCTTTGTCGGTGGCGCATCGGGCCTATGTTCTGGAGACCGGCCGCATTGTGCTGGCCGGCCCGGCTGCAGACGTGCGCATGAATCCCCAGGTGCGCGCGGCGTACCTGGGCGAAGGGTGAGATATACAAAGCCGATGATGCGGGTTGCTTTCATAGGCCCCGGCCGCGTCGTCGGGGCTTCTTCATG
>JBMFPH010000051.1:0-17571 GCA_049969215.1 Anaerolineae bacterium | reverse complement strand
CGTGCTAGCCGCGTGATCGTGACACCAGTACCTGCCAGTCGGCGCGCCAGGTACATCGCGGTCGCTTCACCCTCCATATTGGGGTTGGTGGCGATGATCACTTCACGCACCGGCACTTCGGCTTTCAGCCGCGGCAAAAGATCGGCGATATGCAAGTCATCAGGGCCAATGCCCTCCACCGGCGAGAGGGTGCCATGGAGCACGTGGTAGAGGCCGTGGTACTCGCGCGTGCGCTCAATAGCTACCACATCCAGTGGTTCCTCAACCACACAGATGATGGAGTGATCGCGTCCCGGGTCACTGCAAATGGCACATGGGTCCACATCGGTAATGTTAAAGCAGATGCTGCAAAAGCGGGTGCGTGCACGCAGATCACGCAGAGCATCTGCAAGTGCGTACACCTGTTCGGCGGGCGCCCGCAGCAAGTAGAATACCAGCCGGGCCGATGTTTTGGGGCCAATGCCCGGCAAGCGCGAGAGCTCCTCGATCAAGCGAGCGACCGGTTCGACCAATGCTTGCATAAGGCCTCAGAAGAGACCTGGAATCTTCAGGCCGGCGGCGAAGCCGCTCATCCGCTCCGCAGCCATCTCTTGTGCCTTCTCGATCGCTTCATTGACGGCGGCAGTGATCAAATCCTGAAGCATTTCGACATCCTCAGGGTTGACCGCTTCCGGATCGATGGAGAAGGAGACGATTCGCAGGTGACCGTTCATCACGACTTTCACGGCACCGCCACCTGCACTGGCCTCCACCGTCTCCTCACCCAGCGCCTCTTGGGCGGCGAGCATCTCCTCTTGCAATTTCCTTAGCTGGTCGGCCATTCCGCCCATGCGGCCGCCAATGGGCATCTGAAAACCCTTTCCTTTTCCCTTTGCCATGTGTTCATCTCCCCCCTGCTTGTGATGGCTTGCTCCGCACACCTCCGAGTCGGCGAATCTCCTCTGCCAGTGGATCGTCCTCAGCGCCGACAGCTTGAGAGCGAGGCGTCGCATCCGTCACCGACGCTGATGCAGGTTCAGTCGTCGCGTTTCTCCCCGATTCGACTGGATCCGGCGCTTTCCTGGGCCGATACTCACCCTTCAGCACACAGCGCAATCGCAGTGGTGTGCCCAACATCTCCTTGAAACACGCTTCGACCTTGGAGCGAATGTGTGCCTGTTCGATGCGTCCCTTCAGCCAGTCCGAAGCAGCTTCGACGATTACTTCATCATCCACTACGTCTAGCAAGGTGACCGAGTTCAACAAACCTTGAGCCATTGGGTCGATTTTACGCAGGTGGGCCAGAATCACCGATTTCCAGTTGTCCCGCAGTTTATCTAGGGTCACATTGCCACTTTGACCAGGCACAACCAGAGGCAGGGCCAAGTCGTTGGGTACTTCGCGCATCACCGAAGGCCGGCTAGGTGTCGGTGACTTCTCGGCCACGGCGATCGGAGCAGACGCCCCGGACGACGTCGGTGCTTCGGACGGACGGACACGTGCCTCCTGCGCTCCAGCTGGTTGAGAAGAGACCACCTCGGCCGAGTCCTCAGAGATTGCCTCTAGAAATGCCAATTCCAGAGACAGCTGGGGGATGAAGCTGGTTCTGCTCTCTAAAGCGGCGTTATTAAACAGCCGGATGGCGCGCAACAGCCAGCGCGGATTGACCTGACCTGCCTGGACACGCATCACGGCGAGCTCTTCATCACTGGTACTGGCGCGCAACAGCGTCGTGCCATCACCCATTTTGAGCAATAACACCTTGCGCAGATGCTCAACAATCTCACGTGCGAGTTGGCGCGGTTCACTGCCATCCCATACCAGTTGGTTGATCAATTCCAGACCGCGTACCCGTTCCCTGGCAATGAGACAGTCCACCAGTTGGCTCACCGCCTGAGAGGACACACTCCCTAAGATACCTTGCACGTGTCCCAGGGTGATGGTGGTGCCGCTGTAAGCGGTTAACTGGTCGAGCAAGCTGATGGCATCGCGCAAGCTACCGCTGCTCTGGCGGGCAATATACTCCAGCGCAGCCTCTTCGACTGATAACCCCTCCTGGGTTGCAATATGCTGGAGCCAACGGGTAATGTTGGCCAGGGGAATGCGGCGGAAATCAAAACGCTGACAACGCGAAACGATCGTGGCAGGAATCTTATGGGGCTCGGTGGTTGCCAACACGAAGATCACGTGCGCGGGTGGCTCTTCCAGGGTCTTAAGCAGAGCGTTGAAAGCAGGCTCGGTCAGCATATGGACTTCGTCGATGATGTAGAACTTGTAACGTGCCTCATTGGGTCGGAAGCCCACTTTGTCGCGCAGGTCGCGAATCTCGTCGATGCCGCGATTGCTGGCCGCATCGATCTCAATGAGGTCGATCAAACTGCCCTCATCCACAGCACGGCAGATGCGACAGCTGCCGCAGGGTCTTTCCGTACCCTCGCCTTCACAGTTCACCGCCTTCGCCAACAAGCGTGCCATAGTGGTCTTGCCTGTCCCCCGCACACCAGCGAAGAGATAGGCATGGCTGATACGCCCGCTGGCAAGTGCATTGCGCAGCGTGCGCGTCACATGATCTTGTCCGATAACCTCGTCGAAGGTGCGAGGGCGCCATTTTCGATAGAGGGCCAACGTTGCCATCTCATTCCATCCAGGAAGCACTGCTATGTGACACCTAGTGTACCACCCCGAGCTGTTCTTAGCAAGGAGCGGTTTATTTGGGACATCGGCATATTGTTCCGGCATCGGGTTGCGCTCACCACGTGCCATTTCTGATGTGCCTTAACAAGATGAAGGGTTGACAATGCTGCGTTGCCCGACGCATAATAAATTGAAGAACAGTGCATAATGTTACGATCAGCGATCAGTCTGACCTGCTATGCCTGAGTTCAGGGTAGTATCTGACTTTCAACCTACTGGGGATCAGCCCGAAGCGATCGAGCAGCTGGTAGCTGGTCTGCGTGCTGGCGTGAAGCATCAGACCTTGCTGGGTGCCACCGGCACGGGTAAGACATTCACCATTGCCAAGGTCATCGAGGCGGTGCAAAAGCCCACCTTGGTAATGGTGCACAACAAAACGCTGGCTGCTCAGCTGTACAGCGAGTTTCGCGAGTTTTTCCCCGACAACGCTGTTGAGTACTTCGTCAGCTACTACGATTACTATCAGCCGGAAGCGTATATCCCACGCACGGATACCTATATTGAGAAAGATGCCAGCATCAACGACGAAATCGACCGGCTGCGGCTGGCTGCCACGCAGGCGCTTTTTTCACGGCGCGATGTGATCATCGTGGCGTCGGTAAGTGCCATTTACGGCCTGGGCGATCCCGTTGAATACGGCAGGGTGGTCATCCATTTGCACCAAGGCGAGACGCGCAAACGCGACAAGATCTTGCGGCACCTGGTGAGCATCCATTATGAGCGCAATGACTTACAGCTGAAGCATGCCTCCTTCCGCGTGCGTGGTGATACTCTGGAGATCATGCCTCCGTACGGCAATCTGGCCTATCGGATTGAGTTCTTCGGGGACGAGATCGAACGCATCACTGAGATTGACCCGCTGACCGGTGAAGTCCTGACGCGACGTACCAGCTTGGACATCTATCCTGCCAAGCATTTCATCACTCCCCAGGAGAAGCTGCTGAAGGCAATCGAGGACATTGAGGCTGAATTGGAAGAGCGTCTGGCTGAATTGCGCGCTCAAGGGAAGCTGTTGGAGGCACAACGGCTTGAGCAGCGTACACGTTATGACATTGAAATGCTACGCGAGGTAGGCTACTGCGCCGGCATCGAGAACTACTCACGCCACTTGGGGCAACGTGAACCGGGCTCCACTCCCTGGACATTGCTCGATTATTTCCCTGATGACTTCCTGATGGTCGTCGACGAATCTCATATGACCATCCCGCAAATCCACGGGATGTACCACGGCGACCGTAGTCGTAAGCAGGTGTTGGTGGATTATGGGTTCCGCCTGCCCAGTGCTCTGGACAACCGTCCGCTCAGCTTTCAGGAGTGGGAAGAGCACATTCACCAGGTCATCTACACCAGTGCTACCCCAGGCCCTTATGAGCTGAGCGTCTCGAAAGGATATGTTGTGGAGCAAGTGATCCGGCCCACCGGATTGGTCGATCCACAGATCATCGTGCGTCCGGTCAAGGGCCAGATCGACGACCTGATCGCTGAGATCAGGAAGCGCGTCCAGCGCGGAGAACGCGCACTGGTGACCACGCTGACCAAACGGATGGCCGAAGACCTGGCCGACTACTTGATGGAGCTGGGCATTAAAGTGCACTATCTCCACAGTGACATCGAGACTCTGGAACGCGTAGAGATTTTGCGCGATCTGCGCCTGGGCGTGTACGATGTGGTGGTAGGTATCAACCTGCTGCGTGAAGGTTTGGATCTTCCAGAAGTCTCACTGGTGGCAATCTTGGACGCCGACAAGGAGGGCTTCTTGCGCTCCGAATCGGCTCTGATTCAGACCATTGGACGAGCTGCCCGTCACGTGGAAGGCACAGCTATTATGTATGCCGACACCATCACCGAGTCAATGCGACGCGCCATCGACGAAACCAACCGCCGTCGGGCAAAACAAATCGCCTATAACCAGGCATATGGTATCGAGCCGCGTTCTATCGTCAAGGCGGTGCGCGACCTGACGGATCGCATCCAGGTGCATAGGGCAGCTGAGGAACGTGCGCCGTACCGCATCCGCCGTGATATGCCCAAGGATGAAGCATATCATCTCATCAAGGAGCTGGAGAAGCAAATGAAAGCGGCAGCAGCTCAGCTAGAATTCGAGAAGGCGGCTCTCCTGCGCGACCAGATCTTCGAACTGCGTCGTCTGGTCGAGGACATGGATGCCCGCCCTGTGTGGGAAAAAGTGCAGCAGGGTGTGTGAATGACCTCCCCAGAGCCCCAAGAAACCCTTGCCCACGCGATCGCAGCGCTCAAAGCTGGCAAAAAAGCGGAAGCACGCCGCCTCCTAGAAGGTATCCTGGCAACCGACCGATACAACGAACAGGCATGGCTGTGGATGAGCGGGGTGGTAGATACCGATGCCGAGCGTGTCGTCTGTCTTGAGAACGTGCTCACATTGAATCCCTACAACGAACGAGCACGCAAAGGATTGGAACAACTGGGTCGCACGCCCCCATCGCTTCCCATCATCCCTTTGCTCTCGCCCCAAACGCCAACGAACATCCCATCCTTGCCCAGTGCTCCCACCCCCAGTGCAACCTCCCTCGAGACATCCATCTCCCCCTCCAACTCATCGCGCACGGAGGTTGCCGACTATCGCCTTTATATTGTCGTCGTGATCGCTCTATCGCTCATGCTCATCTGCGCTGTGGTGGGCATCGTGGCTGCAGCACTCTTCTTCACACCGGGCGGATGATCGATCAGCCTGGTTATTCTTCATCTCCAAACCGATTCAATGGTTTAAGATAGTTCCATGCACACCAATCCACTCACCATCTTGGGGTAGAAATCGGTGGACTTCTGGGGCATCTTTTCGCCCGCCTCTGCACACGCACGCACTTGGTCTACCCGTGTCGGATTCAGCAAGAAGAGGAACTGTGCCTCCCCCCGCTGCACAGCTTGGATTCCCTCTTCCGCATCGCGCAGATAGTGCAGGTTTTCTTGACGTGCGACGGACTCAGCGCTCAGTCCCATCAGCTGTTCCAGCACCAGCTGGTGCAACACAACCACATCCAGCTCACGCCATACAGCAGGGCGATCGGGCAGCAGTTTGGCCATAACCTGTATGTCGCGCAATGTCCAGATAGACTGGCGATCACGCGCGACAAATCCGAAAACGCCCCCTTTTTCTCTCATGGCTCGCAGTGCTGACATTACCTGCTCCCGCCGCAATAATGGTTCCACAGTGAAATAGGGCACCGCGGCAGCTTCCAGCTCAGCCGACGTCAATCTGGAGTATGAATGCACCAGTCGGTGGGTCGGCAAAATGGTCAACCCCGGATCGTCCAGACTGACCAACGCCACCAGAGCATAGTTGTACCAAACGTCTGGGGGAGCATCGGGAAAGACGGCACGCATCTCAGCGCGATAATTCAACGCTGTCTCATATCGGTGATGCCCATCGGCGATGATTAGATTGCGCTTGGGTGCCATCTCGCTCTGGACACGCTCGATGACGCTCGGATCGCCCAGTGTCCACATCTGATGGCACACGCCATGCTCGAACGTCTCATACGTTTCCACATCCGGCACGCGGCCATCCACCGCGGCGTCCAATAACGCGTTGATGTGGTTCGCGCGATCGGGGTAGAGAAGAAAAACGGGTTCGAAGCTCACCTGCGTAGCACGAAACAATTGAAGGCGATCCTCCTTTGGCGCAGAGAGCGTGCGTTCGTGGGGCAGCACGATCCCTTCTTCAAACGGGGTCAGCTCCAGAGCAGCGATTAGGGCGCGTCGCCTCACTGTGGCACCTTCCGGTGACTGGAAGATCTGGTGATAAACGTAAAATGATGGCTCTGGGTCGCGTATCAATACCCCTGTCCGCAACCAGTGACGGTAGAGATCTGCAACGTGTGCATAAGGGTTCGTCGAAGAAGAGGGTGATGTAGGATCGCCCAGAATAAGTCTGACAAAGTTGTAGGGGTGTTGTTGTAGATACCGATCGCGCATTGCGGGCGAAATGCGATCATATGGCTGGGTGACCACCTGACTTAGCTCCGAAACCAGAGTTGGATTATAACGCACACCGCAGAAAGGTTTTATGAGCGCCATAGGGGACGTCTCCTGTCCATCTCTCACGCATGTTGCCATATTCGGACTATGATTGCCAGCCCCAGGATGAATCCCACCTCAGTGACCTCGGAGATCGCGCCAACGATGTCGTCAGTAGGCCACTCCAGCTCGTGTGCTACCCACGCTGCACAAGTGCCTTCTAACAACATCGTCCATGCCAACGCCACTGTGCTCCAATCCGAAGGCACCGCTGCTGGTGCAATGCAACGCGACGTGCCCTTTCTTCATCGGCGATCACAGTTGTGGCGATATGACACACCCGACCGGCATGGCGACGGGTAAGCATCTCGGCAAAATGGCCCTTGCCCGATCCAGCAGCGCCCGTGACAAAGACTAATCTTCCCATTTTGCATCTTCATAAGCACGCGAAACGCTCTACCTGCCGACGCGCAGGAAGAAATACCAGATGATAGCGATGTGCACGAGCGCGCTCGCCACGATGACCTGGGGATATGGTGCGTAACGTCTGGGATCTGTCTTGTGACGGAAGATCACCCTGGCCACTGCTGCGCCAAAGAAGCCGCCCACCACGGGCAATCCGAGCAGCAAGATGTTGGGCACGCGCAGCCAGCGAATTTTGGAGAGAATCTTGTCCAGCCCGTATACCCCGAAAGTGGTGACATTGGCCGCCACCAGCCAGATGAAATACTCCGGCCACTCCAAGCGAGCGTTCAACAAAGCAAACAGTACGGCGAGCGGCAAAACTGCTGTGATGGCAAACACAAGGTAGGGCATAGCTCACATGCGCACTTCCCGTAGATCCGGATTGGTATTACGAGTATAGCATGGTCAACCTGGGTTGCCCAAGTTAACGGCATTGAGGATAATCTCAAAGCGATGAGCGATTCCCGTCTGGAGATTTTGCTATTGACAGCGAAATAAAACAGCTCTATAATAATAAGGTAGCAAATCACAACGTATAATGATTGCAATCGAAACACACATGGCGGCCAATCAGTCAGCGATCACACAGCAAAGTGTCGAGGCTGGCATCGTGCCTGATGCCCAAGTCCGCCGCGCGATAATTCTCGAGGAGCTTGCCACCCATCGAGTGGTACGCATCGCCGACCTGAGCGAGCGGTTCGGGGTTTCCGAAGTCTCGATACGGCGCGATCTGGAACGCCTGGAGCGGAGCGGATTGCTGAAGCGCATCCACGGGGGAGCGGTCAGCATCCCTGGACTGCCTACCCACGATCTTTCCTCCGCTCGTGCGCTTGCTCACACACGAGAAAAGGAACGCATCGGGCGTGCCGCAGCTCAGATGATCCGGGAAAACGAACGACTTATCTTCGATTCGGGCACCACCACATTGCAAGTGGCACGCAATATCCCCGGCCATTTGCTTACCTCTGGGAATCTGACCGTCATCACCGCTTCTCTGCCCATCGTGTATGAATTGGGCATGTGGAAAAATGTCCACATCATCGTGCTGGGAGGTGTCTATCTCCATGAATATCAGGTGATGGTCGGGCCACAGACCATCGAGGCATTGCGCGGGTTGCATGCGGACACCATGTTCCTCGGTGCGGATGGTCTCACCTTCTCCAATGGCGTCACGACGGCTAACGTCTTGGAAGCCGAGGTAGATCGCGCCCTCGTACAAAGCGCCTCGAAGGTTGTCGTGGTGGCGGATTCCAGCAAGATTGGAGTAATCGGCCTGGTGACCATTATGCCGCTTACCCAAATCAACGCTTTAGTCACGGACGACAAGGTGCCACCTGATTTCGTCGCTCGTCTGCGCGACAAGGGGGTAGAGGTTATCATAGTGTAGCGTGTTCATTCTCTCAGTACCCTCTGGTAAAACGTGGGGGGACGTGAGAGCACGAGTAAACTAGAAGGGGGAATGCTCGTCCCGGCCTGCCAGCTCCTGACGAGCACCCCCTACGTCACACCGGCTTTGCGCTGCTGCTTTGGCACTCAGTGCCCGCAACGCTGCCGGCCCATTGCACATAATACTAAACAAGGATCCATATCGCAAATTATCCAGATCAAATGTACGCCGCATTCATAACATCAGTGGGAGCGTTTCCGATGTCAGGAAAGGCGATTCGCCTCAGTAAACTCTTTCCCGACGGCGCCAATACCGTCATCGTTGCTATGGATCACGGCCAAACGTTCGGGCCCATGCCTGGTCTGGTGGATTTCACCGCCGCTGCGGAATGCCTCAAGGAAGCTGATGCTGTGCTGATGGCCCCCCAGATGATCCGCTTCGCCGGGAAGCTCTTTGAGGGCAAAGGCAGTCCATCTGTGATCGCCCGGCTCAATTGGAATACCATTCACTGTGAGCCTTGGCATTATCGAGAAGCATATATCGTCAAGGCAATGTCCGTTGAAGCGGCAGTCGCTACCGGTGCTGATCTGGTATTGGCCAGCTTGGTGCTGAAGACAGGAAGCGAAGAACACGATGCACGCAACGTCCATGTGTTCGCCACCATAGCGGAGGAAAGCTACCGGCTGGGCGTGCCGCTTATCGGGGAGGTATTCCCCGCTGGCGACCTGCGTGCCAGTTCAGATGAGTTCCATGACTATATCAAGAAGATGTGCCGCATCGCGTGTGAGCTGGGTGCGGATGCCATTAAGACTTTCTACACTGGCGAGCGCTTTGCCGAGGTTGTAGAAGGAGTGCCCATACCCGTCTTTGCGCTCGGCGCCGAGAAGCTCGCTTCCGAGCTCGACGCGCTCACGCTGGCACACAAAGCAGTCAGCGCCGGTGCCCGGGGAGTGGTGTTTGGGCGCAACGTGTTGCAAGCGGAGAATCCAACTCAATTTCTGCGCCGACTAAAGAATGTTGTGCAGCGCTTTATGGCGCCAGAGGTAGCATAGGACAATGCCTGAAAGACTCTTAGGCTTGGATGTCGGCACCACCGCCACCAAAGGTCTTGTTTTCGACCTGAGCGGGAACATCCTCGCCTCGGCGAGCCAGCCCTATAGCTTGCTCACCCCACAACCGGGTTGGGTGGAGCAATCGCCCGATGAGCTGTGCAAGGCGGTTGCGCAGGTCATCCGCTCGGTGCTCGAGCAGCTGAGCCCCGAAGACCACATCGCCGCTGTCTCCTTGTCATCGCAAGGAGGCACCACTATTCCTGTGGATGCCGAAGGTCGCCCCACCCATAACGCCATCAGCTGGATGGATCAACGCGGCACCGCCCAGGCGGAACGTGTCCGAGCCCTACTGGGTGATGCGCTCGTATACAGTGTCACCGGCTGGCCTTTGCAGGGTGCGTTGCCATTACAGCACATTGCCTGGCTGCGCGATGCTATGCCAGAGCATTTCGCCCGTTCGCGCTATTTTCTATTTGTCAACGACTTCATTGGTTACTGGCTGACTGGTGAGCGTTGCATGGATCCCACGAATGCTGGTATCACCCAGCTGATGAACATTGCTACCGGGGACTGGGATGAGCGTCTGCTGGAGGTCGCTGGTATCCGCAGGGATCAACTATCGCCCATTCGACCCTGTGGGACGGTACTTGGCAAGGTGACAACCGCAGCGAGCGCAATGACCGGGCTGGCACAGGGCACTCCCGTGGTCAACGGTGCCCACGATCAGTATTGCGCGGCCGTCGGCGCCGGTGTGATGCAACCGGGGCAGATGCTCCTCTCGTGTGGCACGGCATGGGTGCTGCTCGCCGTGCCGGAAACTATGGAAGCAGGTCTGGCCAGCGGGATGGCGGTCGGACGGCATGCAGTGGAAGGGCATTGGGGCGCGATCCGCAGCTTGGGCGGAGTCGGCAGGTCGTTAGAATGGCTGCTAGATATCCTATCGGACGATTGTTCCGGATCCCAAGGGCGCACTGAGCGCTTGCATGCCCTCGACCAAGCAGCGACACACTCCACGCCGGGTGCAGATGGGCTGTTCTTCTATCCGCTTGCCGGTGGCCACGTGGCCACCTACGGACCGACGCGTGGCGCCTTCATCGGTCTTACCCTGACGCATAAGCGTGGCGATTTGGCACGCGCTGTTATGGAAGGGGTTGCCTTTGAGCTCAAGTGGGCATTGGAGGAAATCCAGGCAGCTGGGGTGCATGTGGCCGAGCTCAAGATGGTGGGAGGTGCTGCGACAAGTGTGATTTGGCCCCGCATCGTTGCCGACATCACCGACACCACCGTCATTGTGCCCTCTTCGAGAGAGGCAGCCAGTCGTGGAGCAGCCATCCTAGCGGGTATGGGGGTGGGATTGTTTCCCAATGTTACTGCCGGGTTTGCTGCTCTCAAGGCACCTGAGGAAACCCTGCTTCCGGATCGAGTCAACGCCACACGGTATGCCGAAATCTTCGCGATGTATCGACGCGGTGCACGATTCGAAGTTGTTTAATCCAGGCGTAAGTGGAGAGAATGTCCCTACAGATTCGCGAAATGGACAGACAATTCTATCGAGATCACCTGGAAGACTTCCTTCCTGATGTGATCATTGATATGCACACCCACGTGTGGCGAAAAGAATTTCGCGCGCCAACCTATACCAGCACGCGAGGCCCCACATGGCCGCGTCGGGTAGCGGAGGAAAACACGATTGAGGAGCTGCTGGATACCTACGCGCTCATGTTCCCAGGCAAGCAGGTGACTCCGCTCATCTTCGGCTGGCCGGAGCGCGATGTGGACCTGGAGCAGACCAACGCGTATACCAGCCACGTGGCAAGACGGCACCAATTGCCCGCTCTCCTGGTGACAACCCCCCTCTGGTCAGCATCCGAGTTGGAAGAACGAGTGCATAAAGGTGGTTTCATCGGCCTCAAGCCCTATGTAGATCAAGCGCCGCCCCATATCCCAGCGCAGGAGATCACGATCTATGACTTCCTGCCCCGTCAGCAGCTCGAAGTAGCCGACGCGCATGGCTGGCTTGTGATGTTACACCTCCCACGGCCGGCTCGCCTTCGAGATCCGCTCAACCTGGAACACTTGTTGGAGATCGAGGCCGCCTATCCCAACCTGAAGCTCATTGTCGCTCACGTCGGACGCGCCTACTGCGAAGAGGACGTCGGAGAGGCCTTCACCATATTGCGTGCCAGCCGGCAGCTGCTCTTTGACTTCAGCGCCAACACCAATGTCAAGGTCATGGAACAGGCACTGCGCACCGTCGGCCCGCAGCGCATCGTGTTCGGCAGCGACCTGCCGGTCGTGCGCATGCGTATGCGGCGCATCTGTGAAAATGGGCGCTATATCAATCTTGTCCCGCCAGGTCTTTGCGGCGACCTGCATGACGATCCTCATATGCGCGAAGTGAGCGCCACGGAGGGCGAGCGCCTGACCTTCTTCCTGTACGAAGAGCTGCTCGCCTTTCGCCGCGCTGCAGAAGTGTGTGGCTTGGGAGCTGCTGAGATTGCCGATGTCTTCTACCACAATGCAGCTCGCATAATCGCAATGGTTGAAAGGAGGTGATCAATTACCTCAGGACGCGATAGATGATCAAGTTTCATGCAGTCAAACTGTCAAAGAAAGCACATTTAGTTTGCCTCCAGTGATGGGGGCTATTAGCAATCGTGCAAGGAGGACACAGAATGAACGAGCGTATCAGAATCTTCACTATTTTGTTGATTGTGGGTGCTTTGGTGGCTTCTTTCTTCACCAGCGGTGCGGCCCCGTCGCCGCAAGAGGAGCCCATCGTCATCCGCTTCGCTGGCTGGATTGGCATGGAAGAATCCACCGCCAAGCAATTCAACCACATGGTGGAGAAGTTCCAAGAGAAGCATCCCAACGTCAAGATCGAGTACGAAGGCATCGCCTGGGAGAACACGCGGCAACAGCTGCTGATGGAAGCAGCGGCCGGCAACGCTCCGGATGTAGCACAGGTCGCGGCGCCGTGGATCGGTCAATTCGCCTATTCGGGGGCAATTGAGCCACTGGAAGAGATGGCCAAGGACTTCTCGGCAGATTATGTCCCCGGCGTTGTCGATTCGTATACATTCCCAGGAGCGGATGGCGTCGCACATATGTGGGGATTGCCCTGGGTGGCTGTGCACGACACATTGTTCTATAACACAGCCTTGATGCAGAAAGCCGGTCTCGATCCGACGAAGCTGCCTAGCACCATCGAAGAATTTGAGCAGGTGGTATACGCCATTGCCAAGCTGGGCACAGATGAGAAGGGGAACAAGATCTGGGGCTATACGACCGCCACCGACCGTTCGGAGCTGGCCGCCAACGTTTTCAATGCCTGGCTGTTCAACTTCGGCGGCGACGTGTTGGATGAAAACGGCAAGGTCATTATCAACAATGAGGCCGGCGTCAAGGCACTGACCTTCTGGAAGAAGCTGGTGGACGATGGCGTGATGCCAGCCGGGTTCTCCTTCCGCGACCAGTACAATCTAATGGTCAACTACCAGACCGGTGGCTTCTCGGACGGCTCCTACGCGCGTGATGTGCTGCGCATCACCAGCGGCAAGGGCAAGGAGTTCGACAAGGACTTCGCCGTTGCGCTACATCCAACCACATTGCCTAACCCGGAGGATCCCTGCCAGCACAAAGCGATCTTCCATCACCATACCTTGGTCCTCTTCAAGCAGAGCCAGCACAAGGACATGGCATTCGAATTCATCAAATTCCTGAGCACGGATCCTGAGATCACGCTCTACTACGCCCAGGGCAGCAGCCTCTTCCCGTTGTACAAGCCCGCTCTGGCCGACCCGTTCTACTCTCAGGATGCCTTCGCCAAGACCTTCCAAGACGCCTTGTGCGGTGCGAAGCTCTACGGCATCAGCAAGACCCCGCAGTACGCTCAAGCGGTGGACTTCATCGCCATCGCCATCACCCAGGCACTTTCGGGCGGCGATCCCAAGCAGGCATTGGATGAAGCAGCTGCCAACCTGAAAGTGCTGTATAAGCAAACGGATTAGCTTGGCAGGTTCCGCGTGCTGGGGGAGAACATTCGACCTCCCCCAGCACCCCGATAGCTCCCGATTGACTGAGGAGTGAGCTTATGTCGGTCAGCAAGTCTATGTCCCTGGAACGTTCCGCTACAACCGGCAAGCGCCGGTTCACACTCACTAATACCCAGTTCTCCATAATGTTATTGTTGCCAGCGTTGCTAACCCTGGCGTTCACCGTCCTCTATCCCCTCCTGCGGGGCATCTATCTAAGCTTTCATTCCTATAGCTTGGTCGACCTTGCTTCTGGCATCCAATGGGTGGGGCTCGAGAACTTCAAAACCCTACTGAGCAGCCCGGCGTACCGCTCCGTGTGGGGCACAACACTCCTATTTGTCGCCGGCTCCGTGGGTGGTCAGTTTGTAGTCGGCTTTCTGACAGCGCTGGTGCTCAATCAGGATCTGGCACAGCGTAACCTGTTTCGTGGATTGCTTCTGATGCCCTGGATCGTGCCCACTGTAGTAGCAGCTTTGTTGTGGAAATGGATTTTCAACCAGCAATATGGCATCTTCAATTATGTACTTCACTCATTGGGTCTTATCTCTTCCTTCAAAGCGTGGATCGGCGACCCGTCACTGGCGCTTTTCTCGGTGACGCTCGCCAACATCTGGAAGGGGTTTCCCTTCCATATGATTGTGCTCCTCGCTGCATTGCAGACCATCCCGCCGGATATCATTGAGGCAGCAATCATCGACGGCACTACAGCGGTGCAACGTTTTCGCTACGTAGTGCTGCCCTACCTGCGGTATATTATCATGATCGACTTGCTCATCTCCATCATTTGGACCTTCCAGAGCTTTACCACCATTTGGACAATGACAGAAGGTGGCCCTGTTACGGCGACAACCACTCTGGCCATCAGCATCTACCGAACGGCGTTTCAAGCGTTCGACATCGGAATGGGAGCTGCCATCGGCACCATCTGGCTGGTGGCCATGTTGATCTTCAGTGTAATGTTCGTGCGATTGCTTGGTGGCACTCGATTGGAAGTATAGGAGCTCAGGAACGATGCTATCCCTTACGCACCGCCGCTGGCTGGCCAAAGGTTTCTCCTATTTGTACATTCTGGTGCTATTGGTGTTGGCCCTGTTCCCGATCGCGTGGATGGTTTCGTCCTCGATCAAGCCAATCGAAGACCTATTTGTCATACCGCCACAGTGGATACCGCAGCACCCTACGCTGAGCACGCTCAATTCGGTCATCTACGGCGATTATGGGCGTGGCAGCCTCTTTCCCAGATATTTTGCTAACAGCGTGATCGTCACCGTGGGCACCACGATATTCTGCCTGGTGATCGCGACGCTGGCAGCTTATAGCTTCTCACGATACCCATTCCGCGGCAGCAACGGGCTGATGGTGGGCATCCTGTCCACGCAGATGTTCCCGCAGGGTATGTTGCTGATCACGTTGTATTTGACCTTCTTGGCACTGAATTTGTTGAACACCTACCCGGCGCTGATACTGGCCAACACCACCTTCGCCATTCCGTTTGCGATTTGGATCCTCAAGGGCTTCTTCGACACCGTCCCACGAGAGATCGAGGATGCAGCCCTGATCGATGGTTGCGGTCGGCTGGGTGTTCTGACGCGTGTCGTGTTGCCTATGATCGCGCCCGGTCTAGTCGCTGCCGGAGTTTACACATTTTTGATCGCCTGGGATGAGTACCTCTTTGCTGCCACTCTGACGATCAAGCCAGAAATGCGCACGCTGCCACCGGGTATTATCCAATCCTTTGTGGGTCAGTTCTACTTGAACTGGCCCAACGTCATGGCCGCTTCCGTGTTAGTCACGATACCGGTGACCGTGTTGTTCATCTTCTTCCAGAAACATCTGGTGCAGGGCCTGACGGCCGGCGCCGTGAAGGGGTGATGGCATTATGCGGAAAGAACGAATAACCTCGCGCGAGCGCGTGATGACAACGATCAACCATCGCGAGCCGGATCGTGTGCCACTCGACTTCTACGCCGTGCCCGAAGAGCTTGAGGCACTGGAAAAACGTCTGGGACTGACACCACAGCCCGATCCCAATTTTCCTCACTATATGGCAGCACATGAAGCGCTGCTCGAGTATTTCCACACTGACGTGCGTTTTGTAGCGCCGCGCTACATTGGCCCAGAGCTGCCTAGATTTGAGGATGGTAGTTTCATGGATGTATGGGGCTTCCGACGCACGGTAACCGACTACGGGCTGGGTGTCTATTATGAATTCCTCGATCCTCGTCTGGCAAATGCCACCACCATCGCCGAAGTAGATGCCTATCCCTGGCCCGATCCGGACTGGTGGGATTATTCGGTCATCCGTCTCCAGTGTGAGCGCTACGATCGTTATGCCATCATCGCCGGAGATGACGGCAACGTGGATTTCATCAACCGGTCCTCATTCCTGCGTGGGTACGAACAAGTGATGCTCGACATCGCCACGCGCAACGAAGTGTTGTTCCGCATCTGGGATCACCTGTCCGATTTCTTCTATGAGTACGATCGGCGCATCCTGGAAGCAGGGGGTGGTCGCATCGACATTATGCATTTTGGTGATGACTATGGCAGCCAGCGCGATACAGTGATCAGCCCACAGGTGTACCGGGAACTTCTCCAGCCGCGCTGGCGCCGTCACATTGAGCAGGCGCGCGCCTATGGCTGTAAGGTAATGCACCATTCCTGTGGCAGCACACGGCGCCTCATGCCCGACTTGATCGCAACCGGCATCGACGTGCTGGTGACAGTGCAACCTTATGCTGGCGGGATGGACTTGCGCGAAATCAAAGCTCTGTACGGTGACCGTCTCGCCTTCCACGGCACGCTAGACATCCAGCAAGACCTGCGCGTCAACTCGCCCGAAAGGGTGCGCGAGATCGTGCGCGAGCGCATCGAGGTGATGGCGCCGGGCGGCGGTTTCATCTTGGCGCCGACGCACATCGTCCAGCCCGATGTGCCGGTTGAGAATGTGCTGGCCGCCTATGAGGCAGCATTGGAGTACGGGTGGTACGACTCGCTGGGCAAATCCATAAGGAGATGAACGCGATGAACACGACGGGTAAGGCAAAAGTTGGACTGTTGGGTCTAATGCTGGAATTGTACGATGCCTGGCCAGAGCTGAAACCAGCTATGGCAGAATTTGCACGTGCGCTCGGCGATACTTTAAGCGCCTTCGCTGAAGTGGAATTTCCCGGTGTATGCAACACACGCGAGCAGGTGGAGCACACTGTTGCCGCATTCGAAGCAGCGGGCAAGGATTTGCTCTTAGTGGTGCTGCTCACCTACGCGCCCAGCCACATCGCCCTGCCGGCTTTGCTGCGGACGCGTCTCCCCATCCTGATTTACAACACGCAGCAGCTCTACGCCGTTGAGCCCGACACACGCTCGATCGACACAACGCACAACCACGGCATGCACGGCGTGCAAGACCTGGCCAACGTGTTGTTGCGTGCTGGCCGCGATTTCTATCTGGTCACCGGCCACTATCGGGACGCACGCGCCATCGAGGAAGTGCGGCAGTGGTGTGATGCGGCCCGCGTCGCCAAACAGATGCACCAGCTGCGCATCGGCTTGCTGGGCTACGCCATGGAAGGCATGGGCGATTTCGGCCTGGACGAAACCGCTTTTCTCGCCCAGGTGGGCGTTGAGGTCAGACATATCCCTATGAAGGAGCTAGCAGCACGTGCCGCCACAGCGCCAGCCGAAGCGATTGTCGCATCGATGGCCGAAGATCGTGCCCGCTTCCACTTTGCACCCGAGATCACCGATGCGGAGCATGCCGCCAGCGCGCGCCTGGAGTGGGCACTGCGCGAGACGTTGCGCGAGCGTGGCATGCACGGCTTTGCCTCCCACTTTCTGGCCATCAGTGAGGAAGGTCAGTTGGAGACACTGCCCTTCTTGGCCGCGTCCAAGCTATTGGCCGAGGGTTATGGCTTTGGCGGTGAGGGTGATGTCACTAGCGCAGCAGCAGTGTGTATGTTGCAGG
>JBMFPH010000050.1:0-17585 GCA_049969215.1 Anaerolineae bacterium | reverse complement strand
GACCTGTGGCTGTGGCGCAGGGGAGAGAGCGACTGGATAGCGCTGCGTCCCCAGGCGACTGAGCACCACAGCACCTAACCCTATTGCAGCACCGACCAACCACACCGCCATTCCCAGCAGGCGAAAGAAAAAGCCCAAGCAGGGCGTCCCACTGAGCATCATCAATCCCTGTTGTCCGGCGGTCAACACCAGCGTACCGACCAAGGCAACAACCATCGGCTCCGGAGATGCTCTTTTGTTGAGAAGTGGCATCAGATGTTCTCCAAGCCGGTAACCGACCATTGTCCAGCCCAACAACGTAGCAAAGGCAAGGGGAAGGATGAGAAGCATGCCCAGCGGAGCCAAGCACACCGTAACCATCAGCACGGCAATGACGATGAAACCGATCACTCCGGTCACCAGACCGACACCGAAACTCGCTGCTGTGGCGTCGCGGATTGTGTCCACAATTGTGGCGGCATGTCGGGGCAGAAACCGTACCACCAACAAACTGATAACCGCCAATCCCATGGCAGTCACCGCTGCCCAGAACAGGCGCCAAATGCCGACAACGGCGCTTGAACCACCCCATTTGGACACGATGACCAAGGGCAATCCCCATCCGCCAAGACGCCATACAAACTGAGCAAATGGGCCCAAACTGAAACTCCCAATCTCCCTAATGGTCCCTTGTATCTGTGCACCCGGCTCCTTTTGTATCTGTCCCCCTACGACGGAGACGTTCCCCACTACCTGTGATGTGGAACCCAGATGAATGGTACCACCCACGGCGAACACATTCCCCTGTACCACGCCGTCGATCGCGGCATCTCCTCCCACAATGGCCAGATTGCCGGCAATCCGGCTGCCCTCCGCCATGGCAACACGACCACCCACGACAATCAGGTCACTTTCTAGCACCTGTCCCGATTCGAGGACCACATCGCGCCCCATGACGATCCGACCTGCCCCGCCAATCCCCTGGGCATATATCGGCGTCGTCATTATCAAGAGGAGTATTACCAGCGTCAGCACTGAGATTGCGTTTATCAGGTTTCTCATGTTTCTCATAAATGTTCCCCTTTAGCCTTTCTTACACATCGTGTGTCTGTTTTGACCGGCTGGCCTTCTCATCCACGTTGGTCGAGAGAGCGATAGAGGCACTTCAAGGTCTCTAAGACGCTACTTCACTCAAAGGTCTGTCCTTTGTCTCCCGACCGAGGAGCAGGGTAGCAGCTCCTCCCACGGCGAACGCTACAGCATAGGTGCTCAGCGCCAGCGTCAAGTCTACATCCAGCAGTCGAGCACCCACCAGAGGTGCCAGGATGCCGGCCATGCGTGCCACACCTCCTGCCCACCCCATGCCAGTGCCACGCGCTGAGGTAGGATAGAGTTCTGGTGTGTATGCATACAACACTCCCCATGCCCCCAGAGCGAAGAAGCTCATCAAGACGGAGGCTAATACAATGTCGGTTGTGCCGGACACAACGGCGAAAGCGTATGTCGCTGCTGCGCTTCCCAAGAGGTACAATCCCAAGGTTCGCGGACGTCCTATGACCTCGATGAGCCAGGCGGCACTGAAGTAACCCGGCAGCTGCGCCAGCGCCAGAAGAAACGTATTTTGATAAACCGGTAGAAGAGCAAAGCCTTGCGCCCGGAAGATGCCCGGTAACCAGGTGAAGACCCCATAGTAAGCTAGACTGAGCGAGAACCAGACGATCGTGCTCATCGCCGTCTGGGTGAGATACTGTTTGGCAAAGATGGTGCGCAGGGGAACTCCTGTGCGGACTGCCTCCACCGTCAACGTGCCGATGTGGAGGTTAACCCCGTTTTCCCGGGCGACACGTTGCAATACCTGACGCGCAGCATCCACCTGTCCCTTGACCAGCAAGTGACGCGGCGATTCCGGCATTGCACGTCGGATCCAGAAGACAATCAGGCCTGGCAGAGCACTGGCTGCCAGTAAGTAGCGCCAGCCGACCTCAGGCAATTGGGGTATGATCAGCCAGGCAAGCGCAGCCGCCGCGATAGTTCCCAAAGCCCAGAAACTTTCCAGATAAACCAGATAGCGACCGCGATTGCGGGTCGGCAGATACTCGCTGAACATTGCGTAATCCACCGGCAGAGTACCACCTACGCCGAAACCGGTGAGAAATCGGAATACCAGCAGCACCGGAAAGCTGGGTGCCAGTGCGCTGAGAAATCCAAACACGCTATCTATCCCAATGGTGGTGATAAAGCTGAAGCGGCGACCGGTGTAATCGCTGAACTGGCCCCAAAACCAAGCTCCCAGCAGCATCCCGGCGAACAACACCGAGGCGAGCAACCCGCCTTCTTCGCGGCTGAGTCCCCAATCAGCCATTAAGCTCGGTATGGCAAAACCGATGAGTAGTACCTCCATCGCATCCGCGGCCCAGCTGGCGCCACAAAGCCACATCAGCCGCCGTTGAAACCGGCCGAAGCCGATACGGTCGATCACTTCCCCGATGGTCTCAGAAACATCTGCGCGCTGAATAGATGTGCTGCCCTCAGGATACTGATGCATGGTATCCACCCCTGGAGGTCTTGGTCACAAATTTCCCTTATTATAGCGCAATCAGCGCAAAGAATGCATCTGGAGGCCAAGTGAAGACAACTCTAACAAAACTTTAATCTTGGTCTTATCCGACTCCAATACAAGTTGTATATCGTGAAGGAGGTTGCTATGATGTTAATCGAAATAATGAGGAGAAAAACTGTCGAGCGATGTTTGTCCTTGATGGAAACAGTCCTATGTTTCGTTATCAAGAAGGATCACCTGCGCGCCGGATACCCGTGCGTGTAGTGGATGACGATCATAAGGAGCCGGATTCTGCCTCGCCCGTCGTGGAGGCCGGTTCGGGCACGGCGGAGTCGCCTGAGCAAATTGATTGGAAAGCGCTCGCGTTGCGTTTGCAGGCTGAGATGAGCAACTTCCGCAAGCGCCAGGAACAGCGCGCTGATGAGGCGAGTGAACGTGAGAAGGAACGCTTATTGCAGCTGTTTCTGCCAGTTGTAGACAACCTTCGTCGTGCACTCGAGGCAGAGCCGGCCAGGTTGGGCAGCGATGCACCCACCGCGTCGCGCGAGGGGGTGCATCTCACGTATCATGAATTGAAGCGATTGCTGGAGAGCGAAGGTATCAGGGAGATCGAAGCGCTTGGTCAACCTTTCACCCCTGAGCTTCACGAAGCGGTGGCGACGGTGACCGATCCCGTTCGGAGCGGATTGGTTGTGGAGGTGGTAGAACCCGGCTATATGCTCAACGGTAGACTATTGCGGCCAGCGCGCGTGGTGGTTGCAGCTTAACCATCGTGTTAGGGGAAGGATATGGAGTATAAGGATTATTACAAGATTCTGGGCGTCGACAAGAACGCGACGGAGAAGCAAATCAAAGCGGCCTATCGTAAGCTGGCGCGCCAATACCATCCGGACATGAATCCAAACAATCCTGAGGCAGAAGCTCGTTTCAAGGAGATCAATGAGGCATACGAAGTGCTCAGTGACCCGGAGAAACGGGCTAAGTATGACCAGTTGGGGGCTGATTGGCAGCGCTGGCAGCGAGCAGGTGGCCATCCCAGCGACTTTGACTGGAGCCGTTGGACCACGACGCCGGGTGGTCAGCGCGTCCATGTGCAATATGGCGCGCCGGAGGACTTTGCCGATCTGTTCGGCGAAGACAGTCTGTTCTCGGAGTTTTTCAACAGCATCTTCGGCAACATGGGCACCCACGCACGCCGCACGGGTGGCTTTGGCACCTATGAATATCAGGCGCGGTCGCAGACGGGTCGCGACGTGGAATATGAAGTCGAGATCAGCTTGAGCGAGGCATATCACGGCACTACCCGTGTGCTGAGCAGGGACGGGCGCCGGCTGGAAGTGCGCATTCCACCTGGAGCTAAGACAGGGACACGGGTGCGCGTCCGAGGCGAGGGAGAGCGAGGTATCGGAGGAGGCAGCAGCGGCGATTTGTATTTGCGCATTAAGGTCGCTCCTGACCCTCGCTTCGAACGCACAGGAGATGACCTGCGGGTAACAGTGCCAGTGGACCTTTACACGGCAGTGTTAGGCGGTGAGGTTGCTGTACCCACTTTGACGGGCGAGGTCAAACTGAAGATCCCGGCTGGCACCCAGAATGGGCAGGTCTTCCGACTGCGCGGCAAGGGAATGCCTAAGATCAAATCCCCAGGGGAGTATGGGGATCTCTTCGTGCGCATTGATGTGCGCCTGCCCACGCAGCTCTCGGCCAAACAGCGTGCGCTGTTTGAGGAGCTTCGGCGCATGTCATGATCTCAGATCAGACGACGCAAAGGTTCTAAACGGGCCGCGTGAGCGATTACTCCTCTTCTGAGAAGACCTCAGCTGTGAAAACGTAGAGCTCGGCGCGCCGCCAGGCGTCCGACGGCAGTCCCGCTTTCATGCACACGGCGCGCAAAAACTCCTCTCGGCTCCATCCTCGCTCACTGGCCACTTGGGGCAATAGCAGCCCACTATTGTATCCCTGACGGATCAACAAGCCGTGTTGGCCCACTTCAATCTCATTGACATCATGGACGCGATGAAAAGGGGATAATACCGATATCTCGATGACCAGATCATCCAGTTCTGTTGCGTTGCGCATCGGCTGGAAACGATAGTCGCGGGTCGCAGCAGAGATAGCGCATTCTTGTACCGTACGGTATAAGGGCTCGGTGACTTCAATGCGCCCGATGCAGCCACGCAGCTCGCCGTTGCGACGCCGCAACGTCACAAATGCTGCCACCTTTTGTAAAAGTCCAGGCTCGCTGAACGCATAATGCGGGATCTTGCCAGTCTGCAGATAGCTTTTCAACGTTTCACGAGCAATGCGCAGGAGAGTTTTCTTTTCCGATGCGGTCAACACAGGGGTATCTGCTGCACGTTCCGGTGTGCTCATACCTCACCTCGCTGGTTAATGTCTGAAAACACCCCTAGTCCAATCTTGCCAGTAACCCTATCATAATACTCAGCGCTCTCCCGCGCAATCCCCTTGTGGTCTTTTGCCTAGAACCCACACGTCGTACAAATCGTCGATGGACTGCCCGGAAGCGTCGTGCAGAGCCATAATGAGGTCCTTCTGGTAGGCGACACCATAACGATGTCGCTCCAGATAGAGGCGCAGACCGGCAAAGAAGGCCTCATCGCCCAATCGCTCACGTACGGCGTCAAAGAACAGGGGTCCCTTGCCATAGACCACTGCTACATAGTCCGACTGAGAATGAAAACCAGCTACCGGTCCACCTATCGCACGGTCTAAATGATCCTGTTGCAGCTCCCGATAGGCATCCTCGAAAGCAATCTTCTTGATGTGCTGCGCCTTCTCGGCAGAGGCGGTATGCTGGAAGTAAATATAGGCACAATAATTGGTCAACGCCTCGTCCATCCATGGTTCATCCAGCTGGTCACTGCCCACCAATCCGTACCACCACTGATGCGCCACTTCATGGGCGACAACCAATTCCAGGTACTCACTCTTTTCGGGGTACAGAGATTGAGCGGTCACGATGACGCCGGGGTACTCGATCCCCCCTGCGGTAGTGGGTGTTGGCACAATGTCCAGCTCGGTGTACGGATAGGGGCCGAATAGCTGACCGAACAGGCGGAGTGCTTCGCGCGCGTAACGCAATGCCAGCTCGCCGCCTTCCCTCTGGCCGGAGCGATAGTAACTGTTAATTCGCACGCCGTCCACGAAGTCATATACGAGCTGATAGTCGCGGCTCATAGCGATGTAGAAATCACGCATCGGTCCTGCTACCACGGTCCAAGAGCATGTCCCGTCACCTCTGTCCACAACCTCCACAGTTTGACCAGAGGACACGACAACCAGCTCAGATGGCACAGTGAGCTGCACCCGATAGAACGCGGTATCCGTGAACGTCACGTCTCCGTAGGGGGAAGCTATCTCCACATTCCACCCTTGCGTGTCGTAGACTGGAATGGTGGGATAGAAACCGGCCAAAGCATAGACATCGTCCGCATAGGTGAAGACAGCATAGCCGGAGCGTGTATCAGTGGGTAGAATGGCACGAAATTCCAGGGTCACATCGATCGCTTGAGCGGGCATAAGGGCGGGTTGCAACGGCACATAGATCGCGGAGTGGTTAGCAGCATAAATCGGCTTTACAGGCGTAACACCCACAACAACTGTGTCCACTTCCATCATCCCCCCGAATCCGGGCAGGTTCGGATAGAGGCGGAAGATCAGATAATCCAGTGGAACCATCTCCTCGTTGGTATACCGCACGTGCTGAGTCCCTTTCAGCACGGGCTTCTCTCTCTCCTCTAATGAGAGCACGATGTCATAGCGGGGGGCATTTGACCGCATGGCGAGATCAGCAGCGAAATGTGGCAACAAGGCAGGTTGGTATATGATAAGATCGGTAGGAGGTGTGAGTGGAAACGGCGTTGGAAGTGGCGATGGGGTAGACTGTGTCTCTATGACCTGGAAGGGTACCGCAAAACTCGACAGAGTCAGGTGCGGGGTGATGGATCCGTGTACCAACCCCGGCGCAAGCACAGTTCCGCCTGTTGCCAGAGATAACACCACTAGCACCAATGACACGCGCACAAAGATTCTCTCCATATGCTCTCGATTGTATCATCCTATCATCGAAACAACAATGCAATTCGCTATGCAGCTCTCGAATTTGCGGGCATTGACATGAGTACCGGAGAGCGTTGAAAAAGTCCGTTGCAATTCAGGTTCAGGGTGAGTGTGAGGTAGAATGGGGACAAAAATGGCATCAGGAGGTTGCCCTATAGAGGGAAAGCACTTCCAAGACACCGGTATCGGCTCTTTCTGGGGAAATTTCGTCTATGAAGAAGTCGTGCTAGCGGATCACTTTCTGCGCCGGTTGGACGCCGTGATTGACTGAGAGGCCTTTGGTGAACAGTTGATCGCGTTGTATGCCGGAGGTGGGGAGATGGGACGGCCGCCGTACCATCTGGTGGTACTGCTTAAGATGTTGTGGTTGGCCTATCTCTACGATTTGTCGGAGCGGCAAGTCGAGATGTATGTGCAGGATAGTTTGTCGGCGCGCTGTTTTCCGGGGTTGGCGGTGAACGAGCGGGTGCCGGATCATACGACATTAAGCGTGTTCAAGGAGCGGCTGGTGCAGCAGGGGCGGCTGGACTGTCTGGAAGCGTTGTTGCAGGAAGTTATTCGTCAGGTGCAAGCGCATGGGGTGGTGTTTGGCAGTATCCAGATAGTGGACAGCACGCATAGCGTGGCGAATGTGAATGTGGCGAAGGAGGAACGGCGTCAGGCGGAAGGGCAGGCGCCGCGGGACAAGGATGCGCGCTGGGGGGATGAAGGGACGCCGTCGGGTGCACACGGAAACGGGTGCGGCGGCGGAGTCTGCCAGGAGGTGGGAAAAGAGGGCAAAAGGGGCAGGAAAGTGGTTGCGCAACGGTGGGATGAGGGCAAAATGAGGCGCGTGAGAGAGACTCTATAAGCACTGTGAACCCCATATGGGGGCGAATAGCACTCCCAAACCAACTTTTTCAACACCCTCCGAGCTGAGCTTGCAAATATGCTGAAACTCATGTACAATTTGTCATATGTTATCCAAATCGCTGCGAACCGATGTGACGTGAAGCGGAAATACATATCGCTTGACTGAGGAGGTATTGCATGCCAGGAAAGGGATCAGGTCTCACGCCCAGTGTGAAATGGTTATCTCTACAGGATGCTAGTCGTATGCTCGGTGTCCATCCATCCACTCTGCGTCAATGGGCTGATGCCGGCAAAATTCACACGGTGCGCACCCCAGGTGGACACCGCCGCTTTGCCGAAACCGACGTGCGCGCTTTGTTGGAGCCGGAGCCGCTCGAACCGGCGGGCATTCAGCTCTTGGTACAGAGCGCATTAGGGCGTGCCCGTCTCGAAGTGAGTGGCGGCAAAATCAGTGAGCAGAGTTGGTACAAGCGATTCGATGAGACAGACAAGGCAGAACACCGTGAGCTGGGGCGCAAGCTACTTTCCTTGGTGATGCAATACCTTGCCCAGCCGGGTGATCGTCAGAGCATCCTCGATGAAGCCCGCTCACTGGGGCGTGCTTATGGCGAGCGCTCTGTTTTGCGTAATCTACGCATTACCGAATCGGTTAGCGCATTCCTCTATTTCCAGGACTTCTTGATGGATGGTGTGCGCCAGATGGCCAAGACGGTAGGCCAGAGCGCCAATATAGACTTGGTGGCGGCATACCAGCAGATTGGTCAGTTTACCAATGAAGTATTGCTGGCTATGCTTGAGGTCTACGAAAAAGCAATGTAAGCGCCCTGGCATGCACTTTGTCCTCTACATCCCTACGCAAGTGGTCTTTGGGCAGCTGGCGCACGATAGTGCAGCTATTCGGCTGCGCGCTGCACAGAAGCAGCGCGTTTTGCTCGTAAGTGATCCACTTCTCATCGAGCTTCCGTGGGCGAGGCAGATATATTCTGCCTTGGAGGCCTCTGGCTGCAGTGTGGTCCCGTATACTTGTGTGAGCAGTAATCCCGATGTACAAGAAGTTCATCAGGGGTTGCAGCGGGCGCAAAAAGAACATGTCCAGGCAGTAGTAGCCCTTGGTGGTGGCAGTGTCATAGATACTGCCAAAGCAATTGCTATGTTGCTGACGAACGGGGGCAGCTACTCAGATTACCTCAGTGGCAACCGCCGCGTTCAACGCCGTAGCTGTTTTCTGATAACGATTCCGACGACAGCGGGCACAGGCAGCGAAGTGAACCGTTCCTGTTCCATCCTGGACGGTGCAGGCGCAACCTACAAGAGGGTTTCCAGCCCGCTGATGTTTCCCCATGTGGCATTGGTCAACCCGGAGCTCACCCTCTCCTTGCCGCCCCTGTTTACGGCAGCTACCGGTATCACGGCGATGAGCCATGCATTGGAGGCTTACATGGCCCGCCAAGCGAACCCCTTTGTGGATCCTTTAGCCGTCTCTGCTATCCAGACGGTGTGGCACTATCTACCGCGTGCGTTTGCCGACGGCAACGATATGGCCGCTCGCCAAGCGATGATGTTGGCTGCCTTGTGGGCTGGGTGGTGCCGAGATCAGTGCGGTGGGGGGCTGGTGGACGCACTTTCTGTGCCTCTAAGACTGCATCTCCGTTTGCATAACGGAATCGCCAACGCACTGGTGTTACCCCATGTGTTGCGTTTCAACTGGCCGGCTATTCCATCTGCCAGACGGCAACGACTCAACAACGCCTTTGGGTTGGCGGTAGATGCTCCTGGCGAACAGCTGGCTGAACGGGTCGCTCAGTTTGTGCGCTATTTGGGTTTGCCCACGTGTCTCAAAGAGCTGGACGCTGTGATCGCCGATTATGACTGGCATAGCTTCGCCGATGAGGCAATGCAACAAGTTGAAGGCATCGCAAACAATCCTCGCGACGTCTCCGTCGAGGATTGTCGAGACATTATCCTGGCAAGCTTATCAAGCTAGCTCTCACTTCCAAAGGCGGTTATCCTTGCCACCATAAAGCCTTCAAGGGGGTAGTGGGAAACGTCCAGAGTGGCTGTCTCTTTGACCCACTTTCCCGAGAATCCGATCAATGGTTGGGCAATGGGGGCTTTTTCCCCTCTCTTTTAGTGCCACATCGTTCCTCTCACCATCAAGATACATCTATTGCTTCTGGCATTGACGTACTGGTAGCACCCTTTTATACTATTGAGATACCAGGCGACAGATAAAAAGGATGAAAAAATGATGCGCAAATTCAGCCACGAGTGGAAGGCATCTCGCACTTCGCGTCCTGCCATCTGGGCGCAGGTGCCCGACGAACAGTGGTACGACTGGCGCTGGCAGCTCAGCCATCGCCTTAATACGTTGGAAGAACTGCAACATTTGATCCACCTAACTCCCGAAGAAGTGGAGGGTATCGCGGCACATCGTTTTCGTCTCGATATCACCCCTTACTTTGCATCCCTGATCGACCCGGATGATCCGCTCTGTCCTGTGCGTCAGCAGGTCATTCCTAAAGGACGCGAGTTAGCCGCTTTCACCGCTATGACAATCGATGCGCTAGCTGAGGATGCCCACTCTCCGGTGCCCGGGCTGGTGCACCGCTATCCGGATCGAGTCCTGATGATGGTGACCACGCACTGTGCAAGCTACTGTCGCTATTGTACTCGCAGCCGCTTGGTGGGCGATCTGCATGCCACCTTTGGGCCACAAGACTATGACGCCCAGATCGACTACATCCGGCGTACTCCTCAGGTGCGTGATGTACTTCTCTCCGGCGGCGATCCCCTTACACTCAGCTTGCGGGTGCTGGAGAATTTGTTGGCACGCCTGCGGGACATTCCCCATGTCGAGGTGATCCGCATCGGCACGCGCGTTCCGGTTTTCTTGCCAATGCGAGTCGATGATGCCCTATTGCAGATGATACGCCGTTACCATCCGGTATGGGTGAACATCCATGTCAATCATCCCCGTGAGATCACCCCAGAGCTGTGTGCTGCTTGCGAGCGCATGGCAGATGCCGGCATTCCGCTGGGCAACCAAAGTGTGTTACTCGCTGGGATCAATGACTCGGTGCACATTCAGCGCCAGCTGGTGCACGAGCTGGTACAGATGCGTGTGCGTCCTTATTATCTCTATCAGTGTGATCTGGTGCCAGGAGCCGGTCACTTCCGCACTTCCGTCAGTAAAGGCATCGAGATTATCGAGGGGCTGCGCGGGCATACCTCGGGCTTCGCCGTGCCACAATACATGATTGATGTGCCGGGCGGCGGGGGTAAGGTGCCGGTGGGGCCTAACTATCTGCTCTCCCAGTCTCCCGGACGTGTGGTTTTGCGCAATTTTGAGGGTTACATCGCTACCTACACCGAGCCACTGGACTATGACCCGACACGCATTCAGCATTTGGAAGCACAAGTCACACGTCGACCAGAACCAGGCCAGGAAGGCTTGGTGAGCTTGTTAGAGGGCCATCAGATCGCTATTAAGCCACAGGGATTCGATGCGCTGCATCGGCGTGGACGTACCAAGGAACATCGCCTGAGCGCCAATGCGCAGAAGTGGCAGCCTTTCGGGATCGATGAGCGGGCGAAGCATGTTGAGGGACGTGACAACGAAGAGACAACTATGGAAAGTGCTCCTAGAGAGCCCCATTGAGTAGCAGCTATTGACGGTTATCCGGAATACGTCGCTTCAACATCTTAGTTAGATGAGACCACGAGGAAGCATCTGACGCTTGCCAAATTTCGGCATCACTGATGCACGACAACCGGCAGGATCCGTAAGAATGCCAATCGCAAGCCGTTTTGCCCCGATTGTATTTCTGATCCTGCTGCCGTTGTTGGTCTTCTGGCGGTTGGTATTTGCTGGCGAAGTGCTCTACTGGGGAGTGCCGATCACCCAATTTTATCCCTGGCACACGTTGATCAATCAGGCATTGGCAGCTGGTCATCTCCCGTTGTGGACCGATCTGCTGGGCAACGGTGCACCGCTGCTGGCCAACCATCAGACCGCTTTCTTTTATCCGCCCAATCTGCTGATGCGTCTGCTGCCGGTCGAACACGCCTTAGGTTATGGGGTGGTGCTCCACATCCTCGGCGCTGGTCTGGCAGCATGGATGTGGGGGCGCACGCTGCATCTGGATAATCTGGGATGCAGTGTGTTGGCTCTCAGCTATGCCCTGGGCGGTTACGTTGTCGGACGTACCCAGTTCATCACCATAGTTGCTGCCTATGCCTGGCTGCCACTACTATTGGCACTGACCGAGCGCCTGATACGGCAGCGAGGTGCCCTCGGTGTCGTATGGTTAGCCGGCGCCCTCAGTATGCAATTCCTGGCTGGACACGCACAGACCTGGTTCTACAGCTTGGTGCTGCTCCTCTTGTATGCCGTTTATCGCGCTCGGAGTGTGCGTCTCCTCTTCATGATACTTCTTTCGATCATCTTGGCACTGGGCCTGGCGGCGGTGCAGGTGCTGCCCACCGCGGAGCTGGCGCTGTACTCGCAGCGTAGTGGCGGGGCCGATTGGGACTTCGCCATGACATATTCTTACTGGCCGTGGCGTCTGCTTACGCTGTTGGCGCCCGATCTGTACGGCAACCCAGCAATGGGCAATTATGCCGGTTATGCGAATTACTGGGAGGATCACGCTTATATTGGGGTGTTACCCTTGATCCTTGCCGTGTTGGCGATATTGCGTTGGAGAGGCCATGCATTGCGGCCTCCTGGAATGAGTGAAACGGCGGACGATCCGCATCTCTGGGGGGCTCGTGCGCCACAACCTTTCTTCTCTGCGCTCATCGTGCTGGCAATCGTGCTGGCAATGGGAGACCATACCCCGCTATATCCCCTCATCTTTCGCTACGTGCCCGGTTTTGGGTTCTTTCAGGCACCATCACGACTGATGTTGTGGTTCGCCATAGGCGCCAGCACGCTGGCCGGCATAGGAGTTCATCGTTTTTATCTGAGCTATCGTGTGCAATACGGGCTGCGGCTGATGCTTGCCGGCGCGGTGGCAACGTTTGGGGCTGTATGGATGGCCGGGCGCGTTGGCCTCACACCACCTCAGGTATATATCCCGGCTCTGGAGCGGATGGCCACCCTATTGGGATTGGCGTGTGCTGTGCTGTTGCTCCGCGGACGGGCAGCGAATGACCCTGACATCCGTGTGGTAACGTCTCCCTTGCCACACACAGCTTGGCAAGTGCTGGTTGTTGCCCTGGTGGGTGCTGACTTGGCGGTCGCGGCTATGCCGCTTACCCCTACGATCTCTCCCAATATCTACCATGTCGCCAATCCTGCTGCTGCGATGCTGCGCTCAGACGTCCCGTTGCGCCTCCATGTGGATGGTGCATATCAGTACGACCTCACGTTTAATCGATACTTCACCTTCAAGCGGTTTGCCCCCGCAGAGCTGTCCTATTGGCAGTCGCTGCGTACCAGTTTGCTTCCCAACTTAAACGCAGTGGATGCCATCGCTTGCACCGGCAACAACGAACCCTTGGTGGTAGAGCGTTGGCGCAACCTTTTGGAGCACATTCAACTCGCCTCTCCGTCCACAGCGGAACGACTGCTCCAACTGATGAATGTGGGGTTCGTGTTGACAAAGACACCGTTTCCGGGCTGGCAGGCAGTGGATAGCTTACCTCACCTTTATCGGCTCCCTGCTCCGCTGCCGCGCGTCTGGTTGGTGGAACGTAGCCAGGTTATCAACGATGCCCCGCAGATACTTGCCCAGCTGATGGAGCCTGAATTTGATCCGCGCGTGAGTGTTCTGTTGGAGACACCGCTGCCCTTGTCGACCCCATCGACAGCTCAAAGGCCCATGCAAAAGGCCACTCTTGCTTCATTCTTTGACCCCTCATCACTTTCTTTGCGTGAGGAGTTCAACCGGCGTACAATACAAGTGACGGCAACACGACCAGCTTATTTAGTATTGGCATACACTTATTATCCGGGCTGGCAAGCTACCGTCGATGGTCAACCTGTACCTGTTGTGCGTGCCAACTATGCCTTTATGGCGCTTTCGCTCCCGGAGGGTTCCCACGAGGTGGTGTTGCAGTATCGGCCATTGTCGCTATTATGGGGAGCGTGCATCAGCGGACTGACCATTTTTATGCTGGCGGGAGTGATAACCTGTCAGCTGCAGCGCAGGGAAAAGAGCTCCTCGGTTGGACATCGTGGAATCGCGCTTTTGTGAAGGCGTTGGAGCAGATTGCCCCTCAAGAGCGTAGAAGTACCAATCTATTTCTATCAGGTCCATACAAAGATATCAGGGCTGCATGGATATAGCCGTCATCCTTCCAACTTACAATGAGCGCGAAAATCTAGAGGCACTGGTTGACGAGCTGCTGGCGCTCGAGCTAGCGTTGGAGATCATCGTGGTGGATGACAATTCGCCCGATGGTACTGGCCAGCTGGCGGATGAGCTGGCACGGCGTGACGCACGGGTACACGTGATCCACCGTGCCGGCAAGCTGGGACTGGGCAGCGCCTATACTACTGGCTTTAAGTACGCTCTGGCGCGCGGTGCCGAACGCATTGTGACGATGGATGCCGATTTCTCGCACCACCCACGTTATGTGCCGGCAGTGGTAGCGCTGACCGAACGCTATGACGTTGGGATCGGTTCTCGTTATGTCCCCGGCGGTGGCGTCAGCGAGACATGGGGTGTGCACCGTCGCTGGCTGAGTCGAGGCGCGAACTTCTTTGCGCGCATTCTGCTCGGGCTGAAGGCACACGATTGCACGGCCGGTTTTCGCTGCTATCGGCGCGAAGTACTGCAGAGCATCGAGCTGGATCGCATCTTTTCGAATGGATATTCTTTTCTGATCGAGCTCATGTTCCGCTGTCAGCGACTGGGATATACGTTCGGTGAAGCACCCATTCTTTTTGAGAATCGTCGCCAGGGCAGCTCGAAGATCTCGCAGACAGAGATTTATAAAGCGATGCTGACCGTGTTGCGTTTGGGAGCCAGCCGGTTGCTTTTTTGGCGCTCTGCCGAACGCTACGGCAAGCGTGCTCCGGGCACGCAAAGTGGCTGTCGCTCTTCCATTGTCTGAGGCTCTCCTATGCGCTCCACCAGGCCACTGCGTCTCGCCCCCATCTGGTGGACACTGCTGGTGTTTATCAGTGCGCGTCTGATGATCTTGATGATCTGGCCTGCGGAGCAACTTACGCGTTACAGCGATTATCATCTTTTCTTTCGATTGGCTGCACTCTCTGAGACAGGGCACTGGCCTTTTGTGCATTATTGGTCGGAATATCCTCCCCTGTTTCCACTATTGCTCAATGTACCCATCTACTGGCTTAGCGGTGGCCTCTTTAAGAACTATGTGGTGCTGCTAGGAATCGTGCTTCTTACCTGTGAGGTGGGTTGCCTCTATCTCCTCTACTCTCTCGCCCGTGCAGGTTATGGCCAGGCGCGGGCATTGCGCATGGTCTGGATCTATGCAGCATTGTATGTGCCCGTCTTTATCTGGCTGGGCACTTTCGAGGCACTTGTCACCTTGTTTGTGCTGGGCAGTGTGTGGGCATGGCTGCACAAGCGCGATGGATTGGCCGGCCTGTGTATCGGTTTGGGTGCGATGACCAAGTTATGGCCATTGGGCCTGTTATTGCTCGCCTGGCGAGCGAGAGGCTGGCGTTCTGTGTTGATATCCGGGCTGGGTGCCCTGTTGGTTTGCCTGGTCTTCTTGGTACCGCTATCCATGCTCAGTCCGGAATTCACGCTTGCTTCGCTGCAAGCACAGGCAAGCAAGTCGTCCTGGCAGACGGTGTGGGCATTGCTGGACGGTAACCTGAGCAACACGGGCAATTTCGGCCCGTTGATCGAACGTTTTTCACCGGAACGAGCCACATCGCCTCTACATCACCCCACTCGCCTCCCCTCCTGGCTGACCCTGCTCCCGTTTTCAGCAATCGCTTTGTTCGTGCTGACACGTCCGCCGGTGCAATGCGTTGCGCGTGACATACCGATCACCGCTGGACTGCTCTTGATACTCTTCTTTCTCTGGTCGAAAGGATGGAGTCCGCAGTGGCAGCTGGTTGCCATCCCTCTGCTGTTGCTTGCCCTGCCGTGGGAGCGGGCGGTGCTATTTATTATCGTGCTTGGACTGATCAATGCGCTGGAATGGCCGGTGATCCTATCGCGTGGCCTCACCCAATTGTTGCCGATCACGATTGGGCTGCGTACCCTCTTGTTGGCTGTGCTTGCGTGGGAATTGTATCGACAGCTGACATCTCCGTTGCATAGGGCAAAGCCCTTGGTTGCGCAGGTGGCCAACATAGAGACCAAGGTGGGAGATTAACTCGATGTCAACCGGTTCAACTCCTTTACCATTGACTCGTGTGCTCGGCATACTTGTCTTTATCGCCATTTTCACTATGGCCGTGCGCATGCCTGCCGATACCGATACATGGTGGCATTTGGCGAGTGGACGCTATATCATCGAGCACCGCACCATCCCTCTGACCGATCCCTTTTCGCATACCCGTCAAGGAGCTCCGTGGATCGATCACAGCTGGTTGGCTCAGCTCTTCTGGTATGCGCTGTATGAAATAGGGAGCTGGCCGCTGTTGACGTTGGGTGTGGCCACTTTGGTGACGCTCGCATGGTGGTTGATGTGGCGTCAGTGTGAAGGTAACATCTATGTGCGTGCCATCGTAGTGATATGGGGTGCCATCACCTCTTCAGTTATCTGGGCAGCCCGCCCCCAGCTGATCTCGTTTTTGCTGGCAGCACTGGTGAGCTATCTGCTGCGACGCTACAAGCATGGCAACGGTCGATTGGTGCCGTGGATGCCGCTGGTGGTATTGGTGTGGGCGAATGTGCATGGCGGCTACGCGATTGCCTTCATTCTGATAGGCTGCTATTTAGTGGGTGAGCTGCTCAACCGCCTGACCATGCATCACGAAGATGTCATCCTTTCTCCGAGCCAATTGAGACACTTGGTGTGGGTGATACTCCTGAGTTTTGGTGTTGTGGTGTTCAATCCCTACACGTGGCACATGTGGCTCTATCCATTTCGCACCGTTGGCATCGGGGTGTTGCGTGAATTCATCCAGGAATGGCAGTCACCCGACTTCCACCAAGTGTGGCAGCAGCCGTTCTTATTGCTGCTCGTGGGGATATTACTGGCTTTGGGGCGTGCGGGTCGCCGCGTCGACTTCAGCGACCTGACTTTATTAGCGGTGTGGACCGTGGCAGCTCTGTTGGCCGGACGCAACATGGCACTTTTCGCCCTGTTCAGTGCGCCGGTCGTGACCCGTTATGCCAGTCTGGCGCTCGAACGCCAACTGGAGGATTGGCGCGCATTGCCTCACATGCAACGTTTTCTAGATGCGCTGATACGTCCGATGACATCCGGCCGGTTCCAAACCGCACTGCATGGGACGTTCCTGGTGCTTGTCGCCCTGGCGGCGGCACTGAAAATTTGCCTGGCGCTGCAACCAACTGCGCTGCAAAAAGCTATGCGGGAAACATTGCCGGTGGATGCCGTGTCGGCCCTGCTTGCCCAAAGGCCGGCCGGAGCCTTGTTCAACAGCTACAATTGGGGTGGCTACTTAATTTTCACCCTCTGGCCGGACTATCTTGTCTTTGTGGACGGTCGCACCGATTTGTATGATGATGCGCTGTTGCGTCAATACCTTGCGATCTCCAGCGCGACTGGAGACTGGCAAGAACAGCTGGCGCGCTACAACATTCACATTGTGCTTGTTGAAGCAGAGAGCGTCTTGGCCCGCTTCTTGCGCCGTGAGTCCGGCTGGCGGGAGATGTTTCGCGACCAAGTGGCAGCGCTTTTGATACGTGAAACAGCTGCCGGCGAGTGATTCCGCCGGCAGCCGCGCAACGTGCCTGGTAAGAGCAGGTTTTTCGCCTACGTCAGGAAGCGGGAGACATGTGGGGAATGACCTTGTCGTCGTACACCCCCGTGGCCTGAAGGACCCTCACCCAGGAACTCAGCGAACCACGATTCGTGCTCGACCTCCTCGTGCAAGATGGCCAATGCCAGATCATAGGTGCGATGGTCCTTTCCGGCCGTCATATTACAAATTTCGGTGTAGCCCCTGACTGCGCAACGCTCGGCATTGACCAACACCTTGAGCATCGCC
>JBMFPH010000049.1:0-17600 GCA_049969215.1 Anaerolineae bacterium | reverse complement strand
AGGGCATAGAATCCCTTGCTCACCATTATAGCACAGGTGTCATCTCTTTGCTACCTCTGGCTATTTCTCTGACGGCGAGATTTGACAGCCAAAACGTTTTGGTTTATAATAAAAATAAGTTTGCAAACGTTTTGGATGGTAGTCAAAGGTGACCGTCACGCTGAAGGATATCGCGCGCCAAGTCAACCGTTCTGTCACCACCGTTTCACGAGCACTGCACGACTATGCAGATGTGAGCCCGGAGACCCGTGCCCTGGTAAGGCGCACGGCAGAGCAATTGGGCTACGTTCCTAATGTGGTCGCGCGACGTCTTCAGAAGCAGCGCGCCGACGCGATAGGGCTGATTTTGCCGAGCTATGGCCCTCGCCTCTCTGATCCTCTCTTTGGTGACATCCTTTCGGCAGCTGCAGACGAGATCACGCGTGCAGGATTGGATCTACTGGTCAGTATTGCCCATCGGCCTGAGGACGAAGTGGAGCCCTATTGTCAGCGCGTCGGTGAACGACGGGTGGATAGCGTATGGGTGGTACACACGCGATGTCACGATCTACGGATTGCTTATCTCTTGGAGCGGCGTGTGCCGTTCGTTGCCAGCGGCCGTGTGTTGGAGGATTGGTCTTTCCCCTGCGTGGATGTAGATTATGCGCGTGGCATGCAGAGCTTGGTGTCCCACCTTGTCCAGCTGGGTCATCGTCGGATCGCCTTCGCCAGCGAATCAGCCAAGCTCACCTTCGTGCACTTCCAACGTGAAGGATTTCGCCGCGCCGTTCAAGAATATGGCCTGGAGATCGATGAAGATTTGATCGTGGAAAACAGCCCGACCCAGCGGGGAGGTTATGACGCCGCGCAAACCTTTCTCAGTCGCAGAGATGCTCCTACGGCCATCATTGCTGGCAATGACTTGATGGCTTTAGGGGTGATGAGCGCCATTCAAGACCAAGGGCTTGAGGTAGGAAGTGACGTGGCCGTCGCCGGCTTCGGTGACATCCCATTAGCGGAGACCTCTCACCCTACCCTGACAACAGTGCGATTGCCAGCCCAACAGATGGGCAGACTGGTGGGACAAATGTTGGTGATGAGTGCGTGGGGACAGGAAATCCCTAACCCCTATGTGCTCTTGCAGCCGGCACTCATCATCCGTCAGTCCACCGATCTGGGTCTGTGGCTGTGAAGTGAAAAAAATCGGGTTTTTTAAAATTTCATTTATTAATCAAAGGAGGAACCAGTACAAATGGCAAGTGTTACGTATGAAAATGTGACAAAGAGGTTTGGAGATGTGGTAGCGCTTAACAATCTGAGCCTCGAAGTCCAGGATAAGGAATTCCTGGTACTGGTAGGGCCTTCCGGCTGCGGCAAGAGCACCGCGCTGCGTTGCCTGGCAGGTCTGGAGGAGATCACAGAAGGACGTATCCTAATCGGTGACCGCGTGGTGAACGACGTCCCGCCTAAGGATCGCAACATCGCCATGGTGTTCCAGAGCTATGCGTTGTACCCTCATATGTCGGTTTACGATAACATGGCATTCGGCCTGAAGCTGCGCCGGACACCCAAAGACGAGATCAGCCGCCGCGTGCAGGAAGCAGCGAAGATCCTGGGCATCGAGAACTTGCTAGACCGCAAGCCCAAGCAACTGTCCGGTGGTCAGCGCCAGCGCGTCGCCCTAGGACGTGCTATCGTGCGTGAGCCATCCGTCTTCTTGCTTGATGAGCCGTTGTCTAACCTGGATGCCAAGCTGCGTGTGCAGACGCGCGCTGAGCTGATCAAGCTGCATCAGCGCCTGGGTACTACCTTCATCTACGTGACCCACGACCAGATGGAAGCAATGACCATGGCAGACCGCATCGCCGTGCTCAAGGACGGTGTGCTGCAGCAGATCGACACCCCGCAGAACCTCTATGACTACCCGGGCAACATTTTCGTGGCAGGGTTCATCGGCTCGCCAAGCATGAACTTCTTCAACGCCACTATCACCGGTGAAAGTGACCAGCTTTTCGTGGATGCCGGCTCATTCCGCATTCCTGTCACACCTTCCATCAAAGCGCGCCTCAAGGATGGAGCGGGCAAGCGGGTCATCCTCGGCATCCGACCGGAGGACATTTACTTCCCCGGCTTCGTGTCACCCGGTGTGACCGCAGTGGATGTCGAGTCGATGGTCGACGTCACCGAGTTGATGGGCAACGAAATCTTCCTGTACCTGGTGAGCGGAAACCAGCCTTACATTGCCCGTGTAGACCCGCGCGTGCGCACCCGCGTCGGAGACAAGGTCAAGATGGCCTTTAACGCCGACAAGATTCACCTCTTCGATGCAGATGTCGAAGGTCAACCTGCCCTGCTGAAGGCAGGAACGGGAGCGAAATCAGGCACCGAGATCACAGGAACACCATAATCGCTCATAGAAACAGGGGCATGTGACACTTGCCCCTGTTTCTTCTCCCATATTACCCGTGTACGGGGCCTTCAACAATCCGTGACTCGTCGGTTGGAAAACTGCATCTCCGACGCGTGCCAGCAGGTCGCCGCGTTGCCCAACGGGTTGCACCCTCTCATCGACAAGTTATCGAGGCGCCCCAGGTCGCACGTGCCCAGTGGTAAGATGATCGGCACGGGGTAAAGTCATAGTGAAAGTGCTACCCTGACCCGGCACACTCTCCACAGCGATGCTTCCGCCATGTGCTTCCACGATGGAACGCGCTATCGCCAGCCCTAACCCTGATTCACCTCCAGAAGATTGACGTGCCCGATCCCCACGATAGAAGCGGTCGAACACATGGGGCAGGTCTTCTGGAGCAATGCCACTGCCGGTGTCCTGCACGCGCAACACCACGTTATCTCCCCGGTGCGCAGCGGACATAGTGATACGTCCACCAGTAGGCGTATAGCGGATGGCGTTCGTGATCAGGTTGCCCAACACTTGGGCGATGCGATCCGGATCCACGTAGATGTCGGGCAAACCATCTTCCAGCGATACCTCCAGCGAGATGCCTTGCTGTTCCGCTTGGTGCCGGTAGATCGTAGCCGCTTGTTCCAGCACCAGTCGTGGCGAAACCGCCTCGCGGTTCAACGAAAGCTCGCCTGCATCGGCAAGCGAGAGAATGCGCAGGTCCTCCACAAGACGTTCCAAATGGCGGGCTTCCTGGTACATTGCTTCGAAACGCTCGCGGGTCGGCTTCAGCACCCCATCGCGCAGCGCCTCCAGGTAACCGACCATCACAGTGAGCGGTGTGCGCAATTCGTGCGCAATGTCAGCCGTCATCTGTCGCCGCATCTGATGCGCATGCGCGAGATCGGCGCTCATCTGGTTGAACGCAGTTGCCAGCTCGCCCAGCTCATCACGCGAACGGACAGGCACACGCTGTTCTAATTCGCCGCGTGCCATCGCCCGTGTGGCAGCAGTGAGCTCGCGCAGTGGCTGTGACAACCGTCGCGCCAGGAAAACACCCAAAACGAGGGCGATCACCATCGCTACCGACGCTGCCAAGAATGAGGCGTAATTGATGCGCGTCAGATAACGAACCTCCCGCGGTGCCATCTCTGGGGCAAGCCCCGTCGGTAGCGCGGTACCGACTACCTGACCGTCAACCAGGATCTGGATGCCTTGACGCAAGACATCGGTATCCACACGCTCGCCAACCTGGTACGGGCCGGCTGGTACCACCACGACACCATCCCGATCCGCCAGAGCAAACACAGGGGGCATCATCTCGCGCATCTGTCCGCGCCTGGCCATCTCACGGTGCATCATCTCCTGTCCGGGCGGGACGAGAAACACTGGCATTCGGGTGCGCAGGAAAATCTCAACACCCTGCCACGAACCGGTGACCTCATAATAGCTCTGCACATCGGTCACAAAGGAATTCTCTACCCGTTCCGCCACCAGCCGGTTGAATTCGCGCAGAATCACCCAGCGGGCAAACAGGGTGCTCAGCATCACCCCGGCGATACTCACTGCCATAAAAGCTAACACCAGCTTGAAGGTCAGCGAACGGAACATCGTGGTCATCATCACTCTTCTTCTGGGGGACGGAAGCGATAGCCCACCCCGAAAACCGTCTCAATATAGCGTGGATTGCTCGCATCCGGTTCGATCTTGGTGCGCAGATTGCGGATGTGCACGTCAATAGAGCGCTCCATGGTTTCCACCGAGACCCCCTGCACCGCCTCCAGTAGGGCAGCGCGCGAGAAGACGCGTCCTGGTGCCGCCATCAGCGTGGCCAACAGCTCAAACTCGGTGGGTGTCAAGCGCACATTGCGCTCGCCCACCAGGACCGTGCGCGCACCGCGATCCAAGGTGATATCCGCGACACGCAGCACCTCCGAAGCAGGAGCCCCTTTCTCCGCACGTCGTAGCACGGCACGGATGCGCGCCACCAGCTCACGCATGCTGAAAGGCTTGGTCACGTAGTCGTCGGCACCGAGCTCCAGCCCCAGCACCTTATCCGATTCCTCCAGCTTGGCAGTGAGAAGGATGATCGGCGTGTCCTGTTCCTTGGCAAACGTGCGCATGAACTCGTAGCCGCTCATTTCCGGCATCATAATGTCAAGCAGAACAAGATCGGGCTTCTCTCGCCGCGCTACATACAGCGCATCCCGCCCGTTCTCGGCCACCACCACGCGAAAACCCTCCTCCTCGAGATAGTCGCGCAACAGCCGACGCACATTTGCCTGATCATCTACCACTAGAATGGTCTTACCCATGTTTTTCCCGTCAAGTTACTGTCGATTATGAAGCTCTTGAACTTGCCATTTCCATGGATATGATAACCTGATTTGTCGCTAAAGTCCTAAAGAGCAAAAAGGGGATGTTCCGGACACCCTGCAGAGCATCCAGAACATCCCGTCCTCCACCTATGTGCCAGCGATGGGCCGAGCCGATAGGTACAGATGGTTGCCTTTACTCGGTGGGCTGCTGCGGAGACTGCTGCCAGCCACCCATAGGGCCGCCCGACCAGCCACGCATTCCGCCCTGACCTCGCATAAAGCCACCGAACCTGCCCTGCGGTCCCTTGGGTCCCTGTGGCCCGCCGTCCCAGTCACGCCACCCACCGAAGGGGCCCACACCCTGGCCACGGCCCAAACCTATGCCGGCACCTCGCCAGAAGCAACCAAAACCATCCCGCCATGCGCCTGTGCCAAACCCCCAGAAGCCTTTCTCCAAGCCTTCGATCAGCCAGTCCGCTTTCTCACGGCTGAGGCGACCGTCTTGGACGGCTTGCTCGATCATCTGCTTCTGCACATCCCGGCATGCGGCTTGTACGGCATCGCGCACCGTGGTCAGGGACACGCCGGCGCGATCGGCCAGCTCAGCCAGCGTACGGCCGCCCCACAGCTCCGCCGTCAGCTGATCCATGCTGAGATTAAGCGCCTTCGCAGCTGCTTCGAAGCCTGTCTGACCACACATGCCAAAGCCCAAGCCGCCTGGCCAGCCGCGCCCCAGCCCCACGCCAGGCGCCTGTGGCACGCTGGTGGGTGTCACCTCCTGCGCCAATGCTTGGCCAGCTACCACAAGGGAGACTAAAACCCCAACTGCCAATAACCCTGCTAAAGCAAACTTAACCGTCTTCCACATTTTCGTTTCTCCTTTCATCTCGTCCTGCCATCTGTCTTCTTGATCGGTAAACCGATCATTATGATGCACCTCTAGCATACATCCATGTCGGTTAAGAATCTGTTAAGGAGTGATAGGGAAACTGTTTAGATGTCTGGACACCTCAAGTGGAGAATGTACCTTGTTCAGCTGAGGTGGCAGCTTGCTCTTCTCGTTGTCGGTGCAGGCGCAGCTGGCCACAACCCGCCTGGATATCTAGGCCGCGGCGCAACCTTACCGTGCAGGAGATATGGTGATGCTGCAGGATGCGTTGAAAAGCTTGGACACGCGCATGTGAAGAGGGGTGCAGGGAGCTGTCCGGTATGGGGTTCAGGGGGATCAGGTTCACATGGGCGAGTAGGCCATCCAACAGCTCAGCCAGTTGATGGGCATCCTCGTCGCGATCGTTGACATCCGCAATCAGGGCATACTCAAACGAAACACGCCGATGGGTCTGTGCGATGTAATAACGACATGCTTCCAGCAGCTGATCCAGTGGAAAGCGACGATTGATCGGCACGAGCTGATCGCGCAGTGCATCACTGGCGGCATGCAGAGAAACGGCCAGGTTCACCTGTTCTGGCTCATGGGCCATGCGACGGATGCCAGGCACCAGCCCCACCGTGGAGAGGGTCATAGCTCGTGCTCCCAGGCCAAACCCTTCCGGATCGTTCAGGCGACGGATAGCAGCCCAGGTTGCTTCATAGTTAGCCAACGGTTCGCCCATACCCATCAACACCACATTGGTAATGCGCTCCCCTTGAGCAGCGACCTGACGGGCGAAGTAGAGCACTTGGGCGACAATCTCGCCCGCACTCAGATTGCGCTGAAAGCCGCTCTGCCCCGTGGCACAGAAGGGACACCCGATGGCACAGCCCGCCTGCGTGCTCAGACAGACAGTATGCCGCCGGGCATAATGCATTAGCACGGCTTCCACCTGTGCGCCATCAGGCAGGGCAAAGAGCACCTTGCACGTCTGCCCATCCCGCGAGCGCAAAGTTGCCAGAGGAATCAGCGGATCCCAAACAACTTCCTCGCTCAGCCGCGCGCGCAACGCCTTGGGCAGGTCGCTCAGCGCCTCGGGTGTAGCAGTCAGCTGGCGGTAGAGGCCATGCCACACCTGTTTAGCTCGGTAGGCTGGTTCACCCCACGCTGCTAAAAGGTTCTGCAGCTGTCTGTTATCCAGATCGAGCACACTCAGGCGCTGCATGAGGGAGGACTTTCCACCGGAGGACAGTTCGGGCAGGGACATGTTCACGGCCAAGCATTTGCCAGTTCCCGGATACTTGCGAACACCCAATCGGGCTGGATCGGGCTGTCGGCGAGCTGCGCGGCATCGGTGGCACCGCTGAGCACCAGAATGCTGCGCATACCGGCACGTTGGCCCCCCAGGATGTCAGTTTCCAGGCGATCGCCCAACGTGGCAGCATGCTCCGCTGGCACTTGCATCGCCTCAAGCGCGGCGTCGAAGATAGCACGCTCCGGCTTGCCGATGATCAGCGGGGCAATGCCGGTTGCCGCCTGCAGGTAGGCGAGCGTGGCACCGTTGCCGGGCAGCAGACCACGCTCACTCGGCAGGGTGACATCGGGATTACAGCCGATAAAACGGGCACCAGCGCGGATGAGCAAAGTCGCCTCGGCCAATTTGGCATAGGTGAGCTGCGTGTCCAGCCCCACCACCACGCAGTCGGCCGCTGTGCCGTCACTGAAATGCAGACCATGATCGAGCAGAGCTTGAAGCAAGCCGTCCATACCGATGACAAAGACGCGTGCCCCCGGCATATGGGTGGCCAAATAGCGTGCTGTGACGATTGCCGAGGTGAGAATCTCTTCGGGTGCCACCTGCACCCCCATGCGCGCCAGCTTGGCAACATACTGCTCCGGAGTGCGGGTAGGATTGTTGGTCGCCAGGCGGAAGCGAATGGGACGGCTGCGCAACAGCTCAAAGAACGCGTGCAAACCGGGCACGGGTGTATCGCCGCGCCAGAGCACACCGTCCATATCAATCACCAGCGCCTGAATGTCGCGCAGCTCTTCAGGGGGCCGGTATGCATTACGCTGTAGATTTGCCATCGGATCACCATCTCGAATATAGGTCTCAGGAAATCTTGTGAGTGGGCACAAACAACCACACGCAGAGTAGTCGCAATAAGCACAATGCCGCTAACGCGATCCCGACAACTATTTGGCCGGTCAACACGGTGAAAGGAGCGGCATAGAAAGCAGCGAAAAACACGAAAGCTGCAGTCGTGAGCATAACCAGGGTGCTGCCAGCGCGGCCAGAGGCACTACAAACCATACGGCGCAGCGCTAGAATCATAGGTGGCAGCTCGCCCAGCGAGAAGGCCAACACAAAGAGCAAAAAGAACCAACTGGTCAGACCAGGGGGTATCAGGCGGGGTACAATGCTGTTCGCGGCGAGATAGAGAGCGGCTCCTGTGAGCAGTACCGCAGCCGCTACGCCAACCGACGCGGCGAACATCAGTATCCTAAGTGGCATGCTTTTCGTGATCGTCTTGCTCTTCCGCTGCCTTGCGTGCCAGGTCGCGTTCCACCTCGACGGCGGCGGTGGCAATTGCCCAGCTGACCAATCCCCACGTTGCGCCGGAAATGAGCGCCCCTATGCCAAGTGACCAGGCAGTCACCGGTGTGGTGGGGTCGCGGATAACCCCAATAATAGTGAGAATGATGCCAATAACAGCAAACGCGAGGCCTACCTTGGTGGGGCCATTCATACGCTGCCAGAGATTGCGCTTATCCATAGCCTGTAGGCACCCCCGCTCCGATTCCCTGTTTCCCTGGTTTGAAGGGGATTGTAGCAGACTTTGCAGACAGAGACAAACCACCAGAGCACGCACGCTCCCGGCGTTTGCACGGGCTATCTGGCTGGAGTAGAATGCACATGAACGCGTCCCTGTCAGAGGGGGCTGAGGAGATACTTATGCGACCAAGACAATGGCGCATCGGGGTTGAGATTATTTTTCTGGTCATCTGTCTAGTGATTGGGCTGGTGTTGAGCGAGCGCTTCGGTCCACGCCCGATTATCGGGACGATGCGTTTTGAAGGGCTGATTGTGCCCCCGAGCGCCCGACAGATGTGGAACATCTTGGAGGCGGCGCGTCGTGATCCGCGTGTGGCTGGCATAGTGGTAGAGATCAGCTCCTTCGGCGGCGATGCCAGCAGCAGTGAGAAGCTCTACTATGCCATGGCCAATTTCCGCCAAGAGAAACCGCTCGTGGTGGTCATCGACGGTGAAGCGACCAGCGGTGGCTATTATGCGGCTATTGCTGCCAACAAGATCTATGCCCCTGCTGCCGCCGCTGTGGGCAATATCGGCGTTTGGATGTCACGCCCTGCAGATCCTATGATCGTGCCCGATGTCTTGAGCACGGGGCCGTACAAGCTGGGTGGTGGCAGCCGCTTCGATAATATCCGCCAGCTGGAAATGGTGAAAGATGCCTTTGTCAACACCGTGCTCCATGAGCGCACTCAATCACCGTACAACCCGTTGCGCGTTGATGGGCGTGTCCTGGGAGAGGGACATATCTACCTGGGCAATGAGGCACTGGCCTTGGGCATGGTGGACGCTCTGGGCGGAATGAGTGATGCTATCCCCGATGTCGCCGCATTGGCAGGGATAGAGCGGTATGAGGTGCGCGACTTGACTGAATATCTAGGTTTGCCCTTCCAGCCTGTTGACCCCTTCCAGATGCTCGCCACGCTGCATGATACGCTGCCAGGCGAGGTCTTGCTCTTAGATACCCGTTTCATCGCGCTCGTCGGCCCGGCATACGAGGCAACGTCCTTCCGCACTGCCAATGGGGCAGTATTGCCCGGAGGGAAACGCCCATGAACAACACACACCGTTCGTCGTTGGTCATCGCCCTGGGCATTCTGCTACTTGTCTTGCCGTTTGCCGTGCGTAGCGCGCTGACAGAATGGCGCACCAGCTCCTACCATCCTGCTGCAAGCGGGCAGGTAGAGCTGGCGGCGACACCCGAACCGTCCTCCACGGCCGCTCCAGCGCCACGCGAGACCGAGGCTCCAGCCACGTTTCTGCGTCGCGGAGCAGTGGTAGTGGATCTGGCTCATTTTAACATGGTGAGCCCGAGCCAGTTTCAGGCACTCTCTGCTCAGTTAGCAGCGCGTGGCATCGCGCTGCGCTTCTGGACCAATCCTACCCCTATGGCGAGCGTGGACAAAACAAACCTGGCTGGCCTAGCCGATCAATCGGATCAGCTAGCGATTCAATTGCGCGATGCCAGCGCATTGGTGGTGGTCAGCCCTTTATTCCTATGGAAAGATTCCGAAATCACGGTGGTAGAGCGCTTCGTCGCCGACGGCGGGCGCTTGCTTCTGATCAGCGACCCCGACATACCCGAGGTGCCGGATCGCTTCTTGCGCGATCTCAACCGACTGGCAGAGCGCTTTGGCGTTGTCTTCAATGACGACTACCTATACGACCTGATCCGCAACGATCGCAACTTCACCCATGTGTACCAGAGCCAGTTTCGGGATCGTGCGGCCAAGCTACAAGGCAAGACCATCGTTTTCTACGGTGTGCGCAGCTTGAGTGGGCCAATCATCAGCCAGGTGCGTACCGGCGAGACGGTGCAAAGCAGTCTACGCAGCGGGCTCAGTGGCTTCACCACAGTGGCCATCGCCGGACTGGCGGCCAATCGCAGCACGGGCAGAGTATTGGCGATGGGGGACTTCGACGTGCTGACCGAACCCTATGTCAGCCGCTACGACAACCGTTTGATGCTTGAGTTCGTAGCAGACTTCCTGGCAGCCGCGCAACGAGAACAAGAACTTGCCGACTTCCCTGCCTACTTGGGAGCACGGGTGGGATTGACCTTCGGCGGTGACCTGCCACTTGATGCACCCTTCCTGGCACAGGTGAGTCAACTGCAACAGCTGCTGCAAATGAGCGGGCGCACATTGGAGCTGCTGAGCCCCGAGGATGTCGTGCTGACCGCGACGATGACGTTCAGCGCATCGGTAGTGCCGGTTGGCACCCTCCAGCCCCCCTCGGCGGCGGATTCTCCTCCCCTGAACGATCTGGTCTATGTGGCTTCCTATGAAACAGCGGAACGTGAGACCACCCTGCTCAGCGATGCCGGTATCCGCCTAGCCGTGATTACACCAACCCCTACTCTCACCGCAACCGCCTCGGCCACACCGATCTCTCCGGACACAACAGCGCCTAACATCACGCCAAATCCCACCGTTCATGGCACGCCGCCTGGATCGACCGCCGTCTCGGAAGGAGGAACATATGGCCTCCTGCCCACCCCCGAGGTAACGTCGACACCTTCACATCGTCCGGAGGAACCCACCCCGACACCAACCCCGGCGGCGACACGCGTGCTGGAGACCTCCTTCAGTCCACCGTTATTGCTCGATGACAGCATTCTGATCCTGCGTCGGCAATTACCAGGTGACAAACAGGTGACAGCCGTGCTGGGCAGTGACCTTGCCGCGCTCGAATCAGCACTGGATCGTCTGGTGACACAGAACTTTGCCGATTGTGTCACACGCCCTGATGTGGTGATATGCCCCTTCAAGTTCGAGGAGAGCGCTGTTGCCCCTGAACAGATCCCCTCCGCGTCTCCCACGCCTGAAACGCCCACTGAAGAGCCTGCTGAGACACCTGCTGCGAATGAAACACCAACCGTCCCGCTGGGTAGCCAGGGAGATGTTTTAGTGGTGGATGACAACCGCACCGCCACCGCAGAGGATGCCAGCGAAGCAGACCTCTATGTACGTACTTTGGAGGAGATGGGCTACACACCCGTGCTATGGTTTACAGAGAGCGACGGTGATCCCAATCTCCAAGACTTGGTGGGCTATCGCTGGGTGATCTGGAGCCGTGGAGTTTATCGCGGCGAGCCGGCGCAGACGAAGACGCTGGCAGCGTTGGCGCTTTACCTCGAACGCGGGGGACGACTGACCATCAGCGGACGTACACCTGTCTTGGGAGGCAGCAATCGCCCCGCTTCGGTGATCGCGGATGTTGTGCTAACCGATGAGCTACCCCCTCTGGTAGTGGGGTTGTCCAGCTCAAGCATCACGCTGGCATCCAACCTGCCACCCGCTGTTCCGCTGGGTAACCAGTGGGGAGACGACGCCAAGGTGGCTATGCGTCGTGGCCCCAATAGCGCCGATGCTGATGCACCGGTGCTGGTGGCATTGGAGAGCAACAACGCACCGGGAGAAGGGGTACGGCGTGTCATTATTCTGGGGATGGCGCTGAATTGGCTGAGCGATGCGGACACTGCTCAGCTGGTACGCAACATAGCCGCCTGGATGCTAGAGAGATAACGGCACTGTAGCGGGGTACCCGATATGTAACATCAGAGACTTACCTGCCCCAAATGAGACGAGTTGTGGCTCGAAAGAGGAGGTGTGCTCGTGGCCCAACCTTTCATTCACATTCGTACCAACGTGGGTAAGGCCATCAATATAGACGGCAGCACCGTTGTGCCGATAGCGCGCTCGGTGCACATCCAGCTGCCTCTGGTGCCAGGAGGATTTATCTGGAACCGCCCCATCGCGGTTCTGGTACGCCATAGTGACGGGACAGAGTATACCCTGCCAGTACACGACGTGACGCGGCGGCTGCAAGTGTTGGCATTGACCATCGGTATATTAGGCGCATTGCTCTTCTGGCTCGCACGACGAGGCAGGTGATGAATCTATTGAGCTCTATAAGCCGCGGGGGCATAAACCGCCCTCAGCCAGAGAAGAGAACTTAGGACAAGAGCAGACCATTTTGAGGAGGTGTTACTATGGCCGCTAGAAAATCTGAGACAGATCGCCCGCCGACTGAAGCTTTGGATGCGATGCCAGCAATGGAAGCCATTCAGGGAACGCTAAGTCACTTTCTGGATGTCGCGAACGTCAATCGAGTGTACGGTGAGCCGATCCGCGAGGATGAGGTCACCATCATCCCCACCGCTGAAGTGATCGCCGGACTGGGTTTTGGGATGGGTTTCGGCACCGGCACTGGCCCAGCAGAGGACGAGGAAAAGAAACGCTCAGACGAAGTCACCACGGCCAGCGGAAGCGGCGGCGGTGGTGGCGGAGGAGGGAAGACCTTCTCACGTCCCGTGGCAGTAGTGGTTATCTCGCACGGCAACGTCTATGTTGAGCCGGTGGTGGATATCACCAAAGTCGCCCTGGCCACTATCACTGCCGCCGGATTTATGATGGCAACCTTGTTGGGTTTTCTCAGACCGCAGCGGATGCTGAAACAGCTCAAAGGAGAATAGGTACCGCTGAAGCGCTGCGTCAGCTGTGCGCTGTTTTGCTTCCTTTTTTCTCTCTATCTGGTCACCTATAGCCCACGTTTCCACTCGTCGGACGGCCTAGCCATGTTCTTCGTGGCCGAAAATATCGCGCGGCGCGGTGGGCTGCACATCGACCAGATTCGCTGGATGGGTCTGCAGCAGGGCACTTTTGGGCTGGATGACCATCTCTATTCGCGCAAAGGCATTGGCATGTCGTTGTCGCTCGTCCCACTGGTCTGGTTGGGACGGAATATCCCCGGCTGGGGTAGCGCGACAAGCGCACTTCTGTTTAACAGCGTGGTGACGGCCATTTCGGCCGTGTTCCTCTTTTTCATAGCGAGAGAGCTAGAGTACGGCGAACGCGAGGCCTTGACGGCCGGGCTGGTGTTTGGCCTAGCCACACTGGCCTGGCCCTATGCGAAAACCTGCTTCAGCGAGCCGCTCGCCAGCTTGTGTTTGCTGATTGCCTTCTGGGCAGTGCTGCACTTTTCGCGAAGTGGCAGCTCAGCTATGGCAATAATTGCCGGGATAGCCCTGGCCCTGGCGGTTGCCACCCGCTACGCCAATGTCGTGATGGTGCCACTCTTCGGCGCTTTCCTGATATACCGGGCATGGCAGCAAATTGGGCTAAACCGTTGGGGCACCCCGACACTGTGGCGTACGATAGGCGCTTTTGTGCTGCCACTCGCCACAGGGGCAGTGTTGCTGGCAATTTATAACACGTCGCGCTATGGCAATCCCCTGGACACCGGCTACCTGGCAGAAGAGCGTTTCGACGGTGACTGGTTGCAGGGCATCGTCGGCCTGCTGGTGAGTCCGGGCCGCGGTCTATTCCTCTATGCACCCATACTGCTGCTCGCCCTCCCTGCTGCACCTGCTTTCTATCGCCGTTTTCGCTCCACCGCTGTGTTTGCCTATGCCATCGTCTTGGGGCACGTGCTGCTCTATAGCAAGTGGTTCATGTGGCACGGCGGCTATGCTTGGGGACCACGCTTTATGGTGCCCGCCGTGCCCTTCCTGGTGCTGGGAATTCTGCCGGCGATCGAGTGGGCACAACGTTCAGTGCGCTGGCAAGGCGTTTTGATCGCGCTGGTCATCCTCAGCGGACTGGTCCAGGTATTGGGCCTCAGTGTGCACTTCGAACTTTTCCAGACACGCCTGCTCGACACCGGACTCCCGCTCTTCGCACCGATTACCTTCTTCGACCCACGTTATTCGCCGCTGATTGGGCAGCTGGAGTTCTTGCGAGTCGAGCACCTCGACTTTGTCTGGGTAGCGCAAAGTCAGGTGAACTGGGGATTGTTGATCCTACTGCTGGGGGGCAGTGCTCTGATGGGATGGCTGCTCCTGCGCACGGCGCGAACACCAGCTGCACGTTCCTTCAGCGCGTGGGAAATGGCGGGCAGCACGATGATGCTGGTGGCGCTGAGCGTGGCAGTTTTGACCACCGCGCATCAGGGCTGGCCAGATGATTTGCGCCGCGCTGTGGAGCTGCTGAACAAACGTACCGTCGCAACGGATGTCATCGTCACGGCAACACCCGAAGAGGCAACCGCCTTCGCCGATCTATACCGTGGTCAAGCAGAAGTGCTCGGCCTCAATCCGGGCACATTGGCACACGATGCTCAGGCGCTGACCGCCTTGGAACGTGTCGCCGCAAACCATGAACACGTATGGTGGTTGCCCAACTGGCTCCCACCGACACAAAGTGATATAGAACGTTGGCTGATGCAGCAAGGTTTTCGCCTCGAGGAGTCCTTCTTCCCACGTCGAGAGGGAGCATCCGAGGGGAGACGTCTGGTACATTTCTTCTTCCCTCAGCAACCATTGCACATGCACACAGTGGCAATCTCGCTGGGCAATGAGATCGTACTGCAATACGTCGCCACGTGGGAAGCCGCGCAGTGGGGCAATGTGTTGCCGGTCGAGATAACCTGGAAAGTGCTGCAACAGCCCAAAGCGGACTATCGGGTCTTCGTACAGCTGCTGGATGCAACGGGAGAACGTGTTGCCGGCGCTGATGGCACACCCGTGTTATCTCAGAGACCGACATCTCATTGGCAGCCAGGCGAGAGCATCATGGACCGCCACGCCCTGTTGCTTTCCCCTGCACGATTGCCTGGTAATTACCGGTTGATCGTGGGGATGTATCTACCGGAGAATGGAGCAAGACTGCGCACCCGGGATGGCGCCGACTTCATCGAAGTAACCACGGTTTACGTCGCGACTCCTCTTTCGCGTTGACCCACCTCTTGCCAGCGCAATCCCTCGGCAACAAAGGCCCAAGCGCCGAATCCAATCTCCGGCAATGCCTGCGAGAAATGCATTAACAGCGAAAAAGCTGCTGCTCGCTCTACGAAACCGTGCGCAGGTGTTATGGCAGCGGCAGCAAAGCTCAACTGCAGGGATAGCACAGCCATATACTGCATAATCCCGATACCACCCGGAGTACTCGGCACCGTCAGGCCCAAAGCCACCAATGCGGTGAGCAAGAAGGGGGTAAACAGCGGCACGGGCGCACCAAAGTCGAAAGCAAGCATAATCGGGTAAAAAGACCAGCTGATGACCACCCAGATCAGAAGCGATTGCGCCCCCACAATGAACAATTGACGCGCATCGCGCAGCACATGTAAGCCGTCGCCGAACGCTTGCAGCAGGGGCAGCACACGCTTCGGCCAAGCTTCCGGCAGCACTCGCTGTACTAGCCGCATAACTCCAGCCTGGCGATGATAAAACAACAGTAGACCTCCCAGCATGACTAAGTAGAACGCACCCCCTGCCGCACCGATAGCATGCACTTCCTGGCTGCGCACTCCCAGCATCATCATCACCACCAGGATGAAGAGAATAGATAACCCATCTAAGATGCGTTCCATCACCAGTGTGGCAAAGATGGCCGTTTTGGAGTGGCCAGTGCGGCGACCCAAGACATAAGCGCGCAAGAATTCCCCAGCGCGCGCGGGCAATACCATGTTGGCCCCTATGCCGATACAGCTGGCACGAAACACGGGCGTGAAAGGGAGCGCTCCCACCGCGCGCAACAACCACTGCCAGCGCCAGGCACGCAGAAACAAGCTGAGCACCACGATGACAAAAGCAGGCAACAACGTCCAATAATGTGCCTGCGCCAGTGCTTGCCCCATTTGCGTCCATTCAATTTGGGCAAACACCATATCTAGGAAGGCGATAGTGATGCCTATGTTGAGGGCTATTCCCCGCCAGCGTGTTCCGAAGCGGGTGCATGATTCCTCTCCGCCCGCACTACAGGCGGCGTCGGCCAGTGCCAACGCGCCCAGCAATAGGAAAGCACCCGCGACAGCCACGTGAAAAGGTTCCTCCAGCTCCCAAGCGCGGTAGGCGAAGAAGAGACCGACCACCAAGAGCAAGGACGGGCGCATTACCCGACGGGCATGCGAGACATAGGTATTGTTTGCCAACCGCGATTTGTCCATCTCACCCATAGACCATTCTACGCATCTCCACGTGCCCGTGCGATCACGGCTGCATTCCACGTATGTATACCCAGCTTCTCATCCAGCTGCATAAAAGGGCAGAAATGTTCCGTAACAAAACCCGTCTGTTCCAGGAACAACTCCAGCTCGGGACGGAAGAAGTAACGTAATACGTGTTCCTCATCAGCCTCTTCAACCATCTCTTTTTCGCGTAGACGCATGATGTGAAACTGCACTCGCACCACATTATGCTCCGTATCCAGCGCAGGCTGGGTGATGCGTATCAAACGCTCCGCACCCTCCTGGACGATTTTCACCCGTTCGCGCGGCCGCTGGGTGAGCACAGCAGGGCCGTACCAAAAATCGCAGATGAAAATACCGCCCGGCACTATATGACGGCGCGTCGAGCGCAAAGCAGCCAAGAGCCTGTCGTTACTGACTTGATAGCTGAGCACAGCGAACATAGCGATAGTAACATCAAACGTGTGTGGGAGTTCCAAGGCGCACATATCTGCCACCTCAAAACGGAGGCTGGTTACCAGTTGTGCCGCTTGCGCCTTCTCGCGGGCAATGGCGATCATTCTCGCCGAGCGATCGATACCCCACACCTGATAATCACGCTGTGCCAAAGGAAGCGCGTGGCCACCTGTGCCACATCCCAGATCCAGCACGCTATGCACGGTTCCGTTAGCATAGCGGCAGAAGACTTCCTCCAGGAAGTCACATTCCGCTTCGTAATCCTTGTCGCGGTACATGATGTCATATGCTTGAGCATATGTGGAGCTAAAGTTGCTGGGTTCCGTAGGCGACTCCGCAGAAGAAATCGAACGCTAGTGATGCATCAAACTTGCGCGCACAGCATCGCATACCTGATCAATTTGCGCCTCGGTGAGGGTCAGGCCACTGGGCAAATACAAACCCTGCCGTGCCAGGCGTTCAGCGACCGGATAACGCTCGCCACGAAATAGGCCCAGTTTATGCAAGGCAGGTTGTTCGTGCATACCCAGGAAGAAGGGGCGTGTCTCAATGCCACGTGCATGCAACCGCCGCGCCATTTCCGCTGCGTCCATGCCGCTTTGCTCACTCAGAACAATGCCATAAACCCAGTAAACACTGCGTGCCCATGGTTCTTCCGCCGGCAGCTCTAAGCCAGGCAACTCGCTTAGCCGTTCTGTGTAGGCTGCGGCGATGGCACGCTTGCGCACCACAATGCTCTCAAAGCGCCGCAACTGGGACACTCCCAACGCCGCTTGCATATTCGTCAAGCGAAAG
>JBMFPH010000048.1:0-17905 GCA_049969215.1 Anaerolineae bacterium | reverse complement strand
ATAGCTGCCAGCCCGCCGATGTTCTTGCGTGGATGCGGCACGATCAACTTAAAATAGCCCCACTCTCCCTTGCCACCGATGTCCCGCCACCCTCCGGGAGCGATGGCAGCGTCGTGAATGGTACGCCAATTGATTTCACCGAAAGTTTTCTCCAGGACCTCTGCCCGACTCTTGTAAATGCCCCAGGCAAACAGCGAGATCACGATCGGCCGTGCTCGATATTCTCCATCGGTCAGAAAGACATCGCGTCCTAGCTTGGTCTTGAAAGTAGCATTCACCAGTTCTACCAGGTAACGGCTGTCCGGGATCCACGCGGTGGGGAAGGGGTCCATTTCTTCGCGTTCGTAGCGTCCCATCGCGGCCAAGCCATCAACACCAATGATGGACACGCGAATAGTACGTCCTTCCAACTGATGCCCCTCTGTGTTAAATTTCCTGGCCGCTTCGTTGACCCATGGCTCCACCGGCAGCGCTGCTGCGATAGTCAATTGAATGGGTTCAGAGCTCTGACGAGTCGGCACCAATACGCTGCCAGAAGGTACAGCACGCCAGAGCAGTATGTAGGTCACTCCGACCAAGACGGCGATGAAAGCGAGACCGACAATGACGAGAAAGATTGTACGCGTTCGGCTCATAGTCTTATGAGAGTCTCATAGGGCGCTCTCAAAACCCTTCTTAAGCGGTATACGCTATTGTGCAAGCCCCAGACGGCGTTTGCGTTCTGCTAACTGCTGCTCCAGGCGATCTTTCCCGAGCACATCGTCCATCTGGACTTCCAGGCGCGCTGCTTTGATCTCCATCTCGGCATCGGCGCGATCCAGTCGGGCACGAATTTGTTCGGTAACGCGTGCGATGTCGGCATCGCCCAGGCCCTGCAGGTCATCCAGGGAGCGAATGCTTTGGGCAGCGATTTCCTTGCTGCGTGCCAGCTCCATAAGAGCCATCACCTGCTCGCGTTCCTGCTTAACCATGTTGAGCTTCGCTTCCAGCTTGAGGCGAGCCTCGGCCAGCTTGTCCGCCTCTGCCTGCTGTTTTTCCAGCTGTTCCTTGTACTCTTGTGCCAGCTCCATCTTGGAGTTGTACTGCGCCTGAGCTGCTGCAGCCAGGTCTTCCTTTCCCAGCTTGAGCAAGCGGTCGATGTCAGCGTCGAGCTGTTCCGCTTCAGCTTGGAGCATCTCGTATTTGCGCTGTAACGTTTTCAGCTGACCGCGTACGGTTACCAGGGCGTCTTCCAGCTCGTCCAAATTGTTTTGTGCCTGGCGAACGTACTCATCAAAAACTGCTACCGAATTGGCCTTAAGGGCGCTATCCACCAGGGCATGCAAGCTGGCGGAGATAAGAGTTTGCACTTTACTGAGCAGTGAGGCCATGGGTTCTCCTCCTTCCTTCATGACCGCTGAGTAGGTTTAGAAATGGCGCTTGTCATCTTACCACACCCTGAGAAAAAAGCGAATCACCTGAAGAAACCAGGGACAAAAATCTAGATTGACATCACACCAACTGTGTATATAATTCTCTTCGTACGAAGGGGAGTGAATGCATGAGCACCGATGATATCCCGCCTGCCTCCAAGGACACCCAATCTGATCCCCATCCAATGGAAGATCTCCTGTCCCAAGCGTATAGTTACCAGGAACCGAAACGCGGTGAGATCCGTACTGGCACCGTTGTCTGGATTGGTCCAAACGAGATTGTGGTGGATATTGGGGTCAAGCGTGAGGCTATCGTAAACTCGCGAGATTTGGAACGCCTGAGGGCAGAGGGGATCGAGTCTATTGAGATCGGCACTGAGGTTCCGGTCTATATTGTTAAACCTGAGGACCAGGATGGTAACATTATTGTCTCAATCTACCTGGCACGTCGCGAGCTCGCCTGGCAGAAGGCACAGGCGTATCAGCAAGCTGGCACAATTTATAGGAGTAAGGTGAGCGCACATAACAAAGGAGGGCTCGTAGTACCTTTCGAAGGGTTGCCTGGCTTTGTCCCCACCTCCCAAGTGGTAGGGTTTCCACGTGATGTTTCTGAGCAGGATAAAGAGACCTGGTTGGCTGAGCAGATCGGACGTGATATTGTTGTGCGTGTCATTGAGGTAGACCGTAAACGCAAACGATTGGTGATGTCAGAGCAAGCGGCTCAGCGTGCGTGGCAGGAACAGCAACGTAAAGAGTTCATTGAAAGCTTAGAGGTTGGTCAGGTGCTCCATGGGGTGGTGCGCGGCTTGACCAATTTTGGCGCCTTTGTGGATTTGGGAGGCGTAGATGGTTTGGTCCATCTCTCCGAGTTGAGCTGGCAACCGGTTAAGCACCCCAGCCAGGTAGTTCACGTGGGGGATGAAGTGGACGTTCGCGTCATTCATCTTGACAAAGAACATGGCAAGATCGGTTTGAGCCTACGTCAGATGCAGCCGGATCCTTGGAGTATCGTCGAGGCCAACTATGTGGTTGGTCAACGCGTCCGGGGTACCATTACCAACTTAGCAGACTTCGGCGCCTTTGTGCGCCTTGAAATCGGGGTCGAAGCGTTGGCACACTTGTCCGAGCTGTCCGATACCGAAATCCGTCATCCCAGTGAGGTGGTTACACCAGGCAAGACCTATCTCTTTGAGATCATTCGCATTGACCCGGAACGGCGACGCATCGGGTTGAGTCTGCGTCGCATTCCGGCCCATGAGCGCGAGGTGGTGGCCGGGTGAGTGTGAGGAGGAACTGAGCACGAAATGATGAGCCAGGACACGATACCACGTCCTGGCTTTTTGATCACTAAAACCGTTGCTGCAAGGAGATCACTTTGCAGCTCGTTCCGAATGGTCTGAACCCTGCTCTGAGATCCCTTCATGCGTTTCGTCGGGTGAAGGAACAAATCCGACCTCACAGACGTCGCGCACATGAGCCCGATTGCGTAGCAAGGCAGCTGGCGCTCTGGCCTGATAAGCAGGAACAATGAGCTTTTTGCACCATGTGCTTGCGGAAAAAGCGGGGGCATTTCTATTTCGGGGAGAGTGAGGGCAAATCGAGCCGTGCGCGTCAGGTTGTAGGGGTGACCAGCCGGTCGCACCTACACCGCTTCCTGACGGTCGCGACCCGGATAACTCTCGTAACTCTGAGTTACCGCTTCAACTCGTTCCCAAATCTGAAATACACCTGGAAAGAGTTCGCATTTTGGGGAAAATCCCGTATAATGGAGAGGGATAAATAGTCAAGTATGTGCTGGACTGTGAGATGTTGTCAGCTCATCGGTGACTGCAAAGATAGAGGAGGGAGGAAATGAGCACCCATGTGCCGCTCTCACCAATGGTGTATCTCACCATCCGGCGCGGCAAGCGTGCCGGCCAAACCTTTTCGTCACCCGGCCCTGCTGTAACAATAGGCCGTGTGTCTGACAATAGCATCGTGATCGATGATCCCCAGATATCACGTCATCATGCCAGCATCACGTTTGAGGGCGGACAGTGGGTGTTGCGTGACCTGGGTAGCACGAATGGCACCACACTGAACGGGCAGCCGGTCACGGTGCCAGTGGTTGTGCGCGATGGTGATATGATCGGTCTAGGTGAGATGGCTATGAGTGTCCAGCTGGTAGGAGTGGCGGGGAGTGAGGCAACCGCAGTGGGTATGCGTGCTCCAGCCGCCAAGCCTGCGCCTGCACTAGCTCAGCCTGTGGCCACAGGCGGCGGTCGCTCGTGGGTGCTGCCGGCAGTCATATCTCTGCTGCTGATCGCCGCTCTGGCCGTCACCGCTGTGTTGGCCCTCCTACTGCTACGTGGACCTGCTACACCGCCCCAGGTAGTGATCACTGCACCTTTAAACGGCACAGTTGTTAGTCCAGGCAAAGAGGTCGAGGTCCAAGTGGTCGCACAGGATGCACGGGGCATCACGCGTATTGACCTATGGGTGGACAATACGTTGTATGCTTCCCAAAGCACGCCCGATGCAAGAGGACAGACATCCTTTGCCGTGGTGCATCGTTGGATGCCAAGCGCACCCGGTTCGCATGCACTGCTGGCCAAAGCGTACAACGTCAACGGTCAGGAAACCCTGTCCCCGATCGTATTGGTGGCAGTGATGCAACCGAGCAGCGAGATTTCTGAGATCCCTTCTCCCCAAGTACCAGAGGAGCCAACTTCTCCTGTGCCTGCTGAGACGCCTGCGCCGTCCTCACCCACCAATACACCTCTCCCACCTGCGACACCGACCCCTTTGCCTCCTCCGACACCGACCACGTGTGTGGACGATATGGCTTTTGTAGCAGACGTGACAGTGCCCGACGGCACCGTGGTGACCCCGGGGCAGCGGATCGACAAGGTGTGGCGGCTGCGCAACACTGGATCGTGCGCCTGGGGATCAGGTTATACGGCTGTTTTTGTGTCGGGCAGTCAAATGTCTGCCCCGCCTGCAATCAGCATACCCAACACACCACCTGGTGCTGTTGTGGATGTCGGGGTGACGATGTATGCGCCTGCTGCGCCGGGCTCCCACGTGAGCTATTGGCAATTGCGCAACGCTGCTGGCGTGCTATTTGGACGGCGCTTCTTGGTTCAGGTCGTGGTGCCGGCACCAGCTACACCTACCCCGATACCCTCACCCACGCCTGAGACATACATCTCCTTTGTCGCCGACCGCACCGAAGTAGCGCCAGGTGAATGTGTGACGTTGCGTTGGGATGTGGAAAACGTCGCCGCCGTCTATCTGAACGACAGCGGCGTGGTGGGACATGGCAACCAGTCGGTCTGTCCTACCACTACCACGACATATGTGTTGCGTGTGCAGCTGCGTGATGGTGGTACCACCGAACGCAGCATCACGATTACGGTCAATTTGCCGGAAGTGCCTAAGCCTACTCAGATCGGACCGCCGGACGGCTCGGTCTTCGAGCACTATCCGCGTACTGCTGACTTCTACTGGTCCGAGGTGAGCTATCCAGGTGGTGTGACCTACACCATCGAGATTCAGTACGGCACCCCTGATGGCACCGATTGGCAGCCGTACCAAAAGGTTGAGGGGCTGACAGAGACCCACTATCGTATGGAGAACTTTATCGGTGCCTACAATATGGGTCGCTGGCGCGTGTGGGCCGTCTCCAACGTCACCGGGCAACGCAGCGACAAGACAGGTTGGTGGAAGTTCCAGTTCACGATGTGACGACGCAGCGAGATTTCCAGCGCCACAGCCGCGATGGCTGGCAAGCGGAGGGATCTCTTATATGCTATGGAATCTATCCATAGCGATTCATAGGAACTTCTTACGCAGATACTCCAGCGCCACCTTGTCGATCAAGCGCTCGTGCCAGCGGTCCTCTAAGTTTTCCATATTGTAGAGATCCAGTAATGCCTGCCGGGTCGCATCGTCAAACTGACCTGTGACCTGGATGTGCCGTTGGCCGGCATTGCGCAGAATCGTCTGGAGCTCGCGGCAAACCGGTTCGGTCAGCTCCATTAAATCCTCAGGTGCTGACTGGCTGTAGAGATGGTGGAGTGCCAGTAGTCGCTGTAACTCAGCAATAGGTTGCGGATGATCGTCCACACGCAGGTCCACGTAGCGGTCCGTGCGCGCCGCGTAACCACCCGCGGTACGCACAACCAGCACGGCCGCTGACTGCTGGCCGCGTCGGTCACCACCCGCTTCCTGCCCGGCAGCGAGCGCTGCCACCAGACGATGGGCCAGGGGACCCTCAGTTGTTTCGAACGTGCGTGCCATCGCCTCCACGGTATCCCGGCTGACCAGGATATTGCCGGCGCACGCGTAACCTTCACCGACAATGTGGCCGGCCCATTCATAGCATTTCGCGCCGGTGAAGGCAGCAGCACGACCGGCGGCGTCCACAATCAGCACCTGGCGTTGGTCCGCGTCGCCGTCCATAGACACCATATGGTTCAATGCTTCAGGAGCACTCCAACCGTTTGCGAGCAACCGCAAACCCTCGGCGCCGTAAGCTGCGTTCAGAGCTGCCTGGGTGGCGATTACACCAACGCCTGCCTTCGCCCAGGGCACAAGACTGCCCACCGCCAGAAACTTGGATTGTACGGCAACACCCAGATCACCATTGCGTGCATCATGCGCCGCAATGGAGAAGGTAGAAAGTCGAAGAGGTCGGTTTGCAGACATTTTACACTCCTTGAAGTAGCATCATTGTCGTAGTCGTGGATCCATGGCGTCCCGCACGCCGTCTCCCAGAAAGTTGAGCGCCAGCACCACCAGGAAGATCATCAAGCCGGGCAATATCGAAATGTGGGGAGCGTTGCGAATCTGTTGACGTCCTGCACTGAGCATAACACCCCATTCGGCAGTGGGGGGTTGGGCACCCAGGCCCAGAAAGCTCAAACCTGCTGCAGCCATGATCATCCAGCCGACGTCCAGGGTCGCCGCCACGATCAACGGGGCTAAGCTGTTCGCCAGGATGTGATACACGATGATGCGCAGGTCGCTGGCCCCGATCACCCGCGCTGCCTGGACGAACTCCTGATTGCGCAACGACAGTACGCTGCCCCGCACAATGCGCGCATAGTAGGGAATGCCCACGATACTCACGGCCAGCATTGCGTTGGTCAGGCCAGGACCCAATGAGGCGACCACTGCAATGGCGAGCAGCAAGGACGGGAACGCCATCAGGATGTCAATCAGCCGCATGATTACACTATCTGTCCATCCGCTGAAATACCCAGCCAGCAATCCCACAATCACCCCTGCGGACATGGCAACCAGCACTGCTACAAACCCCACCAATAGCGACACACGCCCACCCCAAATCAGACGGCTGAGCATATCCCGCCCCAGCTCGTCAGTGCCAAGCAGGTGTCCGGGGCTGCCGATGGGTAGCAAACGGTTGGGCAGATCGGTCACTGTTGGGTCCTTAGGGGCGATAAAAGGCGCCAACACCGAGACGATAATCATAAATAGGAGGAACGCCGCGCTTGCCATGGCGGCGCGATCACGCCACAGACGACGCAAGGCATCATATGTTAAGCTGCGGGGGCGTCTTGCTAACTTCAGCTCGGCAGGACACGCCGCTGTGGGTACTTTGCCAGGGCGGAGATCGATCTCATGTTCCATAGTGGATGCGCGGGTCAATGTAAGCGTAAGCTAAATCAGTGATCAGGTTGACCAATACATAAGAGGAAGCTACCATCAGTATCGCTCCCTGCACGATGGGAAAATCGCGCGCCAGAATGCCTGTCACCATGGCCAGCCCGATCCCAGGGTAGGAGAAAACCATTTCGACGAGGATATCCCCACCCAGCAAGTACCCGGCCTGTAGCCCGATCACAGTCACAACCGGGATGAGCGCATTGCGCACACCATGGCGACTGATCACCAAGCGCTCGCCCAGCCCTTTGGCGCGTGCTGTGCGCATGTAGTCCTGACGGATCACCTCCAGCATGCTGGAGCGCGTCATACGCGCGATGATTGCCATGGGCCCTGTGGCGAGGGTGGCAGAGGGCAGGATCAAATGTAAGAGCAGGTCCAGGGTGCCCGTTTGCCCAGGGGATTGGATTCCCGAGACGGGCAGGATTCCGAGCAATAGCCCGAAAACAATTTGTAAGATAATGCCTAACCAGAAGACAGGGGTGGAAAATCCCACCAACACCAATACCATCGCAATGCGGTCATCTAGTGAATATTGCCGTATCGCCGAGATGATCCCTGCAGGTACACCCACCAGACAGGCAGCGCTGAGGGCCAGCACCATCAGATAGGCTGAATTTTGAAAGCGGCCCGCGAGATAAGGTAACACTTCGCGCTTGAGCTGGATGGAGCGCCCCCAGTCTCCACGGAGCACACCCCCCAGCCAGCGCAAATATTGTATGTGCATGGGTTGGTCCAGGCCCATATCGCGCCGCAGTTGGTTCACTGCTTCCTCGCTGGCATGTGGGCCCAGCATGATCTTGACTGGGTCGCCAGGGGCCAGCTGCATAATCAGAAATACCAGCAGCGTCACCCCGATCAAAACCGGTATCAAGCTCAACACACGCTGCACAACATAACGCGTCATACTCACTCACTCATCAATGTGCTTACTTTACTGTTGCTGCGGGTCACGATTTACACACGTGACCCGCAGCAACAGTGCCCTCATGTGGATAGGGGGTATCAAACGGCTACTGTTCTATCCATACATTGGCGAAGCGGAACGGACCGGTGGGATGCAACTTGAAGTTCTGGATGCGCTTGTCCATCACCACAATTTGTGTCTCATGATCGATCCAGATCCAAGGGGCATCCGCCACAATCAGCTTCTGCGCCTGCTGATAGATCTCTGTACGCTTGGCGCGATCCAGCGTGGTGCGTCCTTGACGCAGCAGCTCATCCACTTTCTCGTTTTTGTAGTACCCGCAGTTGAAGCCGTTCGGTGGCCATTGATCGCCACTGAGCAAGATGTACAGGTGGTTGTCCGGGTCACCGTTGTCACCGATCCAGGAGAAGGCCATCAAATCCCACTCTGGATTCTTGTCCGGAGGTACCACGCCTTGCTCGAGGAAAGAGCCCCACTCGAAGGTTTTGATCTGGCAGTCTACCCCAACCGCCTTGAGGTCGGCCTGGATGGCGGTGGACATCAGCACAGGTTGCTGCATACCAGAGCCGGATTCGGGGGTCCAGAAAATGCACGAGAAGCCATTCGGATAACCTGCCTCGGCTAGCAACTGCTTGGCCTTCTCCGGATTGTAGTCATACCGTTCCACTTCATCGGTATAACTCCAGACCACAGGCGGCAGGGGGTTAATAGCCAACACCCCAGTGCCTTTCAGGATGTTGTCCACGATGGCTTGCTTGTTCACCGCATAGTTGAGCGCTTGGCGCACCCGCACATCGTCGAACGGTTTCTTGAGTGTGTTGAAGTACACCCACCAAGTGTGCATACCAGTCTGCTCGACCACCTTGAGGTTGGGATCATTGCGGAGACGCTCTAGATCATCCGGCGGGATGTTGACCATGAAGTTGATTCCTCCCGCCAACAATTCGGTCAACCGTGCCTGATCCTCGATGATGGGACGAAAGATCAATTTGTCCACATAAGCCGGCTTGCCCCAATAGTCCGGGTTCCTCTCCAACACGATCTCGGCGCCGGGCGTCCAGCTGACGAAGCGGTAAGGTCCCGTGCCCACCGGATTGATAGAGATGTCACGCCCATACGTCTTGATGGCCTGAGGGCTCACCATAAAAGCGGGGTGCATCGCCAGGTGGCTGATGAAGGGCGCCAATACGTATTTGAGCGTGATCTTGACCGTGTACTCATTCACCACATCGACCTGTTTGACCGCGCCCCAGGTGAATTCGGCATAAGCGAAGTCGCCCGTGTCATGGTAAGGATGATTGGGATCGATCTGACGCTCGATGTTGAACTTGACCGCCTCGGCGTTGAACTCGGTGCCATCGTGGAACTTGATCCCTTTGCGTAAGTGCAGAGTGTACTCCAGACCATTTTCAGAGATTTCCCACGACTCTGCTAATCCGGGTTCCACCTCGGTACTCTCGTCCTTGAAGCGCAGCAAACCATCGTATAGATTATAAGCTGCTCGGATCGTGTTGTAGTCGGTCACCTGAGGGGCATCCAAGGTGACAGGCTCTGCCTGTAGACCGACAATAATGGTGCCTCCCTCTTTCGGTTCCTGGGCATGGGCCAGCGGCGTAGCGATTGGCATTCCCACTAGAACGAGGCATAGTACTACTAGAAGGGTAAGGGAGATTCTCTTTACGAACATGTTCTCCTCCTGAGCGATGATCATTCCACTGCACAACATGCCTTGAAGCGGTCCGCCCGGATGAAAATTGCCGCCGCGATGCTCATCACCTCCTTTCTGTAAAGTCTCCGGCAGATAGGAGCAGAGTATCTGCCGGCCGAGGTAACATTTGCACCTCATCACATTGCTTAAACCAAGTATAGTATCGGTGGACTCTGATGTCAACAGGTTGGCAGAGGGCGATTGACAAAGCCGTCGCCTGTTCCGATCCCCTGAGGTCTACGGGCCGATATATTGGGTATCTCTAAACCCCTTCCGATATTCTCCCTTGAAAAACATCTTGCACATTATCTCGAAATATGGTATCATGTTATGGAAAGTCCACTTGGGCGCCTGATGTACAGGCGTGGTTTCAAGGGTTAATAAGTGCATACAACGGCCGCCTGCTCCCAACTTTGGGGCAGGCGACCTTGTTGTATTGCGGTCACAATACAAGGGAGAGGAAATATGCGCTACGTGGATTTTACCGTTCGCGCGCGCGATTGGCAGGATGGACACTTCAAGGTAGAGGTCACTCAGTCGCCGTTAGACCGCATGCGCGAACCAGAACAAGTCAGTCAACCCCCCAACTTAGCACGTCATTTGCGCAATTTGGAACGCAAAAGGATTTCCACATCTGATCTGCGTTCCTTGGGCAAACAGCTGGCCGATATGTTACTGCCACACACAGTCCGAGAGATGTTCTTCGCCAGCATGGCCTCGCTCGATCCGGACAGTGGTCTGCGCTTGCGGTTGGTGCTGGATGACCTACGCGTGGCCAACTTACCGTGGGAGTATCTCTACTTGTCGCCGCTTAAGGAGGAAAATACCCCTTATGGTTTCCTGGCTTTGGACGCGCGCGTTTCCATTGTGCGTCATGAGGCGATTCCCATCGCGCCTGGTTCCGTCGGTGCCCACTTACCGCTCAAGCTCGTGGTAGGTTTCGCTTCACCAGCTCAATTCCCGCGCTTGGACCTTGCCGCCGAGCGTGACTACATTGCCAAAGCGCTCGATGGTGTCACCAGTGTTCATGTCACCTTTGTCGAGCATCTGACAGCTGCGCGGCTGGAATCGGCATGCCAAGGCGCGCATATGTTCCACTTTGCCGGTCATGCCGGCTTCATGTGGCAGGACAATGGACGCACGGCCGGATACGGGGCCATCTTTTTAGAAGACGAGCAAGGTGATCTCAGTCCCCTGCCGGTCGAGCAGCTGGCCCACATGTTGCGCCACTGTGGGGTGCGTGTGGTTTTCTTAGGAGGCTGCGAAACGGGCCGGCGTGATGGGGTTAACGCGTGGAGCGGTGTGGCGCCTGCGCTGATGCGTGTGGGCATCCCCGCTGCCGTCGCGATGCAATACGCTATCTTGGACGATGCTGCTGTTGCCTTTGCACGCCGTTTCTATCTGGCTCTGTCGGCAGGATTATCATTGGATGAGGCAATGACAGCCGGGCGGCTTGCCATTCTGAGTCGCGGGGAGGGGGCAAGTGTAGAATGGGGTGTGCCGGTATTATACATGCGCTGCGGCGATGGGGTGATCTTCCCTGAGATGGCCACTGACCCATCTTTGGAGGCGCTGCGCCATTCTCAACGCGTGCACGTATCACAACGGGTTCAGGAACTGCGTGACCGTCTGACCGGTGTCGAAGTCGGTGAGGCACCCCATACGACCATGGAGGTGATACAGGAAATCGGCGCCGTTGCTCCCGGCGGTGAGGCGCTAGGTGCCCGCATCGAAAGCATCGCAGCAGGTGTCGTCCACGCCATACAGAAGGTGGATCGGATTGGCCCAGAGGGGAAGCTCACTGGCATCAGCTTGCGCCGAATGAGAAACCAGGCTGAGCGACACTGAGAGGACGCGTTGGGGAGAGATGCCCATGACAGGTCCAGGGATACGCCTGCGTCAGCTGCAACAAATTCCCTTATTCGCTTTGCGCCAGGCCATGTATCGTTTGCTGGAAGACGAGAAAACTGAGGCAATATTACAACGGCGGTTCGGCCACATTTTCAACCGCCGTCTCCATCATATGCGCCAAGCTATCGCGCGTATGAGCCGTGACCAGCTCACCATCTTGGTAGATGCCTGCCCCGAAATCAGCGATGAGCAAATATCTCACCTGTTCGAGCAATATCGCTACGGCAGTAATCCTGTGCTCCAGGTATACCTCTTTGATAAAACCACTCTGCGCCGGGATGCGTTGCAAGGCCTGCGCAGTCGATTGGAGGAGGAGCTGGCCTCTTTCAGTCAATCCCGCCATGACGGTCTACCGGCGATGCGCCAATTGGCCATCTCCGAGCTGGTCTCCTTGCCGGAGAAGCCCGGTGTAGTGGAAGGTGTCTATCGTTTCCAGACACGTCTGGACTACATCGATGTGGACGAGCAAGCTGCCTGTACATATCAGACTCTCTACGGCCTGTTCTGGTTGAGCTCGGTGGAGGGCTATCTTACCATTCAGGTGCGCAACGCCGATGTGCTGAAGGTGCTTAAAGGAGCGCTGGAGAGGGCCATGAGCACATCGCTGGCACCTTTGGTGATCTCCAAGCAGCTCAAGAATGCCTTGCCCTTCCTGTTGCGCGAGTCTTTCCGTTTTGGACGACTGCACGACCCAGACCCAGGGCCGGGGCGCTTTCGCTGGCTCACCATAGCAGACGATAACGCGTACGCCAGAGGTTATCAAGACCTGGAAGAACGCTATCCCGAGGTACACAGTGTCCGTTACCGCGAGATGCTGGATGAGGATCGCGAGACAACCCTCACCATCCGCTGTGATCGTGGCGCCTTGAGCTTAAGCGGTACCCTCAGTGCTACCCAGCTGCGCGCTTGGACATTGGATCGTTTGGGACAACTGATCAGCTTGCTGAACGAATTTCGTCCTAACGCCCCAGCTTACGCGGAGGCACCCGACATAGAACAGGTGCGCGCATTGAGCCCCTTCAGCGCGACACAGCGTGACTACATACGACGCATCATCTCAGCCCTGTTGACGGTGAAACAGTCTCCCCTGCCAGGCTATCAACCGCTGGGGGTGAACCCATTGCAGCTGGCACACGATATGGGTGCCTGGATGCGCCTGCAAATCCCGGTGGAACACCTTACCTTGTCCGAGGAGAATGATGGTTACCTGGCCTGTCCGACCTGTGGCGGTACCACTACCTTTGCTCTGCAGCGGCGCAACGGCAGCTGGGAGGTGGAATGTCGTGAGCATCGTCACCAGCGCTGGGCGACACCCTTGCCCATTGTAGGAGAGACAGAGGCGCAAGAGACCTTCATACTCGACGAAGAGGAGCTGGCGACAACAATAGAGTTGCTACCTTCAGAAGCATTGCTTCAGATCATTGCTGAGGTGATCAATCGTCATTTGCCCGGCTACACTTTCGACTTAAAGCGTGAGAGCTTCATCATTCGTGGTCCTCACCTGCGCTATTACCCGGATAAATCAAAGGTGTTCGACAGCGAGCAATCCGGAGCTCGTACGATTATCTACGTTAACCAGCACATTGCGCATCTAGAAGGGGGTGAAGTGGTGGGAGTTAAACCGGAGAGCGGCGATGTCGAAGTGCACATGGGCGGTCCATCGCACCTCTGACGAGGTGAGTTCAAGACTGACTTAACCCCAGTCGAATTCGGATAGCTTGAACACAATGACGTTCTCCTTGGCAAACAAGCAGGGGCAACCCGAAGGGGGTGCCCCTGTTCGTTTTTGTGCGCTTTCTCCGCAGCGCTCAGCTGCGCCCTATGCTCCAGATGCCATCCGGCTTGCGCAAGCTGAGCAGCAGCTCCTCTAAATTGCGCGAAAGTGGTTCGGCGCCATGCTCACGAATGACGTAACCAGCTTCCAAGCGTGCACCATGGAAGACCGGATGGCCAAACATGCTGACATCAATACATACGGTTAAATTGGGCTGCAACACTTCCTCGCTGTTCGGCCCGAAGAAAGGACGCTCGAACTCGTTCAAACCTACTGTGTGTACAAATCCCATTGTCAGGTAGGGACCATAACCTAAGCGGCTTAGGAATTGGCGTGGTACCGCGTCGATCTCCTTGCCTTTCTTGCCCGGCTTCAACGCATCGCGTGTGACCTCCAAGGCATCGGCCAGGTGGCTCAGGAATGTTGCCTGCTCTTTGGTGGGTGGATGGTTGACAGCGAAGGTACACGCCACGCCCGCTGAGTAGCCGCGGTATTTAGGGCTGAAACCGACCAACACCAGCTCGCCCGCTTGCATCTGTTTGAAAGAAGCAGGCGGTACTACCCCGTCGGAGCGCTTCCCCGATGCGACCATGCCGCGGAAGTTCCATCCCTCGATACCCAGTGAACGCATGCGGCCTTCGGCGGCGCCAATGACCGTGTACTCGGTAACGCCCGGCCGGATGTGAGGAATGGCCGCTTTCAATCCTTCAGCCCCCATCTCGAAGGCGTATCCCATCACGGCGATCTCCGCTTCGCTCTTGATGGCGCGCATTACCTCATATTCCCGCGTCATATCCACGAATTCGACGCCTGGTAGTGCTTCTTGCATGGCTACCGCTAAGCCGTGCTGCATCACACCATACCCGACGATTCCCAACCGACGCAGCGGCCTATTGCCCAGCATCTCCGCAAAGACCTGTGGTAAAGTTTGAATTACTGCGCCGGGATACTCCTCCTCCGGCACCAAGAAGACGTCAACGGCGCGCAAGTTTTGGATGACCGAGACTTCTCGCGCGTAAGCTGCCGCCTCCGGGCCACCTAGCAGCAGCGGTTCACCCTCCAGCGGCAGCAGCACGCCACCGGTTTCAATGGTGGGCCAATAGCCGCTCAGGTAACAACCGTTCGACATGTTGAGATCATCGTGGTAGACAAATAGGGCGTCTACATGCGCCGATCGCATCAACCGGCGCACTTTTTCAATGCGCTCTCCATACTCGGTTCGTGGGATTTCAGGTGGAACCATGGGAATACCTCCTCGCTGAGTTGATTAGTGTATAGAAAGGATATCTCTGTCACGCTCTTGGAGCTGGCTTTTCGTGGTCGCGCACCCACACATCACGGAAGTCGCGCAGGGTATGGAAGCTGGCATCAAGACGTCGCATTTCGGTGATGAAAATATCCAGCTCGTCCAATGCACGCTGGCCGCAATTCTGGATGAGCCATGGCTTGAGTTCAATACGTGCCTCGTCGGTGTCCAGAACAGTTGGCATAGGCACGAATTCCCATGGGTGTAAGTACAGACAGACCATCATCGGCTTGCCTGCAGCCCACAACTGCTCGGCATTGCGTCGCACCATATCAGCCAGATGGCGGCCGCCGTGGGTGCGCAACTTTGGCCAGCCGTCGCGGTCGCGATGGTCAGGTAGCTCACCCGGCACCGTCAGATCGGCAAACAAAGGTATCTCTAGAATGCGCAAGTCACCTGGTTTGCGCCAGTCGTGGGCAGATGGGTGGTAAGGCAACAGATACTCTCCATGGAAGTAGGCCATGTAAGAAGAATCAACCAAGTAACCCAGCTGATCAAGTGCTTGAATCATTTCATTACCGCCCCAGCCGCGTGGAGCGCGGAACGACACCGGCCGCACACCCGCCTTTGCCTCGATCATCTCGGTCGCTCTTTTGAGGCGGTTGAAAACTTCTTCGGGCAGCACAGGGGGGATGCCGGGGGCTTCGAAGAGAGGAGTACCGACGCTCTCATGCTGCAGCGTGTGGCAGCCTATCTCGTGACCCGCTGTTTTCACCATGGCGAGCGATTCAGGACCGGCTAACGCGGCATTGCCAGTGTACAGAAATGTGGCTGGCACCTGATGGTGCGCCAGTACCTGCAAGATGGGTGCCGTGCCTTCGATCACCCCTTTGTGCTCATTGCTCCAGCTCCCGATGTCGCTCTCCATGTCAAAAGAGATAAGGACGTATAGCTTGTGGTTGGTGTTCATCATTGTCACCTGATGCGGCCCCGTGGCCGAGATAGATGGTGCTTCAATCATAATACTGACAGGCAGACGAGGCAACTGTGTCCCCAGCTCATACAAAGCTTCTGAAAATGGCAGGAGTCATCTCCTTCGCTTGCCCGGCCATAGCTCTCGATTGAGTGGGCAGCACTGAAAAAGTCGACTTGAAAGTCCCGTAGCGAACCCGAATCGTCGATAGGGTTTTTTCAGCACCTTCAATCACGCAAGATTGGCTCAGCAGCCCTTTGGCTGGTATAATTCTAGTTCACACAGTTTTGTCCACTTTCCCACAGGGGGTGCGTAGGCGATGAGTATCAAGCCCGACCACTGGATCGAGAGAATGGCCTTGGAACACAGAATGATCGAGCCATTTGAGCCCAAACAGGTCAGTGCAGGGGTCGTGTCCTATGGCTTATCCTCGTATGGATATGATATTCGCGTAGCGGATGAGTTTAAGATATTCACCAATGTGTTTACAACGGTGGTGGACCCCAAGCATTTCGACGACCGCTCGTTTGTTGAGTTCAAAGGTGAGGTCTGCACCATTCCACCCAACTCCTTCGCGTTGGCACGCACGGTCGAGTATTTTCGCATTCCACGCGATGTGCTGACCATCTGCGTCGGCAAATCCACCTACGCGCGCTGTGGCATCATCGTCAATGTCACCCCATTTGAACCGGAGTGGGAAGGTTATGCCACGCTCGAGATTTCGAACACGACCCCCTTGCCAGCGCGCATCTATGCCAATGAGGGAATTGCCCAGGTTATCTTCTTCCAGGCAAGTGAGGTGTGTCGGGTATCCTATGCCGATAAGAAAGGCAGATATCAACGCCAAATGGGGATCACGTTGCCCCAGGTGACCCCAGACGCTGCCGCCAATCGTCCATAAATGTTCGAAATCGTCTTTCTCGGCACATCCGCGAGTGCGCCTAGCGTCCACCGTGGACTGTCCTCCCAGGTGGTCATATATAACGAATACCGTTTCTTGATCGACTGCGGTGAGGGCACTCAGCGCCAAGTGCTCAAGAGCGGCCTGGGTTTCAAGCGGTTGGACAAGATCCTGATCACCCATGGCCATCTGGATCACATTCTCGGCCTGGGAGGTCTGATCTCGACCTTCAGTCGTTGGGAAGCGATAGAACATGTAGAGATTTACGCAGGCCACTGGGCGTTGGAACGGGTTAGAGATCTGCTCCTGGGGGTAGTATTACGAGGCGAGCGTACTTCATTGCGCATCGATTTCATCCCGCTTGAGCCGGGAGTTTTGATGGAAGACAGCAAATTCCGGCTGCGTGTATTCCCTGTCTCACACCGTGGTCCGGATTGCTATGGTTTTTCCTTTGAGGAGAAGCCACACCGTCCTTTCCTGGTTGAGAGGGCAGAAACATTGGGGGTACCCGCCGGGCCGGAGCGTAGCCAGCTGGTACGCGGACACAGCATTACCCTGAAAGACGGACGCATCATCACTCCCGATCAGGTGTTGGGTGAACCCGTCCCGGGAGCGAAGCTAGTCTTTGTGGGTGATGCCGGACGCACGGATAATTTGGTGCACGAGGTGGAGGGTGCTGATCTATTAGTGATTGAGGCTACCTACCTGGAGATCGAGGCAGACATAGCGCGCCAATTCGGACATCTCACTGCCGCCCAAGCTGCTCAACTCGCCGCTGAAGCACAGGTGCGGCAATTGTGCCTGACGCATATTTCACGTCGTTACCATGCCAGTGCTGTATTAGCTGAGGCGCAAGCTATCTTTCCCAACACGTGCGTCGCCAACGACTTCGATCACTTCAAAGTCAGCCGACGCTGAGTGCTTCAGCAAGATGTACGAGAGCGCTGTGTTGTGAGAACTGGATCACGATAAATCTTGCGCGGGGATCATCTCTTGGAACCTGGCCGTGTGAAGATTCAGCTGATTGCCCTTGATCTGGATGGCACATTAGTGGGACGCTCGCTGTTAATACCGGCGCGCAACCGACTTGCGCTCCGGGTAGCGATGGAACGGGGCTGTCGGGTGACTATTGCCACCGGGCGCTCACTTGTTCCCACAGATCGTTTCGCACGCGAGCTGGAGCTGAACGCGCCGCTGATTTTGTACCAGGGTGCGTTAATTCAGGACTATCGGGATGGCACCATTTTCCACCGTCAAACTCTGCCATTGCCACTGGCGCGCGAAATTGCCGCCTTCGCCGCTGTGCAACAGTGGCCGACACAAGTGCACGATGAAGACGGCACTGCGTTCACCACCCGCACCAATCCAATTGCCGTCCGCATGCA
>JBMFPH010000047.1:0-17983 GCA_049969215.1 Anaerolineae bacterium | reverse complement strand
CGAGTATCCTGATGAGGCCACCGCGGTGAATATGGTGCGGCGTGCCCTCGAGGAGCCCATGCGCGGCATCGTGCGCAATGCCGGCCTAGATGGCGCCGTGGTGGTCGAGGAAGTGCGCCGCCGCCAGCGCGAGCAGAAGAACAAGAACATCGGCTACGACGTGATGGCAGGCGACTATGTGGATATGGTCAAGGCGGGCATCATCGACCCCGCCAAGGTGACGCGCGGCGCACTGGAGAATGCCGCTTCGATCGCAGCCATGATTCTCACCACCGAGGCGCTCATCACCGACATCCCTGAAAAGGAGAAACCGGCAGCAACCCCTCCGCCCGAGTATTGATACACAAAGCGCAAGTGCGCAGAGAACGGGGTGGCACATCATGCCACCCCGTTTTTTCATCGCGGAAGGGCGCTGTATTGCGTCTAGAAATGCGGTGATGTAGCATACAGTGCGTCCTTACACGATTGGGTATACAGGGCAGGAAAGAATGCATGACGTCCTCGATAAGCTTGAAGCGTGGAGACAACAGGGCCAACAGATCGGCATTGCCACCGTCATCAGCACGTGGGGCTCTTCACCGCGCCCGGTGGGTGCCAAGCTGATTACCACGTTGCAGGGTGACATCGCTGGATCCGTGAGCGCCGGCTGCGTCGAAGGAGCGGTCATCGAAGCGTGTCACCAGGCAATCCAATCAGGGCAACCCCAGGTGCTCAAATTCGGTGTCGCCGACGAAAACGCATGGGAAGTCGGCTTAGCTTGTGGTGGCACGATTGAGGTGATGGTCGAACCTTTTGCCGCACTCAGTGGTGTTTATGAGACATTGCACCGGCTTCTCACCGAGCACCAACCGCTGGCACTGGTCAGTGTTCTCAGGGGTGATTCCACCCAGATGAATCGCAAGCTGCTTATCTATCCCGATGGGCGTAGCGAAGGCGATCTGAAATTGCCGGATTCCCAACACCAGCAGGTGGTAGCTTCCGCACTGGAACGGTTGGCACACGGTGAAGGTGTTACCTTACAAGTGGAAGGTGGCCCGCACCTGTTCATCGAGGTCTATCCACCCGTGCCGCGCCTGATCATCGTCGGCGCTGTACACATTGCCGAGGTGCTGGTGCCGATGGCCAATCTGCTCGGCTATGAGACCATCGTGATCGACCCGCGCTCTGCATTTGCCACACGGGAGCGTTTTCCTCAAGCGACCCAGATTATCCGTGAGTATCCACAACGTGTCCTACCCGGTCTGAGCTTGGATCGCTTTGCCTATCTGGTAGTCTTAACCCATGACCCCAAACTGGATGATCCCAGTTTAGTTATCGGGCTGACCCATCCGCTGCGTTATGTTGGGGCGCTGGGAAGTCAGCGCACCAATACGCGGCGTATGGAGCGCCTGCGGCAGATGGGGGTCAGTGAGGAGCAGCTGGCACGCCTGCACGCTCCCATTGGCCTGCCGCTGGGCGGTCGCTCGCCCGCCGAGATTGCATTGAGCATTCTGGCACAGATCACCCAGGTGCGATATGGCCGATCTGTTTGACTCCATTGACGACGTGCAATCCGCTCTGCTGACGGGGCGTTACATCGCTGACCGCGCGCTGGCCACGGTCATCTTTCTGGCGACCCGCTTGGGCAAGCCGCTCTTTCTGGAAGGTGAAGCGGGTGTCGGCAAGACTGAGGTTGCCAAGGTATTGGCAGACGTGTTCCAAACACACCTCATCCGCCTGCAATGCTACGAGGGATTGGACGTGCACAGCGCCGTCTACGAGTGGGCCTATGCGCGCCAGATTATGCATCTGCGCTTGCTGGAAGCGCGCGGCGAAGCGTCCACCGCCAGCGAAAAGGACCTATATAGCGTCGAGTTTCTGATTGCCCGTCCGCTGTTACAAGCGGTGCAGTGGAATGGCAGCCTGCCTCCCGTGCTGCTGATCGACGAGATCGACCGCGCTGATGAGGAGTTTGAGAGCTTCTTGCTCGAGTTCCTCTCCGATTTTCAGATCACCATTCCCGAGATCGGCACCATCCGTGCGATGCGCCCACCGATCGTGGTTATCACCTCCAACCGCACGCGTGAGGTACACGATGCACTTAAGCGGCGCTGCCTGTACCATTGGATCGACTACCCCACGTTCGAAGCGGAGTACCAGATCGTCATGCTCAAGGTGCCGGGCATTACCCAGCAGCTCGCCTTCCAGGTGACCACAGTGTGCCAGCAGCTGCGTCAGGCAGAGTTGTTCAAAGCACCCGGTATCGCCGAGACGCTCGACTGGGCGACCGCGCTGGTGACGATGGGACGTCAGGAGCTGGACGAAGTGACTGTCAACGAAACATTGGGTGTGCTGCTCAAATATCAAGACGACGTGCAACGGGTGCGCGGGGAGATGGCCCATGAACTCGTCCAACGCGCGCATGGTCGCCGCTGATTTGCTCGCTCACCAGCAGCTGCCTGCAAACTTGTTGCACTTCGTGCGCTTGCTGCGCCAGCTGGGTTTCCGGATCAGTGCGGAGCGTGTGACCGACCTATTGCAGGGGTTAACCCTCATTGACCTGACGCGCCGCAATGATTTCTATTATGTCATGCGCGCGTGCCTGGTAAACCATCCCGAGCAAATCCCTCTGTTCGACCGTGTCTTCAGCCTCTTCTGGTTGGGGCGCGAGCAATGGCTGCTGGAATTGGGAGCGACCACCTTTCAACGGCCTGCTCTATTGCGGCAGCAAGCGCTGCGTACGGCCTGGATGACCTCCCGGGAACGGCTGGATGATCGTTACCTGCCTCCGGGAGAGGAGGAACACGAAAGTTCTCCAGAAAACGAGCTGACAGCCACCTACAGCCCATGGGAGACATTGCGCCATAAGGACTTCGCCGCCATGTCACGTGAGGAATTGCAGCTGGCACAGCGCTGGATGGACGCATTGATCTGGCGCATGGGCGAACGGCGCACCCGCCGGCGCATCCGCGCTTACAAGCGCACTTGCTGCTTGGACCTTTCAACCACAATACGCAAGAGCATGCCACAGCAGGGTGAGATCGTCCATTTGACCTGGCAGCGTCCCCGCTTCAAACCACGCCCGCTGGTGGTCATCTGTGACATCAGCGGATCGATGGAACGCTATTCGCGTCTCTTCCTGCACTTTATGTATGCCGTCCGCCAGGGCGCGAAACGTGTCGAGGCCTTTGTCTTCGGCACACGCCTCACGCGCATCACATCGGCATTGCGCCACCGCGATGTGGACACGGCGCTCCAGGAGGTCTCCCAGGAAGTGGTGGACTGGTCAGGCGGAACGCGCATTGGCGAGTCGCTCAAGACATTCAACTACCGCTGGTCGCGCAGAGTGCTGCGCAACGGCGCCACGGTGATCATCATCAGCGATGGCTGGGATCGCGGCGACATCGCGCTGCTGCGCCACGAGATGGATCGCTTGCAGCGCAGTTGTCACCGCCTCATCTGGCTCAACCCGCTCGCCGGTGCGCCGCATTACCAGCCGCTGGTGCGCGGCATGCAGGCGGCGCTGCCGTATGTGGACGAGTTTCTGCCGCTGCACAACCTGGAGAGCTTAGAAGCAGTGGTGCGCCGTCTGGGCGAACCCTCGATATCGCCATCACTCCCGGCGGTGCCAAGGTAAAGAGCACTAGCGCCTCCACTCAGGTGGATAGTCCGCCGATTAAAGCCATCGTACAAATAGAGACTACCACTGCCCGCATTGCTGCCACCGATGCGTGCCCCCGGACGCAGCGTGGCGGCATAGGACACCATGCGCACCGGCTCGCGGGGCGACAGCGTTTCGCTACCAACCTGAATCTCCAGGAAGAGATGCTACCCGTTGAAGTCAGCATCGTTGCAGTTGTAGATCGCCGTGGTGAAGTAGCCATTGTTGACTGAGACACTGGTCGAATAGGTGCACAGCTGGGTACCACCTGTTTGAGCATCGTACAGACTAGCGCGGATAGCATAGTCGCCATCGGAGACTGGACTACCGCTCACGGCATCTAGGAGCCGTCCCTGCACGGTGATGGTCCAGCCAACCACGGCAGCTGCCGTCACGTCCTCCTGTGCGAGGACCTCCTCGTCCCCTGAGGGCTCCTGTGCCTGCATCAGCCCGACGGCTAATGCCATTCCCAGCGCCAATCCAAGCACAAGGCCCAATGCCCACATCCGCTTTGTGTTCATAGTTGTCCTCCCCCTTTGTGCGAGAATCGAGCAAATGTTATCGCTTAAGAGCTGGTAAAACACTGGGAAGGGGGAAGCTGCCAATCCTGAGTTAAGGTGGCTGGTATGAAATCGCAATGGGGAGTGAAGGGTTCAACAGTTTCCCAGGATATTCTATTCCAGACACATTATATCATAAGAATGTGGACATTTCAATGGAGGACTTGAAGAAAGGTGAAGGCTATCGCGCCTCCAGCCCGTCTTCCAAGGGGATCCAGGCGACAAGCTTGCCCTTTACAGCGCCTTCTCGGGGGACAGCACGATTTGCCCAAACGAGGCCTATGTGATATACTTGAAATATCAACTTGCCGAGGTAGCTCAGCCTGGTAGAGCACTTGACTGAAAATCAAGGTGTCCCCAGTTCAAATCTGGGCCTCGGCATTGCCAAGAAGCAATCTATCAGCTGTCCCAAGCGTAAAGCGTTGCTTAAAGCTGGCACGGGGCGATCGGCTAGACATGCAGAAGCGGTGCGCGAAGGACCTTGGGTTATTCCTTCAGCCCGCTCGCACTCCCGGGTTGTTCCTCAAGCTGCGCCGTAGCGGATCCAGCGCCAACAGGAACAAAGCCACCACGAAAGAGGCCACCGAGATGACCTTGCCGACAGTCCGCACCAGCGTGTCCTCGAAACGTAGCTCTAAGAAGTGCTCCCCCTGCGGCACAGGCACGACAATCCAACCCTCATCTGCCGTAGTGCGAATCTCGGGCTTGGCAATCAACCTGCCAACACGCGCTTTGAGATCATCCTGCGGATACTTGAGATCTTCGTAGATGTAGGCATTCCAGCCCGGGTAATAGGCGGTGAGAAAGGTCACGCTCTGTTGATCGTCAGCCGCGTATACCCACACCAGCTCGTGCACCGTGCTCATCTCAACCGAGTGAACGCCCAGCCGTCCATCATTCGGCATGACGCTGTAATTGACCTTGGTGTTGATGCCTTCCCCTCGGATGACCTGCTCTGCCAGCGGTGACCAGCTGGGAATACGACGTGCCCAGGCAGTTGTGCCGGTCATCTCGTCGGAAGCTTGCTGATAGCGGAAGAGGGCAGCCAGGCTGACAGGGCCCTCGGTCGGGAGAGGGTCACGCACTTCAGCGATGAGATAAGGATAAGCACCTATGATGATCAACAGTGCCAAAGGGATGAGGGAACGCATCACCCATCTCGGCACATCGTCTGTTTGCACGGAGGGTGATGCAGTGCCGCGACATGCCATAATGGCCCCGCCCAGCAATGCAAAACCCAAGGTGGTCAAAACCCCGAACCGCCAGGGGAACTGAACCGTGGTCAACAGAGGCATCTGGTACCATATCAAGGCCGAGACGGGCGTCATCAGGAAGATCGCCCCGACGATGACAAACTGCCAGAAACGCAGCGTCCAACGCACAAGTTCATTTTGCACGCGCAACACGGTCAGGAAGGACAGGCAGAACAGCACAACGGGTAGTAGGCCCAGTTGAAAGCCCACTTTGTCGTCCGGACCAGGGACGCTGGCACCAAACCCCCATGCGGGCGAGAAGAGCTGATGGAAATAGACGAAATCACTCCCAAATGCGTAACGTCCACCGAACCATTGATCCAGGCGCACATAGTTGCGCTCCATCAAAGCGGGCAGAAGGAAGATCGCCTGCAAGCCGGTTCCCAGCAGAAATGCCGCGATGCCCGGTATGGCGTGCCGGACCCAATCAACGCATATCAAACCGATGTGGCGCGCGCATAGCACCCGTTTGCGCAATGCACGCAACAACGCCAAAACAACCACATACACGATCACACCGGGTGTGATGAGCACCAGCAACACATTGCTGGTCAACACCAAGCCGGTGTAGGCGAACGCGGTCCCCACGAGCGCCCGCAGCCGTGGCTGTTCCACCAGCTCGAAAAAGCCCCAGAACACCAACGGAATGAACACAAAAGCAAACGACTCCGCCAATGCAGCCCGCACGTACAGGTCGAACAGATGATAAGGCGCATATACATACAGCAAGCTGGCAAGAAATCCGCCTGCTGTGCCCAGCAGGCGCCGCGCGAAGAGGTACATGCTCGCTGCGGAACCCAGGATGGAGAGAGCGAAGACCAGTTTGACCGCTGCGGTATAATCAAAACCGATCAGCACGGCCAGCTCACCCACATAGTATGCCAAGGGAGCGTAAATGTTCCAGAACGGATAGCCATAGCCAAATCCCCAATCTGGCCCCCAACGCGGCCAAAGGATGCCATCACGGATCGAGCGGTCAAATTCATACAAGAAATAGACACTGTTCCTGGCATCGTGGGCGCCCCAGAAATAGCCAGGTTGCATCAACGGTCCCGTGGCAAACAGCGAAAGGAGCATCGCCAATCCCAATCCTATGACGAAGCGGGGTTGTCGAAGTGAGGCAGAGTCCTGTGACATCAGTGCGGATTCCATTCCAAAAGGTCTAATATGACCTGGTTGTCCTTCCCATCATCCACAGGCCACCGTTGCATTGTCTCTTCCTCATACAGGCCAATGGCGACGCGGTGTGGAGCGGATGGGACATCATTCGGCACGGGAATAGCTACGTCGGTGACGACCAAACGGCCTGGCTCCCATTGACCGGTGAGGTAATCCTTTCCGGGCGCATCAGGATCAGATGCAGCACCCAGGAACGGATCTGCCTGGGCAAGTCGATTCCCAGAAGCATCCAGCAGGTGGGCAAAAAGTTTCAGGTCATGTTCGATGGCCTGGGTCGCTTGCCAGGTCAGTATTAAGTGCAATGTGTCACCTGGATGGAGCACCCCATACATGTCCAGGGGCAGCCGGCCAGGGGTCGTGACCGGGAGGCCTGCTGCCACATGGGGTATCTCCACCTCCCTTTGCACATCGAGCAACAGCATGCGATACTCGCCCCAGCTGGCGAGTGGCTCAGGGGGAGACCCATACTGAGTATAACGGGGCTGCAGGTAATGATAACTAGCCAACAGCACAAAGCCAATCAGGACTGCCTGCATGGGTGGCACGCATAACCGTGGACGCAGGCACAGCACTCCGCCCGCCGCAACGGAGAGGAACATCCCGGCCAATCCGATCAGCTGCCACGGATAGGTGAGCAGTTGCCAGATAGCGCTGAGCTGCCACAACACTGCCGAAAGGGGCAACGTGAGCAAGATCAGAATGGCGGCGATGAGAAAGGGGGATCTCCAGGACATTCTCTCACCTGAGGACGGAAACACCTGTCTCGTTCGGACACCCCAGACGAGCAACAACAGCGTCAGGCATGCCAATGCCACCGGTGCAAGGCCTAAGCCCAGCGATAGCCCATCGTTCCACCCAGGACGGCTGGGGCCGAATCCCCAGTGAGGCGAAACTAGCTGCGCAGGATACAGAAAATGTTCGAAGAATCCCACCTCGTCCGTGGCGGTATGCCAGCCTGCCGCCCAGAGCATATACACGACAGCGACAGAACAGCCCCCAGCCGCTGCGAGCAACCGCCACAGCCGTCTGAGCCGATTTCCGGAAAGCGCCCACCATCCCAATAAACAGAGAAAGGCCCACACGGCTAATCCCAGCTGGCTGAGGCCGATGAGCAGCCATGTCAGGCCGCTGAGTATAATGGCGCGTTTGCTCGACGTCGGTAGATATGCCGCAGACACCGCCGCCATACCCAATGGGACAAGCCCCAGGCAGAGCGCTTCACCCCAGGCGCCACGCACGTAAACGGCAGCAATGCGATAGGGCAAATAGCTGTAGATAAGGGCGGCCAAACAAGCACCCGGCGCCCCAAGCGGCAGGCGCAACCATCCATACATGCCAAGCGCACCCAGCACCCACGCGACGGCAAAAACCGCTTTGACGCTGCCGACAGGTGTCGCTCCCAACGCCATCCACCACCGTGCTACGTAGTAGGCCAGCAGGCCATCGCCACGCACCACATCATAATGGGTAGCGATCGAGGGCACCCAGTGCAAATCCAGGGCAGTGCGGTGCAAGTGCAACAGATTGAACAAGGGCACAAAACCGCTGTGCACCTGGAAATAGCCCGGATAGGTCAGAGGAGCCCAGACAAATACGGTGAGGGCAACAGCAAGCAACGCATAACGATGTCGGGCAATTCGCTTGCCTAGCGCGACGATCGCGATATCTCCTCTCCCTGCATACAAATGAGGAATTGCCCCGATTCTACTGCAGCCGTAGGGCGCGAGCAATTGTAATGCTGGCTGCCAGCGAGGACGTGGGATGCTCCGTGCTCGTCCAGAGCTGTTCTCCATCGGTGATGAACTCTATCGTGCCTGCTTGGTCTGTGCGCATGACCGGGACGCCCATCGCTTGATAACGCCGCAACACTTCATCGGCTGGCAGATTGAGTGTGTTGTCGATAGCTACGGAAAGCACAGCTATGCGAGGCTGTACCGTTTGTAGGAACGCCATGCTGCTAGACGTGGCACTGCCGTGATGGGGCACCTTCAGCACTATGGCCCTCAATGCGGAATAGCGTTCCAGCAGATCACGTTCCACTTCGGAAGTGATGTCGCCGGTCAACAGGAAGCTCATGCGCCCGAATGTGACATGAAGCACCAGTGAATAATCGTTCAGGCGTGTATAGCGCGCACTTTCAGCAGGATGGAGCACCTCAACGGAGACCCCGTCTGATGTATGGATGCGCATGCCACTTTGCCCTATAACAGGAGCGATGCCCAAGCGGTGCAACATTGTACGCCAAGCATCGTATAAGGCTGATCGAGCCTCGATGGGTGGAGCCAGCACCCGTTTGACCTGGTAGCGCTCCAGCACTCCGAGTAAGCCGCCCAGATGGTCCGACTCGGGATGAGTGTTGACAACCAAATCGAGTGTGCGATCCCAAAAGGGCATGCGTTGTCCCAGAGCTGCCAGCACAGCGGACGGGGTGGGGCCACCATCTACCAGAATCTGGCTGCCGTGTGGGGTGGTGATCAAGATCGCATCCCCCTGGCCCACATCTAGAAACATCACGTGAAGTCGTCCATCGGGCAAGCTAAGGTAAGCGAGGCAGGCCAGCAACACACCTATCCCGGCCAGTGTCAACGCCAGTTGAGTCGATGGGCGCAAACGTTTCAGAGCACCCGGCACGGTCGTCACCAGGGCACGGCGCTTGTCGTACAAGGCCAGGTAGAGAATCGCGGCCAAGATCGCTGCGCCAAGTGTCATGCTCACCCTTCCGAAGGGGTCCAGATTCGCTATCCCCAACATATCAGCAACATGGGCCGTGGACTCAACGCATCTGACCGTCCAGGCCAGCGGCAACCAGGCCAGCCATCCGACCACCTGGCCGGCCGGCAACCATACCAGGCCACTTAATGTGGCCAGCGCACCACTTAGCATGATGAACGGTTGAACGGGCACGATCAACGTATTGGTGAGCAAGCTGATCGGCGAAATGCGGGCAAAGTGATAGACAATCAACGGTAACGTGGTAATCTGTGCCGCCAACGTGACGATCAATCCATCTCCCAACAGTCCGTTGACAAGGGCGGCAACGCCTCGCAAACGATTGAGCCCGCTGTTCAGTGCATTCTCGAGCAAGGGAACAAGCCAAATCAACCCAGCTGTGGCGCTGAAGCTCAATTGAAAGCCGGGGTCGCGTATCCAGACAGGGTTGACCATTGTCATCAACGTCGCTGCAAGCATCAGCGATGTGCGCGCTTCGGCGCGGCGTCCAAAGCGCAATGCCAGCACATACAGTCCACCCATAATCGCGGCACGAATCACGGGCGCATCAGCGCCTGCCAACAGAACGTAGAGAGCAACCCCGAGAAGAGACACGTAGAATGCGATGCGTCGCCCCGCAAGACGCGTCACCGCCGCCAACAGAAAACCACACAAGATCGCAATATTGGAACCGCTGATCACGATAATGTGACTGGTGCCGGTAACATTAAATTGCTCATACAAGGAGGGCGGTATGCCACTCCGATTGCCCAGCAAAATCGCTTTGAGCAGGGCAGCGTATGGCTCAGGCAGTACATACGTGATGACAGCGCTCAAATGCCCCCTGAGCGCGTAAAGTGCTTGCCAAAAAGGACCGCCCTGGTCTGTAGCCAGTAGTTTGACACGCGGGTAATACATCACCACGTAGATGCCCTGACGCGCAAGATAGTCGCGATAGTCGGAGTCGGGGAACACTTGTGGCGTCATGAGTTGACCGGTCAAGCTCAGCCGCTCGCCATACTGACGCGCCGGATAACGGGCAACACGTGCCAGAAGCAACCCATGCACCGCTTCGGTTCGGGCACCTGCTGCATCGTTAAACGCGAGTGACTCGGCGCGAATGTGCAAGAGCTGGAACGTATCACGGACATCGGGCTCCCTGTCCACCACTCCGATGATGGTCACGTCCTCGCCTGTATCCCTGTAAGCGGCCAAGTGATCAGGGCCATATGCCGGGGTCGCCAAGATAGTGCGCGCGCAACCCGCCAGTAAAACCAACCAGCAGAGAGCCAGCAGTCTTGGCACGCGCTCATGCAGCCACATTAGCAATGCCCCCACACCTGGCATAGCTAAGGCGACAAGCATGGCTCCGGACAGGGTCAAGAACGATGCGCTTGTAACGCCCAGCAGCCAGGCCAGGCAAAGGTAGAAAAGGGTCATAGAGGGTGCTCCAGCGGTCGATGGACGAGTGCCAGAATGTGCTCTGCCGACACGTATCCCTGGTGCCGTTGGCAGGCAAATTGCGCTTCGGCATGCACGTCGAGATCTGGGCTGCTTGCTCGGCTATCGGTGCCCAGATAGACAGGGACACCAGCTTCCAAGTAACGCTCCAGAGGCATTCTGCCGCATCCGAGAAGGTAATTGGAGCGCGGACAGTGCACCACGGCACAGCGCGAGGCAGCGATGAGGGCGATCTCTTCTTCCGTCACGTGTACAGCGTGCACCAGTAATGGATGCGCGTCGAGCACACCTAACGCGGCCAGGTACGAGAGCGGTTTTTGCCGGGGAATCAAGGCAGGCATAATCCCCACAGCCCGGATCAACGGGGTGAAAACGCGTCCCGCTCCGGCAATCTCACCGTTTAGTAGCCATTCCGTCTCGAACGTTGACTCGGCCACGTGAATGCACAACGGCACCTCTTCAACGCGGCACCACTGTGCTCCGATGCGCAATAGGTCGGGATGGCACGAATAGGGCGCGTGCAGAGAGAGTCCCACCTGCATAGGGCCATAATCCGGATGACGGCGTGCCTTGTCAATAACAGCCTGGGCGTCCCTCAGACGTTCTAAAGCGGACTCCCGTTCCAACCCCAACACTTCCAGATAGGCAATGCCGTGTAACCCGCTGACAAGCAAAGGCTCAACGCTCAACCAGGTATGCGTAATATCCCCTACGTGAGTCGTGCCACACGCTTTGAGCTCAGCAATACCCCGCGCGATTCCGGAGAGAGTTTCATCACGCGAAAGACGACCGATTTCCCAGCCGACATGCGCCAACCATGGCAGAAAAGCGGTGGGTTGCTTGGGACACAAGCGGGAGAGGGTGGTCAGTTCAAGATGGGTATGCGCATTGGTGACACATTGCATCGATCGGCCTGCAAACCCGACTGTGAAAAAACACTGCACAGGGCGGATGACACAAAATAACCAGCCAGCTCTAGAGCGAAAAGCTGCCTCTGCATCTCCCATTATAGCACACCCGGTCTCGTTTGAGGACAAAAGTGACCTGTGGATCTGTTATGAGGGTGTTGCCGCGAACCGGCTTGAGATAACCTTGACACCTGGCTGGGGCAGGTTATGATGTAGACATCTCAGGTATGAAAATCGCTCAGCGAACCGACTTATATCGGGGAAGGAAAGGGAAAAATGAGATTCTATCCCGTTCAGCAGAAGCTGCGCTTTTGGACGGTGCTGGTGGTCGTGGGGATCGTATTGGCAAATTGCCCACCGTCCGCTTACGGCCAGACCGAAACGGCACAATGGACGGTATTGCTCTACTACGCGGCTGACAACAACCTGGAACCGGTTATCATGCGCGAGCTCAATCGCATTGAGATGATCGGATCGACCCCCGAGGTCAATTTCGTTGCGCTGGTGGATCGCCATCCACGCTACTGGACGGGCAGCGACAACTGGAGTGATACGCGCCTGTTGCACATCGAAAAGGATAACAACCTCTTCACCATCACGTCTCCGGTCGTGCGCAAGCTGGGTGAGATAAACACGGGTTCTGCCGAGACGCTTGAGCGCTTCATTGCGTGGGGTATCACCACCTATCCCGCCCAACGGTATGCACTGGTCATCTCAGACCATGGAGGTGGTTGGCAAGGCGCTGCATCGGATGAGACCTCCAAAGGCGAAATGATCAGTCCGGCTGGGCTGGCGCAAGCTCTGGAGAAAGGATTGCACACTGCTGCGGTTGATCGTCTCGACTTGCTGATCTTCGACGCCTGCCTCATGGCGCAGCTGGAGGTATGGTCATTGCTGTCACCTTATGTGCGGTACGGGGTGGCTTCTGAAGAGATTACGTATGGGCTCAAAGGGTTTGATCGTGCTATGCGTGACCTAACAGATCACCCTGAAATGAAGGCAGAGGAGCTGGGGACACGGATCGTGCAATATTTCGAAGAGAGCTACACAGACGATGAAACCGGCAACACCCTGACAATGTCAGAGATCGATTTAGATCAAGTACTTACAGTCCAACGGGCAATCGACCATCTGGCGCAAGTGCTGAGCGCTGAAGCGGACAGCCCTGAGACCATTTTGGCCGTGGCGCGTGGTCTGGCTCATTCTCCGTCATTTGCTGATATAGACCGTGAGTTCTTCGGCATGATTGACTTGCGCAGCTTTCTCCTGATCGTTGAAGCATTGGGCAAGAATTCTCAGGTGGTAGAAGCGGCACAACAGGCGCGCGCCGCGTTGGAGAAAGCGGTGCCGACGCACTACGCTGGCCAAGATATCCCTTCAGCAGGTGGGCTGTCCTTCTTTTTCCCCACCTGGCCCAGACTGGTCGCTATATATGTCGACGGGTATCAGGATGTGCTTGACCCTATGCCGGGAGCAAAGCAGAGCCCGTGGGTGCAATTTCTTGGCCTCTATCCCAACGCGCTCAAACGTGTCGTTGACGAGCCAGTAGTGGCACCTCTCCAGCTGAACCGCGAGGCAATCGCGGAGGGAGAAAGAGCACAAGTGACCACCACGGTAAGTGGCATTGGCTTGCGGGAAGTAGAGCTGATAGCAGGGCGAGTCGAAGGCGAAATGCTCATCGTGCTCGACTCCAATCGCCTGATCCTACGAGAACGGGAGATCGAAGAAGGTCTTAAGGTGCCAGTATGGGATGATCAGCGTAATCCTATGCGGGCATGGTGGAATGGAAATGGCTGGGTGCTCAGCAATGGCGAACGCAGTGTGCGCGTCTCAATCCACGCCATTGCTCCGGGCAGCGACACCTTCGCCGTGCCGGGCTACTTTCGTAGTGTGGCCGGCGGCGCCGAACTCGAAGGGGAGCTTCGCTATAGTGTCGACGTAGAGAGCGGTGAAGCAGCTTATATGGGGGCTTTCGCGCGCCAGGAAAATGGGTTGCTTGGCCCCTACTTTTTTGAGGCAGGGGACACGTTCACCGTCAAGCGCCAGGTAATCCGCCTGGCTGATGGCAAAGTTGAAGGTGTCAGAGGTGGTGCCCTGATCATCGGACAGGAACCGCCGCAGCTGCTGAACGCCGCGGTGCCAGCAGGGATGTATCAATTCGGCGTCCGCGCCGTGAACTTGGCGGGGGGCAGCGCGCTGCAATTGACTGAACTGCAGATGGTTGGAGGAGATACACAGCCACAGTTGTATCGCAGCCGTCCTCTTTCGTTCGCCACACTGCAGCCGGTAGGGTGGCTGGTCGAAGAAACTGTGGGTACCGTCACCTTCACCCCGGATGACCTCTCGGCGGTGAAAGCACAGGTGGGGGTCATCCCGCTGGCCCGGTTGGGCATCGTTGGTCGTCAGCCGCTCGAGCAGATCTTGCCAGCATTGCTCGACGTGCTGTCCGCCGATGAACAGGTCAGCAACGTACAACCCGGTCAGAGCAGTGCCACAACGCTGGCCGATCACCCGGCGCGTCGTCTGGACTACACGTATTTACGAGCCGATAGCGGCCCAATCTCTGGCTCACTAGTGGCATTCATCGACTCGGCACGTGAGCAGCTGTTTGTGTCCATTTCCGAGGCACCCACCCGCACACTGGCCGAAGAGCAGGCAGCGCTTGACCTGGTGCGTGACAATCTCGAGCTTCTGCCGACAATGTTCTCGAACCGCGTTTACAGCAACCAGGTGATGGGTTTCAGCTTATCCTACAACGACTATTGGCAAGTGATTGAGCAACCGGCGGGTGGAGACGTCTTCTTCCACACTCCGGCAGGCGATGCCGCGCTGCGCGTCCAGGTGCGATCAGGCAAGCGCCAACCTGAGCCACAGGACAACGATGCCCAACTGTTTATTTACGTGGAAGATTGGCTGCGGCAACAACCTGATCTAAAAGTCACCCGACCAACAGATGTCCAGATGAGTGGCTTGTCTGGCAGACAGCTCACCTACTCCTTCCAGGATGAGGAAGGCAAAACATTCGAGGGTAGTGTGGCAGCTGTCACCACCCGCGATGGACGCGTCTACATCCTGAACAGCGAGCTGGACACCTCTTCACCCGAGCTGGATCTGCTGCAGAGTGATCTGCGGACTATGTTGGACAGCTTCACCATTGTCGATCCCGACGCCAGCCCGGTACCGTTGCCCGGGGAAGAGTGGCTCATCTACGAGAATCCAGAGCTGCACTTCGGTGTGGCATACCTTGACATCTTAGAGGTCGAGGAAGATCTCAGCAACCCTGAATTTCGGGCGGTAAAGTTCTCCTATCAAGACTTGATAGGCATTGAGATCGCTGTTGTGCCACTTGCACCGGACACCCCGCCAGGCTTGAGCACAGCAGATCGGTTGGTACGGCAACGCCTCGAGCAGCTGCGCACCATACGCCCCGACCTTCAAACCGGCACCATCGCTGACATGGAGCTGGGTGACATCCCGGCACGCGGAATCAGCTATGGGTGGTACGATGAAACGGCTACCACCCAGGGTGAGGGCCTCGAAATGGAAGGAAGCATCTTGGCAGCACCCACTCCTTATGGTTTTGCTTACATCGTCGATGTTTACCTGCCCATCTCGCTCACCGATGATGCGCCGGTTGACGCGAATGTAGTGCCCTACTTGCTGGGTACCTTTACCCCGTTGCTGGAAGGTCTGCGGCCGGTTGCGTCGATCGACGCCACAGGCCAGCTGTTGCGTTTCTACTCGAATACCAGATTGGGTGTGCGCTTGACAGTGCCGCGCACGTGGCGGCTGCTCGAAGAAGGTGACCAAATTGTCTGGATTGGGACAGATGAAATCGGGCGACCTATGCCTGGCTATCAGCTCGGACTTGCCCTGCTGGGGCAAGAAGCGCCCCTGTCCCAGGAAGAAATGGATGGCATTTTAGGGCAAATCATCGAGGAAAATCTGGGAGCAGCAGAGAACACCCTACGCCCTCTGAGGGATGCCGGACAACCGGCGGATGTCCAGCTCGGCGGGTTCCAGGGGCGTGATGTCACTTTCCTGGCTGTACATCACGGCAGTGAACTGGTGCGAGCGCGTTATGTAATCCTGCAAGATGGCGACGGCACCCTCTATCTGGTGAACACGCTGATCCCGGTGACGCTGACACAGAAACAAAAGGAGACCATGATGCGCGTGCTTGAGAGCTTGGAACTCGGCAGAGAATAACGCCCGAAAAAACGGCAGGGGCATAGAACCCTGCACGACACCAAAAGATCAATGAGCCGGCATCGTTGTGACAAAGGTGATCGAGCTGCGCTATAATGATAATATAGGTTTAAACTCGGGTGATAGGGGGGTGTTTATGGGTTCGTCTACAGGCAATATTTTGGAGATCCACGATCTCCATGTGGAGATAGGGGGCAAGGAGTTGCTCCATGGAATCAACCTGACCATCCCCGAAGGCCAGGTGCATGCCTTGATGGGGCCAAACGGGAGTGGCAAGACCTCGCTCATGATGACCATCATGGGGTTTTCGGCCTACAAAGTGACGCGTGGCCAGATAATCTTCGATGGGCGCGACATCACAGGTCTGAGCGTCACCGAGCGCGCGCGGCTGGGCATCGCGATCGCGCAGCAACGGCCGCCCACAATCGCCGGGGTCAAGCTGCGTGCTGTGTTGGATTACATCGTCGCGCACGACTCGGTCAGCGCCGAAGAGATCGCCGATCTGGTGCGCCAGGCGCGTGTCGAGGAGTTCCTAGACCGTGATATCAATGCCGGTTTGTCGGGCGGCGAGATCAAGCGTGCCGAGCTGGTGCAACTGTTAGCGACTTGCCCGCGCTTCAGCATGATGGATGAACCTGAATCCGGCGTCGACCTCGATTCGTTGGCATTGGTCGGCAGCTTGGTCAACCGTCTGTTTATCCGCGACTCGTGCCGGCCGGTGCGGCGTCGTTCTGGTTTGATCGTCACCCATACCGGGCACATTCTGAAATATATTGAAGCGGATCGTGCGCACATTATGCTCGACGGTCGCATCGCATGCTCTGGGAATCCCCACTTGATGTTGCAGACAATTGCCGAACGGGGTTACGCGGCGTGTGTATGTTGTTTGGTTGAGGGAGATGGATATGACAAAGCCAGTTAGCACCGTGGATGTCATCGCGCAGGAAGAGGCAGCAACGCTCGCCGATGTCGGAGTGCAGATCCGCCCCGATGAGCCCGAGGTGCGTTCGGCCACCTATGTGTTGCGCGATCACCTGCCCTTGTGCGTGCAGACCTATCGCGAAGGGCTGGAGATGTTGCCCATCGCCGAAGCGTTGCGCCGCTATGATTGGCTGCGTGAGCGCTATTTCTGGAAGTTGATCGCGCCCGATCAGGACGAGGTCACCCGTCAGGTGGCAGCCGAGTCAGAGCCGCACGGTTATTTCATCTGGGTGCGCCAGGGGACGCGCATCGCCCGGCCGGCACAGGCGGGGTTGTTCATCTCACACGAGGGCTTGGCGCAGAAGCTGCACAATGTCATCGTGTTGGAGGATGACACAGAGCTGCACCTGATCACCGGCTGCACCACCGGCCGTGCGGTGCGCAGCGGTCACCATCTGGCGGTCAACGAGGCGTATGTCGGCGCCAACGCCACTCTGACCATGACAATGGTGCACAGCTGGGGGCCGGAGGTGATCGTGCGGCCGCGCGCAGCTGTCGCCGTCGGCGACCACAGCCATTACATCAACAACTACGTCTCGCTGCGGCCGGCGTTGGACATCCAGAGCAATCCGCGCACCTACCTCAACGGTGTCGGCGCCACCGCCAAGTACATGACGATCATCCTCGGCTCGCGCGGGTCGATCATCGACACCGGCGGCGAGGTCTGGCTGAACGGCGAGGACAGCGGCGCCGAGCTGGTGCACCGCGGAGTCTGCACCGGCGGCAAGATGTACCAGCGCGGCTTCCTGGTGGGCAATGCGCGCTGTCGCGCCCATGTGGACTGCGCCGGCATGTTGCTCGATCCAGGCGAGGATGGCTTCATCGAATCGGTGCCGGGCCTGCGCTCCTTCCATCCCGAAGCGCGCATGAGCCACGAAGCGAGCGTCGGCAAGGTGGCGCCCGAACAGGTGGAGTACCTGATGTCGCGCGGCATGGAGGAGCATGAGGCGATCTCGATGATCATCCGCGGCTTTCTGGACGCCGACATCGAGGGGCTGAGCGCCGAGCTGGACGCGCGCATCGGCGAGATCGCTGCCATGGCAGGGCACGGCGAGCGCAAGTAGCCACGAGCGGCATCACGAC